>NZ_LCTZ01000002.1:2682500-3000000 GCF_001413955.1 Flagellimonas eckloniae | reverse complement strand
ATTTTTCTTAATATCAATTATGGCTTTGGTAACCTGTTCGAATGTTACATTATCACTTATTTTGACAAATAATTGAAAGGAATTATTACCCCAATTATCCAAGGAGTTTTTGATCCATTCGGCATTGGCCACGTAATGGTCCCAAGGGACAATATAATCGGTGTTATGGAAGGAATTGTTAACGGGTATATCCTTGTAAACACCTGTAACCATCATATCATACTCGTTACTGAGCTTTACAACTTTCCCAATAGGATCTTCTTCCCCAAAAAGAGCATCTGCAGTAGATAAGGAAAGCATTATGGAGTTGATTTCGCGAAGACCGTCCTTTTCTCCTTTTAAAATTTGTAATTCCAACATTTTTGGGGCATTGGGCTGCATACGGTTTCCAGGCCTTGAAATACTCTTTTCGCCATACTTTAGGTAGGCATCAAATGTCCACGAAGCCATCATCAATTCCTCAAAATAGTCCCCATAGCTTTCTTTCAATGCAGGTGCCAATGGCAAGGGTATTGCTGTGCCGGTGCCCACGTTGCCATTGAAGGTTTGCGATTGCCAAACTTGGGCAACCTTGTCTTTTTGCTCGAAGTGGTCATTATAGGAAAGCTCATCTTCTACCCAAAGGCCTATAATAGTAGTTACAGCCATGCCCAATGCCAGGCCACCAATATTTATAGTGGTATACCCTTTGTTCTTGGTTAGATTTCTCCATGCAATTTTGAAATAATTCGTTAACATGATTTTGTTTTTTTGATATGATTATTCTGTACGTAAACTTTTTAAGGGTTGAATCAATGCTGCACTAATGGATTGATAACTAATAGTGAAAATGGCGATGATTAGTGCAATTATACCGGCAACCACAAACATGGTCCAATCCAAGGATATCCGGTATGCAAAATCTTCAAGCCAACGACTCATCACATACCATCCTACAGGAATGGCCATGATAATAGATACACCAACAAGTTTTAAGAAATTAACACTCAACAAGCTATAGATATTTTTGAAGGATGCTCCAAGTACCATACGAATGCTGATTTCCTTTTTCCGTTGTTCCACCATAAATGCTGACAGTGCAAAAAGACCAAGACAGGCCACGAGAATTGCCAGAATGGAAAATGAGAGAAAAATGGTTCGTATTCTACTCACATTGTCATACATTTTGGCAAAGGAATCGTTCATAAAGCTATAGCGCACCGCCATGTTTGGTGAAAACACATCCCATTTCTCTTCAATATCTTTTAAAAGAGCGGCAATATCCCCGGTGTTGGCCTTAATGGAAATTATGGATGGGCTTATTCCTCTAAAGAAACAAAGGGGTTCAACTTTTTGCTTCATGGAGTTGAAATTAAAATCTTCCACAACTCCGATGACTTCGTAAAGTGTACCGTATCTGGATATTCTTTTTCCAAGAGGTTCGTCCAATAAGAGTTTATTGGCCAAGGTTTGATTAATGATTACTGCACGGTCATCAGTGCTGCGCTCTTCGGAAAAATTTCTTCCTTCTACCAATTTCATACCCAAGGTGGCCAAATAATCTTCATCTATTACCCAAGCTTGACCGGGAATAGTCTCATCTATATTGTCCTTCCCTTCGTTTACAAAACTATTGCCGTTTCTTTTAGTATTTTCAATGGGCAGGTAATCACTAATACTCACATTTTTTACGCCGGGCATATTTTTGAGTTCATCCTTAAAGGTGCCTATTCTATCCCCAAGCATATTGGTGCCATAAAGTTGTATTACCTGATCTTTTTCAAAACCTATTTTGGAATTCAACACAAAGTCCATCTGTTGGTTCACTATGAGCGTACCTATAATTAAAATTATGGATATGGTGAACTGAAAAACAACAAGACTGCTCCGTAATGAGCTGGATTTACTGCCAGAACTAAGTTTTCCTTTTAGCACCACTACGGGACGGAATCGTGATAAATAAAAAGAGGGGTATAATCCTGCAAGGACTCCAACCACAATTGCGGCAATAAGAACACCTGGTAAAAAAGTGCTATTTGAAAAAGGAAGAATCAATTCTTTACCGGACATATCCCTGAAAATAGGCATCATCATCCAAGAGAGTAAAAGTCCCAAAGCAAAAGAAATCAAAGAAATTAAGATTGACTCTGTCAAAAATTGTCCAATGAGATGGCTTTTGGAAGAACCAACCACTTTACGTACACCAACTTCTTTGGCTCTGTTCGCCGATTTTGCGGTAGACAGGTTTACAAAATTGATGCTGGCAATGATTAAAATAAATAAAGCCACGATTCCGAAAATCCAGATGATCTTAATATCGTTTCTTTTGCTAGCTTCAAAAACAATATTCTTGGAATAAAGATTGATATCCGTCAAAGGTTGTAACTTAATGAAAAACTTCTCTTGAAAATTCTCAGGAAGCACAAAGCCTGCAGATTTATATGCTGGGACCAAATAGGTTTTGATTATTCTATTGGACATCTTTTCTTCAAATCCCGCTAAATTTGCGTCATTTCGAAAAACTAAATACGTGAAATAGTTATTCTGTACCCATCGTGTTTGCTCTCCTTCACCAAACTCAACGCCTTCCAAAGTAAGTAGGAAATCATAATCCAAATGTGAGTTGCTTGCAAAATCCTCCATCACCCCATTGATTCGAAAGGGTTCATCATTGTTTCCATTGAGATAAATAGACCTTCCAATAGGATTGCTCTTTCCAAAGTATTTTTCAGACATGGTGTTTGAAATAACGATGGTGTTTGGTTCATCAAGTGCGGAAGAGGCTTCCCCATAAATCATTTTTATGTCCATGATATCAATGATGCTTTGATCTGCATAACTAAAACCATCTTCATGGTGTTGCATTTGCTCTCCGTCTATTCTGATTTCATTACTACCAGCACCATAAAAAAGGCCATTATCCATAAGGCGTCCCGAATTTTCCACCTCAGCAAAATCATCAAGTACGGTTGATGCGGTGTTGGCAGAAAAATGTACTCCATCTTCTAAACGACCATCATTTATATACCGGTTGACCATCCTATAGATATTTGGGGAATTGGCCACATCCTTGTCATAGCTATTTTCATGAATTATGTAAACTGAAATTAGAATACATGCCGCAACACCTATGCTAAGTCCAACCACATTGATAAAGGTGAATCCTTTGTTCTTTAAAAGGCTTCTCCAAGCCGCTTTTATATAACTTTTGATCATGATACTTCGTTTTTTGATGCTGAAATAAGTTCAACATGAGTTTATCTTCATTCTGTACGTAAACTTTTTATAGGGTTGACAAGGGCCGCTTTTATGGCTTGAAAGCTGATTGTGAAAAAAGTAATGAACAAGGCCAACATTCCGGCAAGTACAAAGACCCACCATTGTATTTCAATTCGGTAGGCAAAATCATTAAGCCATTGATCCATAGCAAACCAAGAAAAAGGGATGGCAACAATAAGAGCCACTCCAACCAGTTTGATAAAATCTTTGGATATTAAAGCAATGATATTGGTTACTTCAGCCCCCAATACTTTTCGAATACCAATTTCCTTGGTTCGTTGCAGTGCACTATAGGTAACTAAGCCAAAAAGTCCTAGACAGGCAATGAATATGGTGAGAAATGAAAAAATGGTAAAGAGTTTTCTAAATCTAATATCTGCCTGATATTGTTCATTAAAGGACGTATCCAAAAAGCTGTATAAAAATGGTCGATGAGGTACTAGGTCAGCCCATTTTTGACGAATTTTTGAAACAGTGGCATAATAGTCATTGGAGCTAAGTTTTAATGAAAAATACTGTCCGTAGGGCACCTGTCTCAATGTCAAGGGAGCTATCTCTTCATGTAGGGACAAGTAATTAAAATCTTTGGCCACACCAATAATAGTACCTTGTCTTCCCCATTGATCAAATTTTTTGCCAATAATCTCATTAGGTTCAGAATACCCAAAAGCTTTTACTGCTGCTTCATTGATGACCAAAGAACCAATACTATCCGTAGGAAAGTCTCGTGAAAAGGCCCTGCCCGCAACCATTTCTATATTATAATGTGGTATGAAATCATTGTCAACCTCGTATATATAAGGACTGAAAGTTTTCATTTCTCCAGAAGCTATTTCCACAGTAGTCCCTGCTGCGGGGAAGTGACTTCCAGGAACGGTTCTTGACATGGAAACTGAAGTAACATTGGGCATTGCTTTGAACTCACTCTTTATGGTCTCCATATTCGAGATTACATCTTGATCCCAGTTAAAATCAAGTACCAACTGTTGCTCTTTATCAAAGCCCATATCCTTATTGAATAAATACCCCAATTGATCGTATACAATTATGGTGCTTGCAATCAAGGCTATGGAAAGGCTAAACTGAAAAATGACCAGTCCTTTTCTTAAATTGGCTCCTTGAGGTGATTTTCTAAAGGTGCCCCTTAAAATACTTACCGGCTTAAACCCTGATAAGATAAGCGCGGGGTAACTGCCTGATAAAAAAGCTGTAAGTATCGCGGTCCCAAAAAAGAACAGTAGCAATTGTATTTCGATTACATCATGGGCATAAAAACGTAATCCTGTTAGGTTTGACATCCAAGGTAAAGCCAAGAAAACTAATAATAAACCAAATACAGAAGACAATAAAACCAAGACCAATGATTCTCCGAAAAATTGATAAATAAGCCCCTTTCTATTTGCCCCTATTACTTTTCTTACACCAACTTCTTTAGCTCTTTCCAATGACCTTGCAGTAGAAAGGTTCATGAAATTGATGCATGCGATGATCAAAATAAAAAGCCCGATAATAGCAAAAATGTAAATGTTGGAAAGACTTCCTATAATCCCAGGCTGGCGATCCGCCTCGGAATGCAAGTATATATTACCAAGGGACTCCAATGAAATATTGTAGAAGTCCTCATCGGAAGTTTCCTCGATATGTTTCTCCAAAAAAGAAGGGATTTTTGAGTTGAATACTTTTTCATCAAAATTTTCGGACACCAATAGGTACGTATAGAAATCGACGTAACCCCACCAATCAAAAATAGCTGGGCGCGATTGGTAAAAACTGCCCATTGACATAAGTAAATCAAACGAAAAATGTGAATTTTCGGGAATATCTTTCATCACACCCGTGACCGTATAATTGCCATCGCTGGCCCGTCCGCCAACGCCTTCAATTACCTTTCCCAAAGGGTCTTGGTCACCAAAGTATTTCTTAGCAGTAGTTTCAGTAAGTACTATGGAATATGGTGCTTCCAAAGCCATTGCTGGGTCACCTGAAATCAAAGGCCAACTGAATACGTCAAAAGCCGCCGCATCCGCATAAAAGCAATCGTTCTCTTGAAAAGCATTCTCCCCATATTTTAATAAAATGGCTGACTGGCCAGAAAACTGGACTTTTTCAAGTATTTCTGGAAAATCGGCTTTTAATGCAGGACCCACAGGAGCATTGCCCCAAACCCAAGCACTTGAGGTATCTTCCGAACTGCTGTGGTGCAATACCCTATAAATCTGATCTCCTTTTTCATGATAGCTATCATAGGAGAGCTCTTTGATTATATAAAGAGTAATGAGTAAGAAGCAGCTTAAACCTATGGCGAGTCCACCGATGTTGATTATAGAATAAACTTTGTTTTTTACAATGTTCCGCCAAGCGATTTTTAGATAATTCTTAAACATGATCAGCTAATTTTTTATTCGGTTCTTAAGCTTTCTATAGGGTTTGCTATGGCTACCTTTAAAGTTTGATAACTTATTGTTATCAGGGTTATGGCCATAATTGAAACAATGGCCAAGGCAAACATCCACCAATGAATTTCTACACGGTAAGTATATCCTTGAAGCCATTGCTCCATTAAATACCACGCTATTGGGGTAGCCAATGCACCTGCAACAAGAATAAGTTTAAAAAAGTCTGTTGTAAATAAAGTCAAAATGTGGATTATGCTGCTTCCCAAGACCTTACGGATTCCAATTTCTTTAGTGCGCTGGCCCACAAAAAATAAGATTAACCCGTATAAACCAAGACAACCTATTAAAATGGCAAGGCCAGAAAATACTTTGGAAAGTGATAAATAGCGTTGTTCGGTTTCATACAGTTCCGCTACGCGCTCGTCTAGAAAACGGTATTCAAATATATATCCTGTAAAAGTTTCAGACCATGTTGTCCCTATTTGGTCCAATGTTGATTTTGTATTTGCATGATTGATTTTAAGAGCAATTTCACTATACCAATTATTGTTTGCAGCAATAAAGGCTGGCTTGATCTCCTCGGTAAAATCAGAATCATGAAAATTGCTTACCACACCAACAATGGTTGCATTAACGCTGCCTCCATTTGCCCAAAGCTTTTTCCCCAGTAAATCTTCGGATTTGGAAACTCCAAGCTTCTCTCCGAAGGCTTCATTTACCAATACTTCAGTTATAGAATCACTTTTAAAAAAGTTTCTTCCTGCCACAAGCGGGATGCCAAAAGTGTTTAGGTAATTCTCATCACCTATTTTAGCCTGTATGTTAAACTCTTCAACCTCTGGGTTGGTATGGTATTTTACATTAGTACCCCAATTGTTTTCAGCCGCACCTGGACTACTCAAGCATGCAGAAACATTTTGCACGCCTGGAATTTGGCTCAATCTATTTTTTAAGCTTTCAAATTGGACTGGTTCAAGGTCGGAGGGAACTTCAACCATTACCATTGATTCCTTATCAAAACCTAAATCAGTATAAACTGCATAATCAATCTGTCTGGAAATGATAAATGTTGCTGCAATAAGTGTTATGGAGATGGCAAATTGCGCTACCACCAATACTTTTCTTGTGGTTGTTCCGCCCGTATCATTATGGCTAAGTTTTCCTTTAAGTGCTAGTACTGGAACAATACGGGACATTAATATTCCTGGGTAACTTCCAGATAACAATGAAACCAGAGCCAGAATCAAAAATAAAAACCCAAAGAATCTAAGGTCTAAAAGGTCTTTCCAAGATAATCTTAATTCAAAAAGGGCGTTAAAGGAAGGCAAAAATACTAGGGCCAAAGCACCTCCCAAAAGAATGGCAAACAAACTAATGACAAAGGTTTCAGACAGAAACTGCCAAAACAGATGTTGTTTAAAGCTTCCCAACACTTTACGGATTCCTATTTCCTTAGAACGATAAAAAGCCTGTGCCGTAGAAATATTTATAAAATTTATACATGCTATAGTGATCAAGAATAACCCGATTATGGCAAAGACCCATAAAAGCATTGGGTCTAACCCGCCATACAATGGATTAAAGTGCATGTCTGACAAGGGTTGTAGTTTATAGACATGCTTATTCTTGCTTTCTGGTCTGTGCTCTTTGGGGAGCTCCAGAAGGGCGGTCTCAATATGGGAAACATTCTGGTTTTGTTTTAACAAGGCAAAACATTGTAAATTACTTGTAATCCCACCCCAAGATTCATTGGCAGCAAATCCAAAAAAATCTTCAAGATTGTTAAAGGAAATGAAAACCTCATTTTCCAGAAAAGTGGTTTTTGGTAATGCTTTTAAAACCCCTGTAATTTCAATGATTTTATCATTTTGCAAAATAAACGTCTCGCCAATGACATTAGTTTTTCCATACATTCTATTGGCAACTGTCTCCGTTATTACAGCGGTATTAGGTGCAGAAAGTGATATGGTGTTGCTGCCATCAAGCAAAGGAAAATTGAAGATTTTAAAAAAATCTTCTTCAACAAAGGCTATGTCTTCTTTAAATTTATCCGTGGAACCATTTCTTTCCACATCCATGATCAACCCACCTTGTTGCACCATCTTTGCTACATAATCCGCATAATCATAGTCTTCGCGAAATGTTTTTGCAAATGCCGGCGGAACGCTGGCTTCATAATCAATTAAATCACGGTGCTCCTCGGTAACCATTCTGTGGATTCTATCAGAATAGTTATGGAATCCATCAAAGGAAAGATGATAGCTTAGAAACAAATAGATTAGGATACTGCTACCAAAACCAATAGCCAGCCCTAAAATGTTAATAGCGGTAAATACTTTTCGTTTTAATAAATTTCTCCAAGCAATTCTGATATAGTTCCTAAGCATGATCTAGTTAATTTTTCATTCGGTTCTTAAACTTTTTATTGGATTAGCAACAGCGGCTTTTATAGATTGAAAACTCACAGTTACAATGGTCAATGAAAAACAAATAAAGCCACCTATGGCTACCATCCACCATTTAAAATCTATGTGATATGCAAAATCTGATAACCAAGTTTGCAAGGCATACCAAGTTAATGGAGTTGCCACAAGTAGCCCTACCAACATCAACCTCACAAAATCCTTGGATAAGAGGTATTGCAATTGTAAAACACTTGAGCCCAATACTTTTCTAATCCCAATTTCCTTGGTCCTACTTTTTGCAACAAATGCGCTCATTGCAAAAAGGCCCATACAGGAAAGTAAAACCACTATAATGGAAAAGAAATTAAGTAGTTTAAAATGTTCCATATCACGTTCAAAAAACCGGGCAAATTTGTCATCCAAAACATTAAACTCTATGGGGGTTTTAGGGTCAAAAGAATCGTTAACTTTTTTAAGTGCAATCATTGTTTTTGACCAGTCTGATGTTTTAATTTTCAATGTGTAATAATCAATGGAGTGTATTGGATTGTTCCAGTTGCCCATAACTAGGGGCTTTATGTTTGTTCTAAAATCTTCAATTTGAAAATCTTCTAAAACACCTGCGACTTGGGCAATAAAAGGTTGGTTTAAGTTCCGATTACTTCCACCATAGTTAACGGCCGGGATGCTGATCATTTCGCCTATGGGGTTTTCCAACCCTAATGCAATTACGGCTGCTTGATTAATAAACACTTTGGAGCTATCTGATGGAGCATCCTTAAAATTTGTGCCATCCAATAATCTGATATTAAAGGTCTTGAGAAAGTCTTTGTCGGCGCCCATAAACAACATGTCCTTTGCCTCTGCAAGGGACTGACCGTTTCGTTTCGTCTTTACCGTTGGTATGTTTTTCCATTCTCCAGGAACCCTTGAACTAACACTAACGGACTGAACTTCTGGAATTCTTGAAAATTCGGTTTTAATAGCTTCAAACTGATTTCTTAAAATTCTACTGTTTATATCCACAGTGGCCAAGCCTTCTTTTTTAAACCCGAGCTCTCTGTTTTTTAAAAAATCCATCTGCTTGTTAAAGACCAAAGACGCGGTAATAAATACAATAACAGCTATGAACTGAAACGTGAGCATAAATCTTCTAAAAGGCAATTTGGAGTTTAAGGATATTGTACTTTTTATAGAGGATGACACCCCTGATCTTATGATAAGCCAAAACGGATAAGCCACGGATAGGAGCCCAAGAAATAAACCGGATGCCACCATTATAACAATCCCATTAAAAGGAATTGACCGTAAGTTAAGGGTTGTGCTAAACCAAATCTGAACCAATGGCTGCAGCAACCATAACAGAGTATAAGCCAATATGATGGAAACCGAAATCAACAATAGGCTTTCAGACAAAAATTGTTTTAGAAGGCTAAGTTTCCCAGCCCCTACAATTTGCCTTAAACCTATTTCTTTTGCTCTGTCTATAAAAGCAATGTTCAACAATCCTGCGTAGTTAAAACAGGCCACCAATAAAATAAGGATGCTTACCCAAAAGAATAAACTCACATAGAATCCATTCCCCTTGTCTTTATTCATTTCACCCTCTACTTCATTTTCATATAAGTGAATGTCCTGAACAGATTGAACAGCAAAGCTGCTATTGTAAAGGATATCTTTTGGTTGATTTTCTTGTGCAAGTTTGGTGATTTTATCTCCCAGCGCAGCTAAATCTGCACTAGGCGAAACTTTAAGATATGTTATAAGCTCGTTTCTTGTCCAATTTGCAGACATAAAATCGGTATACCAACTAACCACCTCCGAAGCCATTTGACTGCTGAAGAAAACTAAGTTTTCTAAATGGGAATTTTCCGGAAAATCTTCTAAAACTCCTACCACAGGATAATCACCATAGCTGGTCTTTAATATTTTACCAAGTGCCGATTGCTTTCCAAAGTAGTTTTCCTTTATTGTTTGGGTAAGAATAATACCGTTAGGATGATTTATTAGACCATTGGTAGTACCTTCTATGAGGGGGAAACTAAAAACATTTAAAAAATCATCATCCAATACGGCAATTTGTTGATGATTTACTGTTTGTGGGTTATTGCCAACATTGGCTCTTCCCAAATATAGTATTTGGGTCTGGGTTTCAATTTCATCAAAAAGAAGTCTAGATTCTATACCAACTTTGGGTGGAGATTGTGCTATTTCTCGTGTAGTACCATTCTCATCTGTTGTTTCTTGCAGCAACCTAAAAACATTTTCTTGGCCTTTATCAAAAGAAGTTTCCCTCAAGACATAGGCATTCAGAAGGAAAAAGCAAAAGAACCCTAAAGTAAGCCCTAATACATTAATGATAGTAAAAGATAAATGGTTCTTTAAATATCTGAATGCGACCTTGATATGATTTTTAAGCATGACTTAATCTATTTTTTGAATTTCAGCTTCACCGATTATTATTCCCCTATCTACTTCAGGCGAACCTGCATACGCAACTATTGCCTCGCCATATGCAGTTACTTTTAATCTATCAGAAACTGCTACGCGATAGCTTCCTTCACCATATGCAGTTATCTTGGTCTCAATAGAATTTGCTTCTAAAGTGTTGATGGTGCTTTCGCCATATGCAGTTATTTTTTGTCTGCCAACAGCTCCCTTTTTAACCTCCAAATAACTTTCCCCATAAATACTTGTTGTTAAATTATCTAGATCTACTTCATTTAAGTACACTTCAGATTCTCCATAGAGTTTTAGCTTAAATTCAGACCCTGTTAGCGCACTCTCACAAACAAATTTTTCTTCTCCACGCAATGAAAGTTCTTTGAGTTGTTTGTACGTTATTGTTGCTGTAATCACAGTTCCTTTGTAGATTGATTGTTTGCCTTTCCAATTATCATTTTTGATTTTTTCTCCTTTTGTAACCATTTTGGCATCATCCAAGTAAAGACGCAATGTCTTTCCAACAACTTCTATGTTTAATTTTTCCAATGGTTCCGTACTTGAATGAACAGTAACAGACTCAGATATGCCCTCAACAAAATTTACAGCTATATGAGGGCTAATAATTACTTTATCAAAATGTTTCACGGATGTACTTTTAAGCTGTCCAAAAGAGAATCCGGATAAAAGAGCCAAACTAATGATGAGTAGTTTTTGTGCTGCCTTTTGTATTTTGATTGATTTCATAACAATTCGTTTTTTGATTGATGATTTTGTTTTTGATTGATGAATAAACCCCCTATTTGTAATTATGCCATTGCTCCCATGGGCTTATTTTGACTTTCGGTAACGATTTGCCCATCAAACAAGTTGATTACTCTATGCGCATAATGGGAATCCCTATCAGAGTGGGTTACCATAACAATGGTGGTTCCTTCTTGATTTAGTTCTGTAAGCAGATTCATTACCTCAATTCCGTTTTTTGAGTCCAAATTACCCGTGGGCTCATCCGCAAGAATCAATTTTGGATTGGTTACTACGGCACGGGCAATAGCGACTCTTTGTTGTTGTCCACCAGAAAGTTGTTGTGGAAAATGTTTTTCGCGATGTGCAATTTTCATTCGCTCCAAAACTGTTTTCACTTTTTCCCTGCGTTCGGCTTTGTTCATTTTCAAATAAATCAACGGAAGCTCAACATTTTCAAAAACGGTAAGCTCATCGATGAGGTTAAAACTTTGGAACACAAAGCCCAAATTCCCTTTTCTAAGTTGCGTACGTTGGCTCTCTTTAAGCCCTCCCACTTCATGGCCGGCAAATTGATAACTTCCCTCGGTTGGGTTATCCAGCATGCCAATAATGTTGAGCAAGGTAGATTTTCCACATCCTGAAGGCCCCATTATGGCTGCGAATTCGCCTTCAGCAACATTGAGGGTAACTCCATTTAAGGCAAGCGTTTCCACTTCTTCCGTTCTAAAACTTTTTTTAAGGTTTTGTATTTGTATCATTTTGTTGATTGTTATTTTTTAAATCTTTAATTTATTTGGATGCTAATTTCAGTATTGGGTAGAAAGCAATTTTACAAGTGTCAAATTCTAGAATCACTTTCTCTTCCATGTAAGGTTTTTTGGCTGTTTTATAAGGAGAAAATCCTTTAGGAAGATACTTTTTAGTGTCAAAACCTAAGTCGATTGATTCTTCTTCGATAAAGTTTATTGAATTAACTGGTACCACTTCAGTATATGGGTCAAATCCTTTTGGCAAATAAGCATTCGTATCAAAGTCCAGTGCCAATTCCTCCTCCTCAATGTACGTGATGGAGTCCAAATTAAAATACGCTTTATAGGGATTAAAATCCTCGGGAAGATAATCGGCAGTATTAAAGCCTAAATCAATTTCAGCGTCTTCCTCAATAAACACTATTTCACTAAGGTCTAGTTCAGAAGAGCTTTCTTTTACTTCATTGGAAGTATGCTCTATAACAAAAGTACTTTCTGTACTTTGTTGATTGTTCGCTACGGCCACACCACCTAGTAGTATGCATCCATAAATTAGTAATAACTTGTTCATTTTGATTGAATTTTTATTTTAATACTATTCTTTCAGCGGTACCGAAGCTGTCATAGTTACTGGTAATAACTTGCTCCCCGGGTTCTAGACCCTCCAATACCTCATAATATTTTGAGTTTTGTTTTCCTATTCTGATATTACGTTTTAAGGCTTCATTTTCGTCCGTGCCCAAAACAAAGACCCATTGTCCGCCTGTGCTTTGGAAAAAACCTCCTTTTGGAAGTAAAAGGGCATCATTGGAAGCACCAAGTTGTAATTTGATGTTGTAGCTCTGTCCAGCTCTAATAGTTTCTGGTTTTTCACCGGTAAAAACCAAATCCACTTTAAATCTGCCGTTCCTAACCTCAGGATATACTTTTCGTAACCGAAGACCATATTCCTTATTATTTCTTTCAAGGGAAGCAGATAACTCTCTTTTAACACGATCAATATAATGTTCGTCTATTTCTGCTTCAATTTTAAAATCTGTCAAAACATTGACCTGTCCTATGCGCTGTCCCTGGGCAATACTCTGTCCTATTTCAGCGTCTAAAAACCCTAACTGCCCATCTGCAGGAGCACGGACATTTAAATGATCTAATCGTTCGTACACCATGCCCAAGGTTTTGCGCATACGTTGCAGGTCCACATCCAACCCCGTAAGGGATGTTTTGCGCAATTCATCATCTTGCTCGGTTTGGAGTTTTACAATATCATATTGTTTTTGCGCCAGTTCATAATTTTCCTTGGACGTCAAGTATACTTCCTTGGACACCAACTCGTCTTCAAAAAGTGCTTGATTTTGCTCGTAATTACGTTTTAGTCGCTGTAAGTCTGTACTTGTAGTGGCAAGGGAACGACGTCCTTCTACCTGTCGGGCATCAAAAGTGAGACGTGTGGAGCGAAGGTCGTTTTGCTTTAGGGCCAAGTTGCTTTCACTGGCCAATATTTGCTCGTAAAGTCCCATATTTTCAAGCTTAAGGATTATATCACCTTTCTTGACCATACTTCCCTCTTCAATCAATTTTTCAGTAACCCTGCCTCCTTCATAAGCATCCATATAAATTGTGGCAATTGGTGCAACGGTTCCATTTATGGTAATGTAGTCATCAAACTTACCCTCCGTAACCTGTGCTATGGAAAGTCTTTCTTTGTCTGTTCTAAAGGAGGATACGGAGTTGGCAAAAATTAATTTCCACCCGGCAAACAACACGAATATGCCTAGGGCAATGTAACCGTAATGTTTTGGTTTTAATCCTTTCTTTTTTTCTAATTGTATATCCATTGTGTTTCTTAGTTGATATTAAATATTGGCAAGCCGTTATAGAAATCTAGTGTACTCTTGTTCACCTTTAACCGAAGTCTTACCTGTAGGTTTTCGTTCTGTGCTACGCCGTATAAATTTTTGGCCTGGAATAGCTCTAAAGCATTGATCAAGCCTTTTTCATATCGTTTTTGTGAGATGGTGAAGGCCAATTCCTGTGCTTGTACTCTTTTATTGCTTTGCTCATATTCTGCAATAAGTGCTTGATTTGTTTGAACCAATTGTTGCAATAATTGGAATAACTCTTGTTCTTGGATATCAAGATTGGTCTGAGCTTGCTGATATGCTATTTTTTGTTGCTTTACCCTTGAGTGATTGGCCCATCCCAAACTAATAGGGACACTAAGTTGTGCTCCAACAAAGCGAGAAAAGTTTTCATCGATTTGATCCCTAAAAGGAATAATCATATCATTATCATCAAGATTCGTTTCCGAAAATCTGGAGCTCAAACCTGCAATTAAAGAGATAGATGGGTATAAGCTGCCTCTTGTAGCTTGCAGCTGTTTTTTAGCGGCCTTTACTCTTAAATCTTGCCCTTTAACAAGCGGGACAAAATTCTTGGCCACATTATAAACAGAGTCCAATGAAACACTTTCGGTCAACTCATTGGAGATAGGGTCCAATGTGGTCTGCAACTCAATATCACTTTCATCTGTTAGATTCATTTCTTGAAGTAGTGTAAGCTTGGAAAGTGCCAATAAATTTTTGTTCTGTGTAACCAAAAGATGATCCCCCAACAGGTTCGATTCTGCTTCATATAAATCTGCTTTTGCCATTAAGCCCAATTCTACCTGCTTTTTCACAATATCATAGTTGGATTGTGAAATTTCCAGTTGTTCAAGTGAGTTTGCAACCAAACCCTCATTGAATTTTATATCATAATAAGCAGACATCACCCTAAAAGCCAAAAGAAACTTTTCCTGTAATACATCCTCTTGGGTGGCCCTATAAATAAACTTGGAAGCTTTAATGGTATTAAGTTTTTGAAATCCCTGGAATAGGTCAATATTTGCGTTTAGACTATAACTAGTGCTGAAGAACTCATTGTTTACAAGCACCCCTGTCTGTGGATCTTCTGTAAGACCAGAGCTGTATCTAGAATCAGAAAAACCGGATACATTGGGCAATAAGTCTCTAATAGATTGTCTATATGTTTCCTTGCTCGAATCTTTACTGTAGTCGGTATTTTTTACTTGTAAGTTGTTTTTCACAGCAAACGCGATGCATTCTTCCAATGTCCACACCTTTTGTGCAGATCCAATTATGGAAATCAATAAAGCAAGTGTTGTAAGGTATATTTTCAAGGTCATAATTTATTACTGTGCCAAACTATTTGCCATTCTTGTGCCATAAATATAAAATGTTGATTAATAGATATTTATATTATTTATGAATATTTTTCGTGTGTCAATGTGTAAAATTTTTATACAAAAAATGTCCAAATATTTTACAGTTGTAAAAAATATGTGTTTTCAATTTGTAGTTTTATACCAAAGTAGATTATAAAGCTTATGACCGAAGCCAGTATTTTAGTCATTGACGATAATAAAAGTGTGTTGAGCGCCTTGGAGATTCTGTTGCAGTTTGAATATAAGAGTGTCCAAACACTGTTTAACCCAAATCAGATTTCTTCTTTTGCAAACATGGAAAAGATTGATATTGTGCTTTTGGACATGAATTTTTCAGCAGGGGTGAATACCGGGAACGAAGGATTGTACTGGTTAAACGAAATTAAAAAGAAATCCCCGCTTACTTCAGTTATTATGATGACCGCCTATGGTGCGGTAGACTTAGCGGTTAAGGCATTGAAACAGGGAGCTTCTGATTTTGTTTTAAAACCTTGGAACAATGAGCGACTATTAACAACAGTGAAGTCGGCATATGAACTTAGAAAATCCAAACAGGAGATTCATAAATTAAAAAAGCAAGAGAGCAACCTAAAGCAGGTCATTAATGAAGACAAGAATTTTATAATAGGAAACTCCAGGGCTTTGACCTCAGTTTTAAACCTGGTCAGAAAAGTGGCCAAAACAGATGTAAATGTCCTAATAACTGGTGAAAATGGAACGGGAAAGGAACTTATAGCACGAGAATTGCATAGACTTTCATCACGAAAAGATGAAGTGTTTATTGGGGTTGATATGGGTTCTATTGCTGAAAACTTATTTGAAAGTGAACTTTTTGGCCACATAAAAGGTTCTTTTACAGACGCAAAAGAGGATCGTGCCGGAAAGTTTGAGGCTGCTCATCAAGGCAGCTTATTTTTAGATGAAATGGGAAACCTCTCTCTACAAATGCAAGCCAAATTGTTATCTGCCATTCAAAATAAGTCTATTGTAAGAGTGGGTTCCAATAAAGCGGTAAATGTAGATATTCGTTTGGTGTGCGCCACCAATTGCAATTTGGAACAAATGGTTGTTGATGGCCTTTTCAGGGAAGATCTTTTGTATAGAATTAATACCATACACATTGAAGTTCCCCCATTACGGGAACGAGAAGGCGATATTTTAATCTTAGCAGATTTTTTTCTGAAAAGGTTTGCCAATAAATATGACAAACAAGGACTTCGAATAAACAATTTGGCAGAAGAAAAACTGATGGAGTATTCATGGCCTGGCAATGTGAGGGAATTACAGCACACCATGGAACGGGCAGTTATTCTTTCAGAGGGTAATGTGCTCAAGCCCACAGACTTTTTATTACATGCAAAACCTTCCCAATCTTTTGAGAATGGACCTGCAACCTTAGATGAAATGGAGCAGCAAATGATTTTCAAGGCCCTAGACCAAAACGATGGAAATTATAGTGCCGCTGCCGATCAATTGGGTATTTCTCGGCAAACCCTATATAATAAACTGAAGAAAAAGAATAAATAATGGCGAGTCGTAATTTTTACATACAGCTAATATTCAGGGTTCTTTTTATAGCCTTGACTGCTCTGGTTTTTGCTTTTGCTTTGGTAAAAACATGGTATTTTACCTTGGCCTTTTCTATTTGTTTCTTTGTTGCACAAGTTTATTCTTTAATCAATTTTATAAATAGCACCAATCGTAAAATCGCTTATTTTTTTGATGCAATCCGTAATGAGGATTTTACACTCCGGTTTCCCGAAAAGGTATCCATTAAGTCCTTTAAAGAACTTAATCAAAGCCTCAATAGGGTAAACGGGCTCATTCAAGAAGTTCATTTGCAATTACAGATAAGGGAGCAGTATTATCAGGAAATCCTTAAGCAAGCAAGCATAGGGATTATGACTTTTAATGAAAAAGGGCACATACTATTTTCGAACCCTACATTGGAAAAACTGTTGAATTATACCCCGCTAAACCACATTAAGCAACTAACCCAAGTTGATGAAAACCTGTATGAAACCTTTAAATCTTTTCGCCCTTTTGAAAGAAAGCTGTTCCAACTGACCAATGAACGGGAACAAGTGCAACTGGCTCTTAAATCCACTCCTATAACTTTAGATGGCAAGTCACTTTTGTTGGTTGTTGTTCAGGATATCAATGAAGAACTGGACGAAAAGGAAACCGAGTCTTGGGTGCGCCTTATACGGGTGCTGACCCATGAAATTATGAATACCATTACTCCAATTGCCTCAATTTCTGACTCAATTATCAAATATTATAAGAACAACGGAGAGATTGTTTCTTCCAAGGAGTTGGATGAAAGTCAGATAAAAAATACACTAAAAGGACTTGAGGTAATTAAGGAACAAGGTGGAAACCTAATGGATTTTGTCCAATCCTACAGAAGTTTGTTAAATGTTCCTGAACCAAATCAAACTATTGTAAAAGGAAAAAACCTTTTGGAAAAGATTGATGTTTTAATGTCGACGAGACTGGGAGAAGAGCAATCAACATTTTATGTAACATGCCAACCAGAGGAGTTGGAGTTTTTTATTGACGAAAAACAAATTACCCAAGTTTTAATCAATCTCTGCAAGAATGCACTGCAGTCCATAAAAGAAATTGAAGGTGGCCAAGTACATATGGTGGCGGGAATACAAAATGATGGGGTAAAATATATTGAGATAAAAGATAATGGCCCGGGCATTCCAACAGATCTTATCGATGAGATTTTTGTTCCCTTCTTTACTACCAAAAATGAGGGCACGGGAATTGGACTAAGTCTTTCCAGGCAGGTAATGCAGTTACACGGAGGTAGTTTAAAAGTTAGATCTATTCCCAATAAAGAAACCATTTTCAGATTAACCTTTGCGTGATAATGATTGGTGAAAAAGAGATAAAACAACAGATTCTGGAATTTTGTTGGAACCAAATAAACGAGCGCACGGAAAGCTTAAGAAAAAGGAGTGATGCCTTACAAGAATCGCTTAATTCCGAGACCAAAAGCAGCGCTGGGGACAAACACGAAACGGGTAGGGCCATGGTTCAGTTGGAACAAGAAAAGCTTGGAAAACAGAGGGTTGAACTTGAAAAGACAAAAATGATTCTCTCTAAAGTTGACATTGCCAAACATTCTGAAAAAATTAGCTTGGGAAGTTTGGTAAAAACCACCACCGCAAATTATTTTATCGCAATTTCAGCTGGAGTATTCAATAAAGATAATGACGCGTTTTTTTGTATTTCTGCAAGCTCACCAATAGCAAAACTGCTGTTGGGAAAGGAAAAAGGAGATGCATTTTCATTCAATGGAAACGAGAGTGGCATTCTAGAAGTTGTGTAGTTGATTTGGAACTACGGCCTGTTAATCCAAATCTGGTTTCTTGCGATTGGCTTTTTTATTGGCATCTCTCTTTTTGGATTTTAAGCGCCTTTCAATGGAAGATCTAGAAGGCTTTGTAGGCCTTCGCTTTTTAGGAACCTCCAATCCTTTGTTTAATACCACAAAAAATCGTTTGATTACAAGTTCTTTGTTTTTATGTTGGCTGCGGGCTTCATCACATTGCAGAACAAGCATACCTTCCTTGGTTAACCGAGAGCTTAGTTTTAAGGAAAGTCTTTCTTTTTCAGCCATGGACAGACCTTCAGAGGATTGTATGGCATAGGATAACTCAACTTTGGAGGAAACCTTATTTACATGCTGTCCACCAGCACCACTGCTGCGAATTGCTTTGAATTTTAATTCTTTACGTATCTTTTCCTTGTTCAATTTGAAGGCGGGTATTGATAGTCTCCAAAGATACATTAAGGAAGACGATGTCTCCTTCTTTTAGTCTTTTTGTACTGTTGAAATACAATACGGTTTCCTCATTTACCGTAGCTTCATTTAAAAAGTGACTTCCCTTAAAAAAAGAATTTTTGACGCATACTTTTAATCCGGATTCATCCGAAATTTGAAACTCATGTGGATAAATTAGAACAGATCTATCAATTTTGGCATAGGACTTCAAAAGTTTGACGGGAATTTTGTTCACTTCACCAAAAAGCGAAGCAGTATAGTAATTTGGTGGGGTTTTGTATAGTTTTTTGGTTTTTTGGTTGACAATGATTTTGCCTTTTTCTAAAATAAGAGTGCGTTCTGCATAAGGCAAAACATCATTTGGGTCATGGCTGGCCGTAAGAACCGTTATGCCTTTTTCTTTTAAGTAAGGAAACAGGTTTCTCCTTAGAGAGTTTCTTTTGAAATTATCTATATGTCCAAAGGGCTCGTCGAGTAAAAGTACTTCAGGTTCTTGGGCCAAAACTCTTGCCAAGGCCACGCGTTGTTGTTGTCCACCACTCAAATTTTTCACCTTTGTTTTTGCAAAAGCCTCAAGTTGAATAAGGCCTAAAAGCTCTTGTGTTCGTTGTTGATGGGTTTCAATCTGAAATACAGATAAATATTGCCCAATATTTTCTTCCACCGTAGTATAGGGCATCAAATCAAAATCTTGCGAAAGGTATTTCATGTAGGATTCGCCTGGAACTAAATTGAAATTTGGGCCCAACGCTTCTTTTTCACCCCAAAAAATAGAACCATTTTCAACATGCAAAAGGCCATAGATAATTTTCAGTAAGGTACTTTTCCCAGAGCCACTCTCTCCCATCAAGGCTATATGCTCTCCTTTAGCTACTTGAAAGCGGATATCTTCCAACACAAGCTGATCTTGATAACTGAAGGAATCAATATGAACTTTTAGCATAATTGGGTTGGAATCAATAAAAAATCCGCCTCAAAGAAAGCGGATTTATTTTATATGGTGAATGAAAGTATGATATGAGATTAAGAAACAGCCTCAGAAGTACCAACAATCAGTCCTTTTTCTACTAAATATTCGGCTATTTGAACTGCATTGGTAGCGGCCCCTTTTCGTAAATTATCGGAGACCACCCACATATTTAGCGTATTGCGTTGCGTTTCATCACGGCGAATTCTACCAACAAATACATCATCCTTTCCATGTGCATAGATGGGCATAGGATACGTATTGGTATCAGGATTGTCCTGAACAGTAACTCCAGGGGTCTCACTAAGTAGCTTTCTCACTTCGGACAAATCAAAGTTATTGTGGAATTCCACATTTACAGATTCAGAATGACCACCAGCGGTTGGGATACGAACAGCGGTCGCTGAAACTGAAAAAGTCCTGTCGTCCAATATTTTTTGTGGCTCGCGAGCAAGTTTCATTTCTTCTTTTGTGTATCCGTTTTCCAGAAATACATCACAATGTGGCAAGGCATTTCTACCAATAGGGTAAGGGTAAGCCATTTCACCTTCTATACCCGCAATCTCATTTTCCAATTGTTCAACGGCTTTAACACCTGTTCCGGAAACGGACTGATAGGTAGAAACCACTACGCGTTTCATTTGATATTTTTTATGCAATGGGTCCAGCGCCATTACCATTTGTATGGTGGAACAATTGGGGTTTGCAATAATTTTGTCTTCAGCGGTCAATGTATTGGCGTTGATTTCGGGAACTACCAATTTTTTGGATGGATCCATGCGCCATGCTGATGAATTATCAATAACAGTTGTGCCTACTTCGGCAAATTTTGGAGCCCATTCCAAAGAAGTGTCTCCTCCTGCAGAAAATATCGCGATATCTGGTTGTGAAGCAACAGCATCCGCTAACCCTATTACCGTATATTCTTCATCTCGATAATTCAATTTTTTTCCTATGGAGCGTTCAGAGGCAACCAATAACAATTCTGTTATTGGAAAGTTACGTTCGGCCAATACTTTCAACATCACTTCGCCAACCATTCCAGTGGCACCTACAACTGCTACTTTCATTTTTAATTCTTTTGTGAAGGCAAAGTTAGTACAGATAAACTTCTAAACAAGCATTTCAGGCTTCATAATCAAAAAATAACAAAATGTTATAAATAAAACAACCGTCAACTTGTTAGCGAAACAAACTGACGGTTTTAAAGTTATGCTAGTAGTGTAGCGGTAGCTTCAAATTAATTGAAGCCGATTTTACTTTTTCAATAAATCCCTTATTTCAGCAAGCAATTCTTCTTGGGATGGGCCTGCTGGTGCTTCTGGAGCCGGTTCTTCTTTTTTCTTCATCTTGTTTACGCCCTTGACAATCATGAACATAACAAATGCAACAATGATAAAGTCTATAACATTGGTTAAAAAATCTCCATAAAGTACAGCTACTTCACCCACTGTTTCACCTGCGTCATTCATAGTACCTTCCTTAATGGTATACTTTAAATCTTTAAAATCTGCATTGAAAATAAGTCCAATTAATGGAGAAACAATTCCACCGGTAAAAGAGGCAACAACCTTGTTAAAGGCGGCACCCATAACGAAACCTACGGCAATATCCACCAGGTTACCTTTCATTGCAAAATCTTTGAATTCTTTAAGCATTTTAGTATAGTTTTAAATGGTTAATACGTCTACAATGTAATCAAAAATGAGGGTTTTGCCAATTGGCCGTTGAAAATCATGAGTTTACAATTACCCTTTTTACCCTAGAAGAAATTGCGGTCAATAGTTCATAGGAGATAGTATTTACGGATGAGGCAAAATCCTCTGCTGACTGATTTTGACCAAATACCAGCACTTCATCCCCTTCTTGGCAGTCAATATCCGTCACATCAACCATAATCATATCCATACAAACATTGCCTATGATAGGAGCATTTTTGCCATTTATGGAAACATATGTTTTGCCATTTCCGTAGTGCCTCCCTATACCATCTGCATGCCCAAGCGGCAAGGTAGCGGTAGTTCTAGGCTTTTCAGATTTGTATGCACGATTGTAGCCTACGCTTTCATTGGATTCAATCTTGTGTATTTGGGAAATAATGGTCTTGAGTGTGGCAACTGGAACCAATTTGCTATCAACGGCTTTGCTATTGCCATAACCGTATAAGCCTATTCCACTTCTCACCATTTCAAATTGGGCTTCAGGATAGTTGATGATTCCTGATGTGTTCAACATATGTCGAAAAGGGGTATACCCCAATTTTTGATGCAACACTTTGCATATTTTTTTGAAGCGGTCTATTTGATTTAGGCTAAATGCTTTTTCAGATAGATCCTCTGAAGCAGCCAAATGTGAAAAAAAGGAAATGATTTTTAGCTCATCCGTTTCTTTTAATTGTTCTGCGATGTTGGCTATATCATTTTCCAAAAATCCCAAGCGATTTAATCCTGTATTAAATTTAAGATGAACAGGGTAATTTGTTTGGCCCTTTTGTTTGGCAACCTCCAAAAAAAGTTTCAGAATCTTTGAGGAATATAAATTTGGCTCCAAAGAATGGTCAATGAGCTCTGTAAAATTTATGGGTTGAGGGTGAAGCACCAGAATAGGGATCTTAATCCCAGATTTCCTCAACAAAACACCCTCTTTTGTATAGGCAACCGCAAAATAATCAACACCCAAGCTTTCCAATTTCTGGGCTATGGTCACCATATCGCTTCCATATGCAAAGGCTTTTACAACAGCCAAAAACTTGGTTTTAGCAGCTAATTTAGATCTTAAAAACCTGTAATTATGTTCCAATGCCTTCAAATCTAGTTGAAGTATGGTCTCGCCAATTTTACTCATTAGTAGATTTCTTTTTGGCCGCTACCTCTTCAGCATCAACATCCATTTGGCTCACTTTCTCCTTGAGCATGGCCTTATAGAATGCAGCTCTACTTAAGGGCTCATACTCGCCGGTTTCACCCAGCAAAACAAGTTTTTCATTACTAGATTTTCTAAAACTGTAATTCGCCAAATTTCCGGTACGCGTGCAAACAGCATGTACTTTGGTTACGTATTCCGCAGTTGCCATTAAGGCTGGCATAGGGCCAAATGGATTTCCTTTAAAATCCATATCCAATCCAGCAACAAGCACACGAACCCCACGGTTGGCCAAGTCATTGCAAACCGTAATTATCTCATCATCAAAGAATTGCGCTTCATCAATACCAACTACATCACAGTCGTCTGCTAACAGGCGAATGTTAGCGGCGGCAGGAACAGGGGTAGAACGTATTTCATTGGAATCATGGGAGACTACCATGTCCTCATGGTATCTTGTATCAACAATAGGCTTAAAGATTTCAACCTTTTGTTTCGCAAATTGGGCGCGTTTAAGTCTTCTTATGAGTTCTTCGGTCTTTCCAGAGAACATGGAACCACAGATAACTTCTATCCAGCCAAATTGTTCTTTAGGGTTTACTGTGTTTTCAAGAAACATACCGTACTTTTAAACGAAATTGTGTAGTTTTTTCGTTCTATTAAGGAAAAACACAAAACTACTAAAAAAATATGCCCTGAGTTTAGAATAAAATTTAACCTTTTGTTCTAAGGGGGATTATTAAAATGGTTATATTTTTATAGTAAAGATTAATAGCTTATGATACGGAAATTAAGGGAGGAGTTGATAAAATTATCTACAGACATTATCACCACAAGAGAAGATAAGGAATTGGTTGGGCTTTATGATAAGGCAAAGGAAATATATGAGAAATTAGCCGTTCTTAAATTTATAGATGAGAAGTTGAACGACGTTGAAGTCGATGTTTCTAAAAATGTAATTGCCTCACGTTTTGAAAAAATGGCAAATGCAGTCTTAAGTGGAAATACTACAGTGCCGGAAAGCAACCCTCACGAGGAAGACATTATGATTCCAGGAATGGACACTATAAGGGACATGGTTTCTGAAATGCCCACAGAGATGGAAGTAGAAAATGTATTTACAGAATTTGTGGCAAAACCGGAAGTTGCAAAAAATGATATGGAATACTTTTCGGGGGAAGGAAAAAATAGAAATGTAGAGGGCGGCAAGTCAAAATCACTCAACGATACCTTTGTAAAAGATTTTCAGGTGGGTCTAAATGACAGATTGGCTTTTGTAAAGCACTTGTTCAACAACAATACAAATGATTACAACAGGGTGCTTTCACAATTAAACACCATTGATACCGAGGAGCGTTCCATTGCCTTTATCACGAATATGGTTAAGCCTGAGTACAGTAATTGGGAAGGCAAGGAAGACTATGAAAGCCGTTTTATGGCATTGATTGAGCGCAGGTTCGCACACTAGTCCCAGTCAGCTTTTTTATTTCTTTTCCACAAAAAAAGCAAGTAAGGCCTTAACTTTGGCCTATGGGAAAGCTGTATTTGGTTCCAACACCAATTGGAAATTTAGAGGATATCACCTTACGAGCCATCAAGGTTTTAAAGGAGGTTGACTTGATTTTGGCTGAAGATACCCGCACCAGTGGAAAATTGCTCAAGCATTTTGACATAGCCACCCCTTTGCAAAGCCATCACATGCACAATGAACACAAACAGCTGGATGCCACCGTACAAAAATTGAAGGGAGGGGCTACGTTAGCCTTGATTTCTGATGCAGGCACTCCAGCAATTTCTGATCCAGGATTTTTATTGACGCGAGCCTGTGTGCAAAATAATATTGAAGTAGAATGTTTGCCCGGAGCCACTGCTTTTGTGCCAGCTTTGGTGAATAGTGGACTTCCAAATGACAGATTTGTTTTTGAGGGATTTCTCCCTATTAAAAAAGGCCGTCAAACAAGATTGCAGCAACTTGCTGAAGAAACACGAACATTGGTCTTCTACGAATCGCCTCATAAATTAATCAAAACTTTGACTCAATTTGTCGAGTATTTTGGAGCGGATAGACCCATTTCTGTTTCCCGTGAATTGACCAAAATGTATGAAGAAACCATCAGAGGAACCACAACTGAAGTATTTCAACATTTTACGGACAAGCCTCCAAAAGGAGAGTTTGTAATTGTAGTTGACGGCAAGAAATAATGCAAAAACTACTTTCTGACATTAGAAATTGTGAAGTGTGCAAAGCACACCTTCCTTTAGGTCCAAGGCCTATAGTTGCTGGGCATCCCGAAGCCAGAATCCTAATTATTGGGCACGCGCCAGGAACCAAGGTGCACAAAACCGGAATACCTTGGGATGACCAAAGCGGCAAACAGCTCAGGAAATGGATGGGTGTTACCGATGAAATCTTCTATGATGAAACAAAGATTGCCCAGATGCCCATGGGGTTTTGTTATCCCGGAAAAGGAAAATCAGGCGATCTGCCGCCACGACCAGAATGCGCGCCTCAATGGCACAAATCCCTTCTGGAAAAAATGCCGAACATAGCATTGACCATTTTAATCGGACAATATTCCCAACGCTATTATTTGGGGGACAAGATGGAAAGAAATTTGACCGAGACAGTTCGAAATTATGACAACTACACACCTGAATATTTTGTAGTACCGCATCCTTCGCCTAGAAATCGATTTTGGTTGAGCAAAAACCAGTGGTTCAATGAAGAGGTGTTGCCAGAATTAAAACGTGCTGTTTTACAAAACTTGGAAAATTAGGAGAAATAATTGTTTTTAAGCATTGATTTTTAATTATTCAGAGGTGTTTTGTTGTAAATAGTCGATAAACATTTTTAATGTTGAAGATCTCTCCTATTTTTAGAGGTGATCATTTATAAGATGGCCTTTTTTAGAATATGTATATATGTAGTGCTGGCTTTTTCCAGCATAGAAGCATATTCCCAATTGGGAAACAAGCACTGGCTTCCTCCAATCCATAGTCGTTCCTCAGAGGACGTAGAAGATCATTATGTGTATTTGTCTACTCCATCAGAAACTCCTTTTGAAGTTACTTTACGGTATGGCAATACCGTAATTTCTAGGACTATTTCAGCGGGAATACCCACGAGTATTTTAATTGGCGCCAATAAACCATCTCCTATTTTCACCTCCGATTCCGAGTTAAATACACCTTTGGAATCCAAAGGGATTGTGCTTTCGGGAAGCGAGGAATTTTATGCAAGTTTTCGTGTGCGATCGCCGGCACAGGCCGGATATCTCACCACAAAAGGAGAAGCAGCCCTAGGGACCTCCTTTAGGCTTGGCAGTTTACCACAAAGTTCAGAAGTCGAGGATAAAAACTTTTTTGTTGGTATCATGGCAACGGAGGACAATACGGTAATTTCTATTTCCGACTACAACAACAATGTTGTTTTTGAAGGGCCAAATTCCCCGTTGGGAAACACTATAGATATAATTCTAAATGAGGGAGAAAGTTATGCTGTTTCCGGATACACAACTAATCCGGCCAATTATGATGGTTTCATTGGAGCTTTGGTTACATCAGACAAACCTATAGTCGTTAACACAGGAAACGGATTGGCAGGTTTTCAGGGGCAATCTAGAGATTATACCATTGACCAAATTGTGCCCGTAGAAGATGTTGGCGATGAATATGTGGTTATAGAGGGAAACGGAAACAGTACTACAGAGAGACCAATGGTCATGGCAACGGAGGCAAATACCGAAGTTTTTATAAATGGAGCACTTTACACTACGTTACAAAATGCTGGGGATTATATATTGATTCCCAATGGCAATTACCGAGGAACTTCCCATAGAAACATGTACATCACTTCTTCAAAAAATGTATATGTATATCAATTTTTGGCCGGAGATGGGAATGAGGCAACCGTGGGAATGAATTTTATACCACCGCTTAGTTGTTTTTTCCAAAAAGAAGTGGATTTAATACCCGAAGTGGATAGGATTGGAAACACCACTTATGAGGGGGATATCATCGTCACAACTAGAACAGATGCCGAATTAACAGTTAACGGAAACAACATTTCCGAGAGTCCTGAAAATGTTTCTGGAACCATGGATTGGGTTACGTACAGGTTGGACGGATACAGTGGTAATGTTTCCATAGCATCCACACAACCTCTTGCCGTAGGTCTATTTGGGTTTAATGGAAGTGCTGGTTTTGGGGGCTATTACTCTGGTTTTGGTTCTATTCCAAAAGATTCAGAGACTAAAGTATGCGATTTGGTCCTGACAGATTTATTTGAACAAATACAAGGAAATCCGGACCCCGGTGGAGCTTGGACTGCTCCTAGCGGAGCTACGCATTCGGGGTTTTTTGACCCTGCTTCCGATGTTCTGGGGGTATACAATTATTATTTAGATACGGGATGTGCCATAATTGATGTTGATTTAGAGATAACTGAGGTTGTTACGCCCAAGAATTCAGGAAACAGCAACGAAATTATTGTTTGTTTGGAAAGTAATCCTTTGAATTTGTTTTCACAGCTACTGGGAACACCGGACACTGGAGGGGTTTGGATGGACCCAGATGGAATTGTTTTTGATGGTGTTTTTGACCCTTCCACCTTTGTCTCTGGAGATTACACCTATGGGTTTTATGATAATTTGCCTTGTGAGCCCGTAGAAAATATCTTGAACGTCAGGGTTTCTTCAGAACCAGAAACTATTGAAATAAATAGGGACACGCCCTTATTCTCCAATCGGTTTGCAACCATTGAGGTAAATGCCGAAGGAGGACTGGGCGATTATGAATACCAATTGGATGAAGGTTTTTGGCAAGATGAAGCTATCTTTGAGGAGGTCCCAAGTGGCACCCACACCATTAGTGTTCGAGATAAAAATGGCTGTGGAAACCCATTGTCCGAGACAGTGGACATCGTTTTTTATCCTTCATTCTTTACGCCAAATGGAGATAACGTTAACGAGACATGGAATATTGAGGGATTAAATGTGTCTATGGAGGCAGAACTATTTATTTTCGATAGATATGGCGCGCTTTTAGCACAAATTGACCCTTATGCTTCGGGGTGGGACGGATTGCACATTAATGGCCCTCTTCCCTCCAACGATTATTGGTTTTTAGTAAACTACACAGAGAATGCAACTAGAAAAAGCTTTAAGTCGCATTTTACGCTAAAAAGATGATTTTCCATTTGTGCTCCATATCCTTGTGTATTTGTTTCTCCTTAATTTTCCTAAATAGGATTCCCAGCTTTAAAAATCTAATTCTTAGTCCTTAAGCGACTAAATGTCTCTGGTTTCATATTAAGGTAAGAGGCTAAATACTTTTGCGGAATCACCTTTAATTCCTCAGGGCATCGTTGCATAAACGTTATATAGCGTTGTTCTGCGGAAAGTGTCAATAACTCTACCTCTCTGTGCAAACGGCCAAATAATATTTGCTGAAAAAACTGATGCCCCCAAACATTAAAATCAGGATATATTGAAAAAAGTGATTGATAATCCTTAAATGTAATGCCCAACAGCTTTGAAGGCTTTAATGCTTCCAAAAAGGTAGATGAGGGTTGTTTTGATATGAAGGAGTCAAAAACACCAGACGGACTTCCCGAATACGAAAAACCCAGCACCACTTTTTCTCCCTTTTCATTTAAAATATAGATGGCCTGCACTCCATCCAAAACAAAGTAAAAGTAGCGCTCAATGTTGCCTGCCTCCGTAATCAGGTCGTATTGATTAAACGTCTTTACGGACCACAACGATTTGAAATGATGTTCTTCTTCTTTATCCAAGGGAACCTGTGAAAAAAAAGCCTTCAATCGAAAAAAAGTTTCATTATCCATACAGGCAGTAAAATTTCGTTAAAAATAGTGATAAGGCTTAGGATTAAAATATAGATTTTCTGGCAGCTGACCCTCACCTTCCAAATCATATGTTAAATCTATAAATTGAGGATGGATTTTTACCGAACTTCACTTATCAATGTGGCACATTTAAAAAATCTAGAATTCACAAATTAGTTATGAAACAAACTTTTATCCTAACATTTTCCCTTTTGACTTTTTATGCTCAGGGACAAACATCACAGGATTCTTTAGACATTAAACAAGTTGCTTTAGATTATATTGAATCCCAACATAACGTGAAACCTGAACAGTTTGAGGGTGCAGCTCACCCGAGAATGGTAAAAAGGACTTTTTGGACAAACAAAAAAACGGGAAAGGAGTATTTAAGAGAAACCTTTACAGATGCTATGGTTTTACTTGCCGAAACATATAATCAAGATGGAGACAAATTTCCGGAAAACCCCAAAAAGGAGGTCATTATACTTGATATTTATGACAAAACTGCTTCTGTGAAACTTATTGCGGACGACTGGATTGATTATATGCATATAGTAAAACTGAATAATAAATGGCAATTAGTCAATGTGTTATGGCAATTCAATAATTCTAAAGACCATTAAATTGATCCTAATAAAGCCCTACAAAAACATATAACCGCAATTACAGCGGATTCTACTAAGTCCGAATCCGCTCAAAATTACTAGAGTCTTTTCTAAATCTAAAATTAACGCATGTTAACCTGTATCTAAAGGTTATATGGGAAAGGTTAGCCACCATTATAATTACAACGAAGAAAAATGAAGAAAAAAATATTCACCCTTTTTAGTATAATCTTGATTGGTTTAACCCAAATTGGATGTGAAAATGCTAAAAAGCCACTTACATTGGCCACTTATACTTA
Organism: Flagellimonas eckloniae; assembly: GCF_001413955.1. NCBI lineage: Bacteria > Pseudomonadati > Bacteroidota > Flavobacteriia > Flavobacteriales > Flavobacteriaceae > Flagellimonas > Flagellimonas eckloniae. Next base: position 2,970,403 of record NZ_LCTZ01000002.1, on the reverse strand, counting down.
TTCCACAAATAATCGAATAGATAACTTAAGACCGGTCGCAAAAGACCTGGAAACCCTTCTCAAAAGACCGATCCATATCAAGAGTTACCCTGATGTGGCATCCTTTCTTGATGGAATAAAATCCGACCAAGTAGATATTGGATTGATAAACACCTTAGGCTACTTACTTCTTTCGCTGGACAACCAGAATATGCATCCAATCGCTACTCTAAAAGTACGTGAAGATGCTGTTGATAATTACAAGACGGTTGTACTGAGTAACAATGATAGTGTCACTGATTTAAATGCTTTGGAGGTCAAAACCAATAACCTTTCCATGATGTTCGTGAGTGAAGGATCTACTTCTGGTAATCTTGTACCTAGATTATTGTTAAGTTCACTTGGGATTAAATCTCCAGAAAATCAATTCAAAAAAGTAATATACGGCGGTAATCACACCTCAACTTTCGAGAAGTTTATGGAAGGTGAATCCGATATTTGTTCAATTGGGAGCAATGAGTACTTCAAACAGATTCAAAAGGATTCTACCTTTCTTACATCAGCTAGAGTGCTCTGGCTTTCAGAAGAAATTCCATTAGGTCCTGTTCTACTAAATAATAAACTTTCAAAATCGGATAAAAAAGAGATTTCTGATTTGTTTTTCAACCTGCATGAAACTAATTCCAATGCATTAGAATCATTAAAGGCGGGCTGGTCCGAGGCCAAACAAGCAGAAAGGTTTCATCCAATAGGTGATCGTTATTACAACAACTTCCGCGTTGTTAATGACAACAGTACTGATTTGTCCGGCATTTTAAACCTCTTTGTTAAATAAACAGGGTTAAATCTTATATTCGTCCATAGGGGAAATCCGAACGAACAAAAACCGTTATGGATAATTGAAATTGTGAAAAGAGTCTATACAGATTTGAAATAAGCAATAATTAAATGACAGATTTTGAAGGATAAAATGGATGGCAGTTATAAAGTTGGTGATTTGATTTATGATGCAAATGTTTATGATGGAATGAATACACATCTAAATGATTTGCAATTTTACAAGCGATGGCTTCCAAAAAATAAGAGTGCCCGCATACTTGAGCTTTGTTGTGGCACGGGCAGACTTACGCTTCCAATTGCAAATGATGGATATGATATTTGTGGAGTAGACTACACTTCTTCAATGCTAGAACAAGCAAAAGCAAAAGCTTCCGAAGCAGGATTAGAAATTGAGTTTATTGAGGCAGATATTCGAACTTTAAATTTGCCTAAAAAATACGATCTTATTTTTATTCCATTTAACTCAATCCATCATTTATATAATAATGAAGATGTATTTAAGGCATTTAAAGCTGTTAAACAGCATCTCAAAGAAAGTGGTTTATTTCTATTGGATTGCTTTAATCCCAATATTCAATTTATTGTTGGCGCAGAGAAAGAGCAAAAAGAAATTGCTCACTATACCACCAAAGATGGACGAGACGTGTTGATAAAACAGATAATGCGATATGAAAACAAAACTCAAATTAATCGTATAGAATGGCATTATTATATAAACGGTGAGTTTGATTCAATTCAAAATTTAGATATGAGACTGTTTTTTCCTCAAGAATTAGATTCATACCTGGAATGGAATGGTTTTAATATTATTAATAAGTTTGGAAGTTTTGAAGAAGAAGCATTTAATGATAATTCGGAAAAACAAATATTCGTTTGTCAATAAGCTATTGGAGGAAATTGGATAATCTATAAATATCTGAATATAAGAAGAATAAGCTCAAAATTTATAACAAACTTTTAGCATACATTTTAACAATTTGAATTATTCACCAAGTATATTTATCTCCACATAATAGCACGATATAACCACACAAGGTTTTTCTTATATTGAAAAAATGAAATTGTGTTATGTATGATTTGGTGTTTTGGGCCGCAAAGTAAACGCGGACTTTCCAGAAAAGATGGCTATAGCTACTGCACCCATATAAGCTTGGTTGATGATTCCCAATAAAATTCCATTAATTATACACAAGATATGCCGCAAAAAGTTGTCTAATCTTTTAAAATGATAAATATGACAACTAAAAATACTTCACTGGCTGTCTTGGCATTACTTCTGTTTGGGTGTGGAAGCTCTACATCAAAAACTCCTTCAAAGCCGCAAGGAAATGCTTCGACAACACATTTTTTGAAAGCATACGAACTCGTGAGTGATAAATTTGGAACAAAAACAACGGTAGCCATACAAGCTGATTCTCGTATAATGAAGACCAACGGTTTGCCTAACCATAGTACAGGCACTTTTCCAAATAAAGGAAACCCCAATACAATTTCAGCCCAAAATCTGTCTTATGAATTCCCATTAAATCCTGTTTTCTCTGGTGAATCTAGATGGGCAAGAGAACCTGGTGTTGCTTTGAACGGAGTAAAATTTGAGCCAGAAACAGCAGAAAGGTTTGTTTGCGAAACTGGTGAGGTGTATAGAATTGAAGCGTTTCAGGAATTGGTTGATTTAGGTTTGGATTTTAACAATGCACATGTGCAGCCCACCGGAGCTTATCATTATCATGGTGTCCCGGTTGGTTTAATTGAAACTTTATATAGTAGAGAAAGGGACGATATCATTTTAGTGGGATTTGCGCATGATGGATTTCCAATCTATTATTCCAAAAGCGGAAAATACAAACCAAGTTTTAAATTATCGGATGGGTCCAGAACTGGTGAGGTCTGTTCCTATACCAACCCAAAAACAACCATAAAAAAAGAATTGAAAGATACTAGTCCAGATGGAACTTTTGTGTCTGACTGGACATATATTGAAGGCTTGGGTGAACTGGACGAGTGTAACGGAACAGAATTAAATGGTGAATATGTTTATTTTGTGACTGATGAATATCCCTATATGGGAAGATGTTTAAAAGGTGTCTTTACACAAAAAGGGCCTAAAGGAACTCCTCCTGGGGCACATCCACATAATTTAATGAGACATCCTCATTGATTGTGTTTGGCTTGATCCTGAAGCACAAAATCCCCCCAGTCAGCTATGGCACTTAAAACAGGGATGAGCGTTTGTCCAAATTTCGTTAAGGAATATTCAACCCTTAAAGGTGGTTTAGAGGTATATACCTTTCTTTGGATTATTCCATCATGTTCCAGGGTTTTTAGTTGAAGGCTTAGGGTTCGCTCAGTAACCGTTGGCATTTCTTTTCTCAATTGATTATATCGAAGAGTTCCCTTTATCAAATGAAATAGAATAACCGTTTTCCATTTTCCTCCAATAATTCCCATGGTAAGACTTGTGCAACACGGATATTCTTTTCCCTTAAATTCATACATAAAATCGATGGGCTTTTAAAAATAGTACTATCCTTTACGACCGCTATTGCAAAGATAAATTACTATACTTAGTTTTGCAACTATACTAATTATAGTGAAATTATGAGCTTTATAAAATCTATGCAAAACCGTTATACTGCCAAGAAGTATGATAGTTCTAAAAAAATTGAAACAAAAAAAATTGAAGAATTGAAGGAGATTCTACGTTTAAGTCCTTCATCAATTAATAGCCAGCCTTGGAAATTTACCTTTGTTTCCGATAGGGAAACCAAAGAACGGCTTTCTAAAGTGTCTTGGTTAAATACAAACAAGGTGCTTGATTGTAATACTGTTGTAGTTTTTAGCAGAATTAATGACATCTCTTTGTTTGAGCAACAGATAGAAGAAGGTTTGCCTAAAGGGGCTGTTGATTATTATAAAGAATTTATAAAACCAAATGCCGAAGAACAAATCATGGCTTGGTTTGACCGACAAGTCTATTTGGCCTTGGGCATGTTTTTAAGTGCTTGTGCGGAAATGGGAATCGATTCCACTCCTATGGAAGGTGTTGAACCTGAAAATTATGATATGATTTTAAATCAAAAAAGCTATAGTACTCTTATGGCTGTTGCCATTGGTTATAAAGATGAGAATGATTTCAATCAACCCAGCAAAAAACCAAAATCAAGAAGAGCGCTGAATCAAGTAATAAAAACAATCTAACATTCAAAAAAAGACAAATCAATTAACAATAGTCGCTACAATATTGGCAAAAGAAGGATATGAAGCATTGGTAAAAAAGAATTGCTAAAGCTAATAGACACACTAGGGCAGAAACATATGAATAATCCTCATTTGGCCGAATATTTGAAAGCCACCGAAGGTGCTGTTGAGGAGTTTTCTCTTCATGAAATGACACAGCTAGGGTAGAAAAATTTTTATCACGATATCGCTTTAAGTTCTATTTTTGAAGATGCAACAACTTAAAGTATGCGAACTTTTTGCAGGGGTTGGTGGTTTTAGACTTGGTTTAGAGAACACCGGTCATTTTAAGGTGGTTTGGAGTAATCAATGGGAGCCTTCCACAAAAACCCAACATGCTTCCATGGTTTACGAGGCCCGATTTGGTGGGAATAATCATTCCAACATCAACATAGAAAATGTATCCACAGCTGAAATTCCTGATCATGACATTTTAGTTGGGGGGTTTCCCTGTCAAGATTATTCTGTTGCCACAACCCTAAAAAATTCTAAGGGGCTTATTGGAAAAAAGGGGGTGCTTTGGTGGTCCATCCACCGTATACTCTCAGAAAAAAAGAAAAAGCCCAAATACCTTTTTTTAGAAAATGTAGATCGTTTGCTTAAGTCTCCATCTTCCCAAAGAGGTCGGGATTTTGCATTGATGCTCAAAAGTTTGGACGATTTGGGCTATGCTGTGGAATGGCGGATTATCAATGCCGCGGATTATGGAATGCCTCAACGCCGAAGGCGGGTTTTTTTCTTGGGATATCACAAATCCTCAACCCTTTACAAAACGCTTAAAAAGACCTCAGCAAAGCAATGGCTTTTGCAAAAAGGGGTGATTTCATCATCTTTTCCTGTTGAGAACTCATCAAAGGAATGTTCTTCTTTTGTATTGGAAGACGACCTTGTTTCCTTGTCAAATTCTTTTAATGTTGATGAAAAGCTTTCTCCATTTTTTAACTCAGGTATCTTTATTGATGGAAAAGTATCGACCTTAAAAACAACCCCATCTTATGGCGAGGATAGGATTATTCTTTCTGATGTTTTGGAAAATGGAACGGCTGCTGCCGAACTTTTTATTCCGGATACAGATTTGCCCAAATGGGAATATCTAAAAGGAGCAAAAAAAGAAGTAAGAAAGACCAGTGCTGGCTTTGAATATAAGTATAGCGAGGGAAGCATGGTATTCCCAGATGCTTTAAATCAACCTTCAAGAACAATTATAACTGGTGAGGGAGGCAAGTCCCCTTCCAGATTTAAACATGTGGTCCAAACTAAAAAAGGACTTAGAAGGCTCTCGCCCCTGGAGTTGGAACGATTAAATATGTTTCCAGACAACCACACCAAGCTTGATGGGATATCTGATGCCAAGCGTGCGTTTTTTATGGGAAATGCCTTAGTGGTAGGTGTAGTGGAAAAAATTGGTGCCGCCCTGTTCCAAAAATTAAAATCCCTTGAAAAGTAATTTTGCGTCAGATCTGTCCAAAGAAAAAAAGCTTCACTCCCTATTGGACAACTACTATGCTAAAAACTTAAATAGGTACCATTTTGAACGGGTTTCAAATTATAGGGAACAAATGCAGGGTATAGACCTTGTTTTCAAGCATAGAAAAACGGGTGTTTCTTTTTATGTTGATGAAAAAGCACAGTTGGATTATATTAATGAGCGTCTTCCAACTTTTGCTTTTGAACTTTTCTATGACAAAGGCGGATCAAAAAAACAAGGGTGGTTATTTGATTCAACTAAAAAGACTCATTTCTATTCGTTGGTCACTAGTATTTATGCTGACGACGAAAACAAATTTACCTCTTGCAACATCACTTTTGTAAACAGAAAAATGCTTGTTCACTATTTAGAATCTATAGGGTTATCAAAGGAAAAACTAAAAGAAATAGCGATACTACATAACGATTTTCATGGAAAATTTGAGCTCAACAAGCTCGATACAAGACGTGAAGGGTATCTTTTTTTCTCTAGAAAGAATAAAGTGGAAAAGCCCTTGAATCTAATTTTAAAATTAGATTTTTTAATCGAAATAGGTGTTGCAAAAAAGTTTGTGTGAGCTTATTTATTCCTTGACCATACGAATGTGTGGAATGCCATCCTCTAAATATTCCTCTCCAATAGAGGAAAAGCCCAAAGCGACATAAAATTTTATAAGGTATATCTGTGCAGAAAGTTCTATTGGAGTTGCTGGGAAGCTCTTGCCTATTTCTTTGAGGGATGCGGTCATAATTTCTTTTCCATAACCATATTTTCGTTCATTTTTCTCCACCACTACCCTACCTATACTGGCATTATCAAAATAATCGCCGGGCTTGAAAATTCTTGTATATGCAACCACATTGTTGTTTTTAACACCTAAAACATGTATTGCTTTCTGATCTTTATTATCCAAATCCTGGTACACGCAGTCCTGTTCTACCACAAATACCTCACTCCGTAATCTCAGTATTTGGTAAAGCTCCAAATTGGATAATTCTTCAAATGTTTTTACCATTACATCCATCAATCCTGTACAATTACGTTTTTTGAGTCACATTTATCAAATTCTGGCTGAATGTTCACATGGTTAATTCCATGTTTATGATAGACATGTTCCTCTATTTGTTCCAATATTGCGTCAAACTCAGAAAGTTTGATATCCTCTTTGAAATCAATATGTGCCTCTAAATGTATTTCCTCTTCATTTAATTGCCAGATATGTACGTGGTGTACATTTTTAACTGGTTCAATTGTACATATGGATTCCACTATTTCTTTCACGACTATAGATTTTGGGGTGAACAACATCAACACTTTTGTGGATTCCTTCAATAAATCATATCCCATATAAATCAGATATACCCCAATGGCCATTGTCAACAGCGCATCTACCCAGTACAGCTGAAAAAACTTCATTAAAAGCCCACCTATAAGGACTGCAACAGACGCCATCATATCGGTCAATAAATGTAGATATGCGGATTTCATGTTCATGTTTTCTTCGGAATTCTTTTTCAATAAAAGCACGCTAAAACCATTTGCCGCTATACCTATTAAAGATAACCAGATTACTAGATTAGACTCTATTTCTTGTGGTTCAAGCAATCTTTCCACAGCTTCAATCATAAGAATAACCGCAACAACAACCAAGGTGGCCGCATTTACAAACGCAGCCATAATTTCCGCTCTTTTATATCCAAATGTTTTATGGCTGGACGCCTTCCTTTTTCCAAGAAGGGTAGCTATATAACTTATTATTAAGGAAAGTACATCGCTAAAATTATGAAGCGCATCTGATAATAGGGCAAGGCTTCCAGAGATGATTCCACCTATTACTTGAGAAATCGTAATGGCAATATTAAGAAGAATTGATATTAAAAGGTTTCTCCCTTTTAAATCGTCATGTGTATGTGAGTGACCATGGTGGTGATGCCCCATGTAGTTTAATTTATGCTATCTGCAAGCTATTTTTTCAACTCTTCTTTCGTGGCGACCCCCTTCAAATTCAGTGTTCAAAAAAGTTTCCACCATTTCCAAAGCTTGTTGCAGCGCAATAAATCTAGCAGGAAGACTTAAAACATTGGCATCATTATGCTCTCTTGCCAAAGCAGTAATTTCCTTCGTCCAACAAAGAGCTCCCCTAACCTTTTGATGTTTGTTTATGGTCATACTTGCTCCGTTTCCACTACCGCAAATAACAATGCCAAGGTCAACTGTTCCTTCTTCAACATCTTTTGCAACAGGATGTGCAAAATCTGGATAGTCAACACTATCAGTGCCATCAGTTCCGTAATTTATAACCTCAATGCCTTTGGACTTTAATAAGCCAATAATTGCTAACTTATAATCGGTTCCTGCATGGTCGTTACCTATAGCTATTTTCATAGTTTATGATTTAATGGGGGTACTATACAAAGGTACAATTCTTTTAATGGGTGTTTGTTGACAAATAGTACTAAATCTATCCATTTTACTATATATCAAGCATTTGTGATATATGCTGTTTTGTTTATTGTTTTCCTAAAAATAAATTTTGATTTTATTTAAAATAATTTCATTAATCATTATTATCCAATTACGAGCTTGTATTCTGTCAAAAATTAATCAACAGTTTAAAAACAAAATATGTGTTTAGTTAACATTAAAAATACTTTTAATTTTCAATAATTTCATGTTGAAAACACTTATCAAATATCGTTCATAAAAATTATAACTATTTGATTTCTATATTTTTTAAAAAATGAAAGGTTGTGAACAAACTATTTTATCTGTTCAGAGCAACTTTTCTTTAAATAATTTATGCCACATTTCAACATACAATCATAATCACCATTTTTATAAATTTTAAATAAAAGAAAATTAGTATTGTTAATGATTGTTCATAAAATAACTTCATGTTAAGGATTAGTTTTCTCTTCTTTCCATTGTCTAGGATTATAATTTGTACTTTTCAAAAAATTATATTTTATAAATGTCAAAGAAAAAGAAAAGGACAAGAAGTCAACGCAAGAATGAGATAACAAAAGGCATTTTTACAGTACTGGAAAAAGAACCATCTAAAAGTTTCAATTACAAACAAATAAGTTCAAAACTTGGAATTACGGATACTCAAGATCGTAATGAACTCATAAAACGTTTGGGCCAACTAAAAGCGAGCGATAGAATAATTGAGGAAGGCCGGGGAAAGTATAAAAAGAAACCATCCTTACATACGTATTTTACTGGAAAAGTAGATTTAACCTCAAGTGGAAACGCCTATATTTTAGTGGATGAACTTGATGATGACATATTCGTTCCAAATAACCGATTGAATAGGGCATTTCACGGCGATACAGTTGAAGTTTTTCTAAAACCAAGAAGAAAAGGTAAGAAATCCGAAGGTGAGATATCTAAAGTTTTGGAACGTAAGAAAACGGCTTATGTAGGTATTGTTGACAAGCAAAAAACCTTTGCTTTTGTACGGCCATCTGATTCGAGAATGTACACAGATATTTTCATTCCGATGGATAAGCTTAAAAAAGCTGAAGATGGGGATAAGGTTTTGGTAGACTTAGGTGATTGGCCAAAAGATGCAGATTCACCTTATGGAGAGGTATCACAAGTACTTGGAAAACCTGGAGAGCATAATACTGAAATACATTCCATATTAGCAGAATATGGGTTGCCTTATGAATTTCCATATGAGGTGGAGCAATTTGCCCAAACTTTGGATACTTCGATAAAAGAGTCTGAGATTGCGAAAAGGAGAGATATGCGCGATGTACTCACTTTTACAATTGATCCTAAGGATGCAAAAGATTTTGATGATGCACTTTCCTTTCAAAAATTAGAAAATGGAAATTTTGAAATTGGAATTCATATTGCAGATGTATCACACTATTTACAACCAAATACTATATTGGAAGAAGAAGCTTATGAAAGAGCAACCTCGGTTTACTTGGTTGATCGGGTTGTACCTATGCTTCCAGAGGTTTTATCAAACAATGCCTGTTCATTAAGACCAAATGAGGAAAAATATACGTTTTCAGCCATTTTTGAGATGGATACCGGAGCCAATATCATTGATCAATGGTTTGGTAGAACAGCTATAAATTCAAATGAGCGTTTTGCCTACGAAGAAGCACAACATATTATTGAAACGAAACAAGCGGAGATTCCTGAAGATATTTCAATTAGAGAAACGGGTTATACAGTTTCAAAAGAGGTAGTTGAGGCAACATTGACTTTGGATAAGCTTGCTAAAATTATGCGTGAAAAACGCATGGATGATGGAGCTATTTCTTTTGATAAAATCGAAGTTAGATTCAACCTTACTGAAAATAATGAACCTGAAAGCGTTTATTTTAAGGAAGCAAAGGATGCCAATAAACTTATTGAAGAGTTTATGTTGCTAGCAAATAAAAAGGTAGCAGAATTTATTGGTAAACAAAAAAAGACCTTTGTTTACCGTGTTCATGATGAGCCAGATGAAGAAAAAATAATGGCTTTAAATGGAGTTATTTCTAGGTTCGGACATAGTATTAATGTAAGGGACAAAAAGAGTTTGAACAGTTCTTTGAACAAACTTTTGCAAGATGTAAAAGGAAAGAAAGAACAGAACTTGGTAGACACGCTTACCATTCGTAGTATGAGCAAGGCCACATATACAACTGAAAATATTGGTCATTATGGTTTGGGTTTTGAATATTATACCCATTTTACCTCACCCATTAGAAGATATCCAGATGTAATGGTACACAGGCTGTTACAGCATTATTTGGATGGAGGAAAACAGGTAAAGGAACCCGTGTATGAGGAAAAATGCAAACATTCTTCAAATATGGAAATATTAGCGTCAAGTGCAGAGCGTGATTCTATTAAGTATATGCAGATAAAATTCATGGAAGACCATAAAGAATCTGAGTTTTTAGGGGTGATTTCAGGAGTTACGGAATGGGGTATTTACGTTGAGATTGTTGAAAATAAATGTGAGGGAATGGTTAGGATCCGTGATATAAAAGACGATTATTATGTATTTGATGATAGACAGTTTGCCATTATTGGTGAACGTTCAAAAAGAATGTATCAATTAGGTGATGAAGTTTATGTAATGGTAAAGAATACTGATTTGGTAAAACGACATTTAGACTTTTCGTTGATTGGTAAAAAAGAATAATACTTTTTTGGAATAAAGTTTGTTATCATATTGACAATCAATTTGTAAACAATGAGAACAATTAAACTTTTTTTAATATTTCTCTCATTCCAGGGTTTATTTTCCCAGGAAGAAAATATTACACATCAACTTGAAGGGTTTACAGAATTAAAGGGGTTTGATGGACTTTCCATCAATCTTATCAAATCAGATGTGAACAAGGCGGTCATAACTGGGGCGAACACAAAGAAAGTTGCGGTTGTAAATAACTCTGGTGTGTTAAAGTTCCGAATGGAAATTGATAAAATTTTCAGTGGTTATCGAACATTCATAGACCTATACCATACAGAAGAAATTAAGGTAATAGATGTTAATGAAGATGCTAGAATAGTATCAGAAGAACCAATTATACAAGATGTTTTAGAGCTAAAAGCACAAGAAGGTGGAGAGTTGACATTAACATGCCAAACGGAGCAATTACTTGTAAAATCTGTAACGGGTGGGGAAATAATTACAAAAGGATTTTCAGATAATCAAGATGTAATTATAAACACAGGTGGTATCTATGATGGTAAAGAGTTTAAAACCAAATTCACAACGGTTTCAGTAAATGCTGGTGGAAATGCGGAAATTTATGCTACAGATTATGTAAAGGCAAATGTAAAAGCGGGAGGTGAAGTTTTGGTATATGGCAACCCACAAAAAATGGATGAAAAGGCCGTTTTTGGTGGAAAAGTAAAACGTATGGAATAAAACAATGATAGATGATATTCAAGCGGCCATTCCTTTAGGGTTCCTATTGAGTTTTATGATAGGTCCAGTCTTTTTTGTGCTATTGGAAACAAGTGCAATAAAAGGTTTTAGGGCAGGAGTGGTTTTTGATATTGGGGTTATTATTGCGGATATTGTCTTTTTGGTAATAGCATATTTCAGTAGTTTTCAATTGCTAGAAAACCTGAGCAACCAACCTGGACTTTTTGTTTTTGGGGGAATGATTTTGCTTATTTATGGTATTGTGATTTTTGTAAAAAAGGAATCTAAAAAAGCAAATGTAAAAGCATCAACGGGCACATATCTAAATCTTGCTATTAAAGGTTTTTTATTGAATTTCATCAATATTGGGGTATTGGCTTTTTGGCTGGGTCTAATTGTAATTGTGGGACCAAGCTTAAATAATAATCCAGATAGAATAGTTGTTTTTTTTAGCACCGTTATTATGGTTTACTTTTTAACAGATCTGTTAAAAATTATCCTGGCAAAACAATTAAAAAGGTATTTGACACAAGAACGAATTGTGTTGATAAAAAAGGGATTGGGAGTTGTTATTATAGTTTGTGGAATTGTAATGATAACCAAAGGTTTTTTACCAAAGGAAAAGTTCAATATTAAGGACGGGATTGAACGTATAAGTGAATAAAAAACCCAGCAATTTGCTGGGTTTTGAAGAGGCATCGAGCGGATTCGAACCGCTGTACAAGCTTTTGCAGAGCTGTGCCTAGCCACTCGGCCACGATGCCATTTTAGTGGTGCAAATGTACTACTTTTTTTAGCTTGCCCAAACCCTTATTTATCTCTTGTGTCTTGCAAAATAACGGCTACACTTTCAACATCACCACCTATTGGAGGGTTAATTTTTGCAACTTTTATTTCTGCTTCTGATACAGGGGCAATTTCAAAGAAAATCCGATTTAGAATCCGCTTGGCAACATGTTCCAAAAGATTGGAACGAACAGCCATTTCTTCTTTTACGATATTATTTAGATGAACATAATCCACAGTATCGCCAAGTTTGTCGGATTCTGCTGGAATCGATAAATCCGCATGAACTTCTAGGTCAACCCTATAATCACTGCCAATTAACATTTCTTCTTTAAGGCAACCGTGATTGGAATGTACCCTTATATTGTTTACTTGAATTTTCCCCACTACAGATAATTATGTGGGCAAAAATAGGTCAAATGGATAAATTAATACATGCACCGACAATTGCTAATACCCTGAAAGAGGTCCATTCCTATTGTAAGAACATGAGTTCCAGAACTATATCCTAGAATTTCATTGGTAATTACCTGATAAGAATATCCAAAATAAAAATTACTCTTTTTAAGACCTGCAATGGGCGCTATGTAAAGCGGTTTTCCTACTTGGTCATTTAAAAAACGATAGGTAAGACCAACATAATAATAATCCTCAAAATTATGAAAACGGAATTTTGCATTTAAATCGGTAACAGAACGGCCATCACTTTCAAACCACTGGAAAAATACAGAGGGTTCTATTTCCAATTTACTGTTTTTGCTTTTAGATATACTATAACCCGCATAGGCATAATAATTTCTCAACGTATTTGGCTCAAAAACAGGATTAAATTGAGTTAAATCCTTGTTTAAAATATTAGAAGCATTTAACGTGATATAGAATTTATTGTATCGATATAAAAAACCTAAATCAAAATTGTGGTTAGTTGTGGATTTGTCATCTGTTGGAAGCTGACCATTGTTATCTGTGAAATTTTCAACATCAATTCTGAACTGATTAAAATTGTATGAAATACCAAAAGAGAGAAAAACATCATCATACCTATTTAGTGTAAGATGATGCGCAAAAGAAATTCGCGCACCCCTTTGTTTGGTTTCTCCATTGCTGTCATTGTACATGAGCATTCCAACACCGGATCTATTTCCTATTCTGGCATCGGCCGCCACGGTTTGGGTATCTGGTGCATCCTCAATACCTACCCATTGTGTAAGTCCGTTCAAACGAACTTTTATATGATCCCCAATACCAGCATAGGTTGGAGACATTAAAAAAGGATTGTCCGCTATATACTGGGATAGCTGTGGAATGGTTAATTCCTGAGCTCCAACACCCACGGTTAGCGCAAATATGATAAATGAGGAATATAGTTTTTTTAACATCATGTTGTAGGTTAAGCTATCATTGTCTATATAAGGTGAAATGTCCAACAAACTCACGGTCATCGTTCTCACCCTGTAGTTTTATGATGTACCAATAATCACCGGTTGGCAGCTCACTATTGTTGTAAATACCGTTCCAACCAATATCACCGTATCTCATGCGATAGAGCTCTCTACCATAACGATCAAAAATGATCATTAGTACGTTAGGGAAGGCCTCTAAATTGTCTGGCAACCAGGTATCGTTTAGACCATCTCCATCAGGAGTGAAGAAGTTGGGAGTTTCAATATCTATGAATTCCATAAAGATTTCCAAAGTAACTTCACAACCGTTCTGATCAATAACGGTTACTGGGTAGGTATCAGTTCTATTTATGATAAAAGTATTGTCCGTTCCATTGTCAATATCACCAAAATAGAAAGTATAATCTTCTAGACCACCTGTAGCGGTAGCTGTAATTTCATTGATATTACTGTTTTCCAAAACCAACTCAAGAGGTTCAAATCCAGTAATGCTGAAATCTATGGTGTTGATACATCCATTGGAATGCGCTATTGTGAGGTAATGATCTCCTGCAGCCATGTTTGTAAAATCTGCGTTTAACTGCATATCAACAGGGTCGGTTGAATCTATTGCATATAGAACATTTGTTGAAACAGAGGGATCATCAAATACAATTTCCAATGAGTTGTCTGGAACTATTCCAGAACACACATATATTGGAGTAACCGTAGCTGCTAGATTTACACCAGGATTTATCTCAACAATAAGATTGGTATCACAACCTTGGGCATCTCTAACAAATACAACATGGGTTCCTGCTGGTAGGTTCTGGAACAATACTTGATCTGGAACAAAGTCTGTATCCAAGTTAGAGTTAAGACTTGATGAATAAGGGGCAGTACCGCCAACAATATCAAGCTCAAAAGAACCATCTTCACTATTGAAACACACCTCATGCATAATATTTATAGCCTGAATTTGAAGCGGCTCCGGTTGCAAAATCTCAAACTGGAATGTTTCAAAACAACCGTTTCTATCCTGGGCAATGACATCATATATTCCAGGAGAAAGGTCTTCAAAGGTATTTACGCTGTCAAACTGATTCAGGTTTGGTGTAATGGCGTAAAGAATCTCCCCAGTTCCACCAGAAACCTCAACAGTAATTGTACCATCGTCCAACCCTGCACAGGTTACATCTGTAGATTCTTGTCTATCTATTTGTAATGGAATAGGATCCACAATAGTAATTTCGGTACTTGTGGCCTCACAATCCATACTGGTAACATGTACGTAGTAGCTTCCGGCAATAAGTGCATTGAATTCTCCTGTAGTTTGAGGTCCGGCTACGGAATTGGTCAATCCTGCATCCGTAAATAACTCGTACGAATAGTTTCCTAGGCCTCCAAAAGCATTTGCGATTATAGTGGCAGAAGCTTCTCCGGTACAATTGATAAGAGCTGCACTATCATCAATTATTACATCTAACGGAACTATTGGGTCAACAGTTACCTGGTTGGATATCATGGCATCACAACCAAAGGCATCGCGAACATAATACTGGTAAGGACCTGCTGGCACAGTGAATGTATGGATTGTTCCCCCGGTCATTGCGGTATATGAGCCAGGGCTTCCATCTACACTAAATTCATATGGACCAGTTCCTCCTGTGGCGGAAAGCTCTATTTGAGCTTGAGCGGTACAGGTAAGCTGTGTTAACTGAATTAGATTGGCCATTACCTCTACCGGTTCGGAAATGGTAACCTGAGTTGTTTCCATACCACAGCTCCATCCATCAGAAACGGTAACACTATAGACTCCTGCGCCAAGATTATTGAAAACAGGACTAGATTGTGCACCGGAACTAAATGTAATTGTGGTACCGGTTGGGTCGTATATGTTCAATACATATTGATAAACTCCTTCTCCATTCAAGACATTTATTGCTGTTACGGTTGCATTTGTATCTCCATAACAAACAAGGTTTGTTGGAGTTGCATCAATATCAGCAGTAATTGGAGTAGGCTCAACCAATGTAATGGGCTCGTTGATAATACATCCATTGTCATCTGTAATCTGGACATCAAAAAGTCCTGCAGAAAGATTGGAGAATACAAAACTCACCACATCAGTTACATTGTACACTTGGGTAGTTGTAGTGTTGGTCAATTGTATGTCATATGGTGCAAACCCACCAGTAGGCGACACTTCAATTTCCCCTAAATCGTTGGTACAGGTAACATTGGCAACTTCAACAGGTGTTGCTGTTAATGCCATGTCCGGTGATACAATGGTTATGGTATTCGAATCTTCAATACACAATGGATTTGAAGTTTCGATTACTCTTACAAAATAGTTTCCGCCACCAAGTCCAGAGATTGTCAATGGATTAGTACTAGTGTTTCCACTTCCAGTTAATCCAGCGGTAGTTCCATCAGCATTGAACACTTCATAATCATATGTTCCGGTATATCCAGTTACATTAATTTCCAGCGCGCCGTTGGTATCACCAAAACAGATAGCAGGAGCTGTTGGTGTTGCAACAACTTCGATGAGATCATAAGGCATAATCTCATATGGAGCGGTATCAAGATAACAACCGGTAGTATTATCTGTAATTCTGAAGGTATAACTTCCAGGTTCAGTCAGATTAAAGGTTGTTGTAACATTAGAAAGCGTAGGTATTTCGGTTCCTAATGGGTTTCCAACAGGCAACAACTCGTAAGTATAGGTGTTTGCCAGGTTTCCATTATCAGTAACGGTAATCAACACTTCTTCTGGGCCTGCACAACTTATTCCTCCATTGTTCAGGGTTACGTTTGCAGTAAACACATTGATAGGTTCAATAGGTGCTACTGTTGCTGTTTCTGAACAGGAATTGGCATCAGTTATATAAACGGTTATATTCTGAACCGCACCATTATCAATTACATCAAAAGTATTGGACGTCTGGAAATTTGTATTATCAATACTATACAAGTAAGGGCCTGTTCCTCCTGAAGCGCTTGCAGTAATAGTTGATGTGTTAACCGTATTGCTTGCGTTGCACGCGAATGGTGTTGCAGTAGCTGAAACAATAAGAGCAGTAGGTTCCGTAACGGTTTCATCATGGAAATCCTCACAAGCTCTTGCGGAAATTACACGAACTCGATAACCACCTTGAGGAAGGTTATCAAATGTTGCACTGGTTTGTGCAAATCTGTAGGGTGTAACAAGGTCTGAAGCCTCATAAAGTTCATAAGTATAAACAGGATTAACTGCTGAAGCCGGATCCAATTCCACCGTTAGACTTCCGTCCGAACCACCATTACAACTTACAGGAACCATGATTACGTTGGTAATGTCAGGATCAACAGCACCATCTAAGTCTTGCGTGATGTTTACCATACATGAGGTAGCTGTACCATTGTCAGTTACAGTAAAGGAATATGTTCCTGGATCAGTCAATGAAGTAAAGATTCCCGTTGCGTTATTCTGTGTGGTTACTCCGTCAGGAAAAAGCACATCATAAGATAGGTTAGACGAACCACCATTTACAGTGATTGTAATTTGTCCACCAGGGTTACCAGAGCAATCAATAGGTTTAACAACTGTGGCAGTTGCAACCATTTCATCCAGTAAGACTACGGGCCCAACCCTTTCGTCACAAGACCACTGATCAGCAATCAAAACTTCATAAGAACCAGCACCCAATCCTGAGAATACAGGATTTGTTTGTGGAGACCCTATGTTGCTTCCGTTTCGGATAAGTTGGTAGGTGTAGTTTGAACCTTGACCCCCTATAGTTCCAGTCACTTCAATTTCTCCCTGAAGTGCGGTACAATTATCTTGGTTGATTTGAAGTGTTGCTGTAATAGCTGTTGGATCAACCAAGGTCTCATTGGGCAACTGGAATTCACACCCATTTTGGTCTGCCACCCAAACTTGATAATCAGTTCCAGGGCTAGCGCCTCCCGCTAAACCAGTAAACAAAGGAGAAGCTTGGTAGCTTCTTGGTGCAAGGCTTGAAGCTAAATCTACAAAGTAGGTATAGCCGCCCCATCCACCAGCAGGATTAATAATTTCTATACTACCATCATTAACACAAGTAACGGGTGTAACTTGGGTGGACGCGGATATTCCAACGCTGGGTCCGGCTATATTGAAAGATTGTGCGTAGGTACACGCTGAACCTGGAGGATTGGTATCTTCCACTTCAACATAGTATGTTCCTGCAGCTAGCCCTGTAATGGTAAAACTACCATCAGCATCTGTTCCAGTTGAGGTTACATCATCCAATAAATTGGTAGGCGTTCCATTTACATCATAATAAAGTGTGTAATTGGTTGCGCTTGCATAGGTAGTGCTCGTTGCATCTTGTAAATCCAATTCTACTGTTCCATTGGTGTCACCAAAACAGGTGATGTCCGTGGTATTGACTACTATTAAATCCAGTACTTCTGGATCAGCAACGTCATGGGAAATTGCTATGATACATCCGGTAACAGTATTTCTTACCTCAAAATTGTTTATTCCAATGGGCAATCCTGTAAAGCTGCCTGAAGCCTGAAAACCTCCACTTGGCAACAACCTAAACTCATAGTTGGCAGGTGTTGTTAAAGAAGTTGTAAGGGAGCCTATTGCTGTAATGGTAATGTCTTCACCTGAAACGCATGTTGCTGCAACATCGATTACTGCACTAGCACTTAGCAACTCATCAAAAGGATTTATTGTTGCTGTTGTAGTGCCAACACAACCATTGTCGTCATAAACATTGATGGTATAAACTCCTCCAGCAATATCAGTTTCTATAAAGGTCTGATTTGGCCCGGACTGAACGATAGCAGGCGCTTCGACAGGTACTGTATTGGGGTCATCCTCTTCAATAAACTCATAGATAACATAGGTGCCGCTTCCACCGGAAATAGGACCAATTGGCAATGCTGTTGAGGCATCATTAATGGTTATTGAAGCGTTGTTCACGTTGTTTCCAACGGCACAACCGAATTCAACCACAGTTGCATCAATATTTGTAATCCCATCAGGCTGTGTTATCACTTGTGTTTGTGTTGTTGTACACTGGCCATCAGCCGCAGTTACTTCTACGGTATAGGTTATTCCTACTGCAGTTCCCTCCAATCCTGTGAAAGTTGAAGTCGTGTTATTATTACTTGTTGGAAGTATTGGAAAAGTTGCCGTGCTTCCAGGGCCAGAGATTATTTCAAAAGAATAGGGGCCTGTGCCAAGATCAACGGCAGCAACCGAGATCGTTCCATTGTCATCACCGTTACAGGTAACATCAGTAAATGAGGTAACACTAAATGATGGAGTCACGGCTGCAGGAACATCAACAATTATTGAACCTAAACAATTAGGAACTGATGTTGAAGTATCATAAACTGTAACCGTGTAAGAACCAGCTAGGCTAGCATCAGACCAGGTTAGGGAAGTTCCTCCCATTGCAGTTCTTGTTTGGTCAACGGCACCAGGGCCATCTATTTCGTAATCGTAAGTGCCCGAACCAGCAGTCACATCGATAGTAATTTCCGCATTGTCGTTGGGCGCTGTTTCACAATCCAACAAAGTTGTAAGGGTAGCATTAAATTGCAACGGAGGCTGAATATTGAAAGTATCCGTGTCTGGACATCCAGTAACATCGCGAACGGCGATACTTTGGTTAAGCCCCGAACTTAATCCGGTAACAGTATATTGATTACTTCCGTTAAATGTAATGTTTTGGTAAGCACCTCCATTAACTCTTATTTGATAGGGAGCAATTCCTGGCGCACTTGAACTTAGGGTAACCAAGACTTCAAACGTCCCTTCGGCAACACATTGATCAACTACAGCTATAGCAATTTCAGGCCTTGCGTCCAAACCAACGGTAATATCAAAATCTATAATACAGCCGTAGGCATCCCTTACGTAAACGGTGTAGTCATCATTGGCAAGCCCACTGAAGAATCCGGTCGTATTTACGCCAATCCATGTAGCTGCTGTTGGAGGAGTTGCCGTCTGTAGTTCCAATTGATATTCATATGGTCCTGTGCCAAATTGGGCAATTGCAGTAATGGTCCCGGTATCCGCACCACAATCTATATCATTGGTTGCTGTAGCGGTTACACTTAATGCATTCACGGATTCACGAATAGTGAATTCTCCTCCTAATACGGAGCAACCATTAAATGGCCCGCCTACTTCAGTAAGCAAGAGATAATATTCCCCAGGGGCCAGTGTTGCAAAATCGGTTATTGCAATAGCTCCAGTTGGAGGGTTTACAGAGGTTGTGCCAGAATGCCCGGTAGTTAAATTGGATTGGGAATTAAAGATTTCATAAGTTACATCAGTTGCACCAGCATCATAATTGTCAAACGTAAAGGAGATGTTTCCATCGGCCGAACCAGTACAGGTCACGTTGGCAACTTCGTCCAATGTAGCCGTCATGTTAGATGGTGTGTTTATTGGGGCCGCTGCAGTTTCAAAATAATAACAATTCGTAGTTATATCAAAAACAACAAATGTAAAAGATATTCCAGGTGTTAGTCCGGTAAAGGTTGCAACGCTGCCCCCAGGAGTATCAGGAGACACATAGCTAGAAGAATATGGCGGGGTAAAGGTTTCTAATATAGCAAATTCATAGTTTCCGCTTCCAACAGAGGCTCCTACGGTCACGATAGCGGTACCACCTGTAGTACAGTCAGAAGTCAAAGTACTCACATCTATATCCAAATCATTTGGAGGAGAAGCAATGACCTCTGTGCTAAATGCAGAACATCCGTTGGCATCAACCACATCGACTTGATAAATACCAAAAGTTAGAATTGTAAAAGTATGGTCTCTTGCACCTGAAGTCGTGGTATAGGTTTGAGGTGAAATTCCATTGTTGGCCGTTAGATAATAGGTGTATTCTGCAGTACCCCCAGTTATGCCGCTAACCGCAATTGAACCTGGGCTAGTTGTCATTCCAGAAGTGTCACAGGTTATAGGAACACTTGTTACAGTGTAATTCATTACGTTTGGCTCGGTGATACTAACCGAAGTAGGCGCAGAAACACACCCCTTGTCGTCAGTAATTGTAACCTCGTAGTCTCCGGCTGGTAAACCTGAGGTTTGTGTACCGTAATTTGTTGGGCCATTGATTTCAACCACCTCAATAGTGTAGGGAGCAAGCCCAACCGAAGTATCAATCACTACATCCAACGAACCATTACTGTCCCCGTTACAAATAACGTGTGTTGGGGTTACCGAAGTAATTATTGGGGTTGCAACGGGTGTAACAATAATTACATTGGTAACAACGGTACAAGCTGTTGGAGCTGTGGTATCCGTCACCCTAAATTGATATGTTCCAGCCGTGGTTGTTGAAAATTGGGAACCGGTAAAATTGGTGTTGAAGTAATTCGTTCCCCCATCGTTAGACCATTCATACGAGTAGCTTCCGGAACCGCCACCTGCTGTAATGGTTACCGAAGCATCTACCAAACAGGTAAGATCGTTAGTCAATGCAGCACTTGCTGTGAGCTGGGGGTTAATGGTAATATTTTGCTGGATTCCAGTACAACCAAAACCATCAAGTACATCTATGGTATAGGTGCCAGGTGTTAGATTGTCAAATATGTGTCGTGTCGTGCTGGTATTTGGTATTGTCCATGGCCCACCATCTATACTGAACTGATAATCTCCATTACCTGCTGTAACATCAACTTGAATTGTTCCATCATTGTTTCCGCTGTAACACGCAGTTGGCGCTGAGGTAAAAGTTACATCAATATAATCAGCAATGGTAATGGCCGTATCAATGGGGTCCTCACAGAGATTGGTGTCCCTGGCGCGAACAATATAATCTCCAACAGCCAATCCAGTAAAAACGGTGTTGTTTCCATTGGTTGCATAATCGAAACCAGTGATAATACCACCAACTCCATCTTCCAATTGATACTCATAAGCAGGGGTTCCTCCGGTCGCAGAGGCGGTAATGGTTGCGCCTCCGTTAGTACAGGTCAATACGCTAGTAAGTGAAGCAGAAGCCACTACGGCATTTGGTTCCGTTAGTGTTTGGCTAAAGGATGTTGTACACGTATTTCCAAAGTTGTCTGTTGTCCTTACATCTATATCGTAATCCCCTGCAGATAATCCGGTTAGGTTTATTGGACTTGTAGTTTGTAGGGCGGAGTATCCACCTCCATTTACTTGATATTCGAAATTAACATCAAAATTTTCTACTTCAAAAGTTATGGAACCATCGGTTCCAGTGTTACATGAAATATCGGAGAAAGCAGTTACGGCTGCATCAAATGCATTTCCATCTTCTATGTTGACATCCACAGTTAATGAGCCCGCACAAACTTCAGGTATCTGAATAGCCTGAATATTATCTATAGCAACATCATTACCATTTGTTCCAGTTGCAATGGTCCTAATAACAATGTCAATAGTTGTATTAGCTCCTGGGTTAAGAGCTGGAATTGTTAGGTTTTGCCAATCGTTTGGGCCTGTATTTTCAGGAATTAGACCAGTGGTTCCAGAAGCGATTATTACTCCAGATGGATCTACAAGCTCTACGAGTATATTAGGCTCTATAAGATTACGGCCTTGATCAACTAAGTTAAATACGGCTAGTGAAAACTCAACATCCCTATTGGGGATTACTTCAATATCTTCCTTAAAATAGACAATTGTATTTACCCCGGGATCACCTACGTTTACTGCTAAATACCTTCCATTTGGTGTTAATGAAGCATCATTCGGGCTTGTCCATGCACCAAAGGGACTCACAATATTGCTTGTAACCGAGTATTCCAAATCATTTATACGGGAGTTACCGCTGTTGGTGGTTCGTCCATCTAGAGGACTACAAGGTGTAGTACTTCCGTTTTGGGGATCATAACAATAATAATCACCATCAATTTGAGGAATTGAGGTGTTTGGCCCAGTACCAAAATCCTCCAATAACAAGACGCTAGGTGTTGGGGCTATATTGCTTGTGTAATTAACTGTAATTGTATGTGAGCCAGTTGCTATATCTGAGAAAATATTGGATGTTGCTGGAGTATTTGGGGTTCCATCAAGTTCATAGGTGTAGTCAAAATCAGCACTATCTGGCGTAATGGTAACAACTCCTTCGCCATCACATTCATACGCAACAGCCGTTACGATTCCTGGGGGCGTTGGTTCGGGATCAATGGTAACCGTCATTGGGAATGTACAGTTGTTTGCGTCCCTTAGGTATACGGTATGTGTTCCTGGAAGCAAGAACCCGATTGGATTTGTTGAGTAGTTTGTACCACCATCAAAACTATATTCATAGGGAGCTGTTCCCCCAATTGCATTTGTAACCCGTACTTCGGCCCCAAGACCTGGATTACACTCTGCCAATTGGGTAACTGCAGCGGATGCAGACAAGGTCAACGGTTCGGTAATCGTATAAATATCCGTTACGTCACAGTTGTTGGCATCACGCACTCTAATATTATAACTACCTGCAAGCTGATTCACAAAAGTATTCGATGGTTGATAGTTGGCACCATTATCTATACTGAATTGGTAAGGCGCTTCGCCTCCAGTTGCCGTTATTGTTATAGTTGCTTGAGCCTCACCACTACATTGGATTCCTGAATCGGACACAGAAATTGATAAGGCTGTGTCTTGAACAATTGTAATATCATAGGAAGCTTCGCAATAGCCTGCATTTCCACTGTTGTCCCTTACATATACATCGTAGTCTCCATCTGATGATACGGTTATAGGGTTTGTTGTGGCAAAATCTCCTGATACTGGAGTTACGCCATCTGAAACAATGGCATACACATAGTTTCCATCGCCACCTGCTGCAGTTATGTCTACATCAGTGGTAGTTGCACAAGCAGTAATGTTTGGAGCCGAGGCCACAACACTTAATTCTGGGTTTATTGTTATGGACTCAGAGTCTGTACAATTTTTACCGTCTCTTACATCAATAGTATAGGTTCCTGATGTCAATCCTGTGAAAACATTGTTTGTTCCAAAAGCACCACCATTAAGGCTGTACTCAAAATTTCCATCTCCTCCTGAAGTCACATTAGCTGTTAGGGTTAAACCAACGGCATCATCAAAACAGGTATTATTTGGCACGATTGCCAATACAGGGGCGATTGCCGGGTCTAAATCGAATGTTGTTGTAACAATACAGCCATTGACATCAGTTACTGAGGCCGTATATGTTCCAGTTTGGGTAAGTGTATTAAAAGTTCCAGTGCTATTTGTTCCAAAAGTTGAGGCGTCTGGATTGGTAAGCGTAAATGTATTTCCACCCCATCCTCCAGTAGAGGTCAGTGTTACGCTTCCATCAACAATACACGTTGGTTGAGTTTCGGCGGCGCCTATTGTTAGGGCTGCGGCTGGAGCATTCACGGTTACATCTGTTGTTGCAGTACAATAGGTAAGATTATCCGTTACAACTATAGTATAGGTTCCATCATCCAATCCTGTTAAGGGAATTGTACCATTTGTTTCGTTGGTGCCTGAAAAGTTTGATGGACCAGTTACGGAGTAATTGAAATCAGTATTAAAATCAGCAACGGTGAAAGTAACTTCACCATCCGTATCGGTTAAACAGCTAATATTGCTTACTAACTGTCCTGTAACATTAATTTCGCTTACAGGGTTTATTGTGAAAGATTCACTGTAAACACAGCCTTTGTCATCGGTAACTTGAAAAGTGTAGGTTCCGGGAGCAAGTCCATCAAAATCTGCAGAGGCTCCAGTTATGGAGGTCGCGGCAATAGGTAAAGGTGCAGTAATCTCAAAAACGAATGGGGTATTTCCATCCACCACGGTTACGGTTACATCTGAAGTCAACGAAGGACAATTAGGTGTAGTGGCAACGAAAGTTAAATCTGAAGGTGGATTTAATGGGTCTAACGTAATCGAATTTGTGGCAAAAGTACAGTTGTTCGCATCTCGAATGGTTATTGTATATGTGCCATTGGTAAGGTTTGAAAAAGTTTCTGCGCCTACAGCACTTGAAAAGTTGATACCATCTATACTATATTCGTAGGGTGCGGTACCGCCGGCAACATTTTGAGCTTCTATAATTCCATCTTGCAAACAAGTATAATCTTGAATCAACACTGCGTCTCCGCTAATACCACTTGCTTGCCCACCTATGGTAAAAGTTTCTGTAAAATCACAGGAAACAGAACCTTGGGTTTGGGTAATGGCCAAAGAATAATTGCCTTGTGGCAATCCTGTAAATGAACCTGAAGTATTTGCTGCAGTTGAAGCGTCAGGATATGTTAATGTGTATGATAATGTATATCCATTAGAATTGGTTACATTGACAGCAAATGTGCCATCGGCTATGCCAAAACAAGTTTCATCCGTTAAAGACGTAGTATATTCAACTGAGGGGGCAACAACAATTGACACACTATTTGAAACAAAAGAGCAGTTGTTTCCATCAACCACAATAAATTCATAATCCCCTTCTTCACCATTGGTAAAAGTGAAATCGTTCACTACTTGGTAGGCACCACCTGGAATATCACCCACATCCGTGTAAAGATCTACTCCATTATAGCTCCAAATTGCATAGGTGTAATCTGGGTTTGGAAAACCTCCAGAGCCAGTTACAGTGACAATACCATCTGTACAATCAATGTTTTTGGTCGTTAAGGCGGTTACAGCTAAATCCGTAACGTCATTGATGGTAACTTGTTCTGAGTAAGTACATCCATCATCTGTTGAAATGGAAACATCATAAACACCATCATTTAAATTTTCAAAAGTGTAATTATTATCATTAGAGGGCCCAAAAGTGTCTACAATTGTTCCTCCTTGAGAGATTTCATAATAATATTGAGCCTCTACATTGAGGATGGATATTTCAATTTCTCCCAAACCATTACAGTCTGTATCCTTTGTTTCAACATCAACTTGAAAGTCCCTATCCAATATACCAATGTTGTCCAGTACAAAAACACAACCATCAACTACACCTTGCTGTCTCATTTCAACAGTATAAGCGCCGTTACTGGTAATGGTAAAACTTGGATTAGAATTATAGGCAACTAATTCGTTTCCAGTAGTTTGGTCAATCAAACGATATTCATAATCCAAGGGCATGTTGGTAACTGTAATATTACCATCAGAACTACAGATAAGGTCCCTAGAAGTATATTGTGGGTCTAGCGGATTCTTGAAAATATTGAAATAGAACCGACTAAAACATCCGTTTTGATAGTTTATTACAAGACGGTATTGCCCAGCATCAGAAGCAAGAAAATCACTTCCGCCACCAACATTATTCCAAGTACAAGAGTTGTTTGTGTTTGCACAATCGGCAGTTGCTGCTGCACAACTGGTTTCATCCAATTGTTCCCATTCAATACTATCTGCATCAGGGATGTTTATCTGCACAAGCTCTGTGTCGTTTAATCCACATAAAAAGATTTGTGGGAGTTCACTACCATCATTGGGACAAACAACAATCTCACCATCAACCGTATTTGTTGTGTCATTTATTAACGCCGTAATGGGATTGGATTGCGTGGCACCAAACAATTCAACAATGATTATCTCTGCAAAATCCTTACATGGATCCGCAACTTGTTTGTCAACCATATAGGTGGCTGCTTCATCCACTAAAAATGTGCTTGGGTCTCCATCCGGATCACCATCGGTCAGAATAGTATCGGCACCATCAATTTCTTGATTGCCGTTTTCATCTCTATACCAAACGTAGTTATCAAAATTATCACCTGCATCTAATGTAACGTCAGCTCCACAAAGAAGAACGGTTCTAGTATAATTACAACCCGTTAAGTCATCTAAGAGAAAGTTTGTTGCACCTGGAGTGGTAAACCCACAATCATCAAAATCTGATACACTGGGGTCATCACTGATTTGGTTGTCATTTATTACACCCTCATAGGTAGAGTAAGCAAGGTTCTCAATGATATCGGTACAGGCATCAACAAAATCAAAGCAATTTTCCGCAACTTGTACCCTCATCCGAATTTCGGAAATGGGATCTCCTTCTTCAACATAGCTATCTGGAATGGAGAATATAACCTCTCTTGTTGTACTATTGTACGTATATGTTACATCATTCGTGGGGTCACCATCACCAACACCGGGAAGTGTCAAAGTGGTTTCATCCAAGGTTACATTAATTGGAAGAATGTCCCGTATCGTATAATTGGTTGCGTCGTCATTTCCTGTGTTCACAAAGGAGAGCACATAATCTAATTGTTGTCCCAAATTAACGCCTAGTCCGGTAATATCGTTACCTCCAATATCCTCCACTTTTTTCTCTAGGACAATGTCAGGTTCTATTATTTCTATGCCAAAAGTGACTAAAAATGAGGCGAACCAATCACCATCTGTTCCCAATCTCAACGTGGCACTGGTATCATCATTATCGATAATACTATTGCTTGGGTTGTTAAGATCAAATACGTCGGAATCAAAACCAATTGCGTTGGTACTGTTTATGTTTCGTGAGGTTACATTGGCACCATCATCTGTAATTGTTGAATTAAAGAAGTTGTCATCAGGGTTCGCGGCGTTTGTTATATCTGTAAAGGACGCGCTGCTATTTGAAACAATACCAAAAGTGTCACCATCCAATGAAGTTTCCCCTTCTAGCGTACTTACACCAATTCTGGCATTTACAGGACCGGTTGGAATTGTATTAAAGCCTGAAACTGTAATATCTGCGCTTTGATTTCCAGATTGCGTTGTAATTCCCTCATATCCATCAAAAACTGATATGTATTTACCTGTAAGGGTTGGGTTTTCATAAATGACGACCAAGGTCCATCCGGCGCAACCATATGATGTTGCTCCTCTTGTTCCCCTAACATTTCCAACAAAATAATCCCCATTGGGGTCTGCAAGTCCTTGAAGAATGTTCGTTACATTTTTATAGCAAACATAAGGATCATTGGGAAGGGTGTTATATCCATTTACAATAATATCATCTTCTTCACCAACAGGGTCGGCCGCGGTGTCCGCTTGAAGGTCTATATATGTGGTACTTCCTGGAATTCTTAGTTTTACTTGGGTTACATCGTAATGATTGGAATCATCTGTATAACCACTTTCATATCTGCTACGGTGGTCCCCGTCGCGTTCCACGTCATAGTTTCCCGCCCAGTATAGTCCTGCCCAGTAGATTTGGGAGCAAGCGGGGACGGAAAGTGTGGAGCTACTTGAATTAAAGGTTGAGGGGTCAGAGTCAATATCCACATATTCCACATGAAGACTATTGTTACTTCCGTTTCCGTTATATGGAGTGTTGACATCATGTCCGTCAGAAACGCTGTTCATCACACTATTGGACAAGAAAGTATAGTCTCCCTTTATATTAAGATATGTGTTTCCACCATCATCAAGTCGAGGTGAAAACGGCACTTCTTGTGCGTGACCATAAAGGCCAAGAAACCATATGCCTAATAGGCATAGAATTGTTTTAAGAAAGTTGCGGGTCATTTTAACTGTTGGTATTTGGTTTTACTCGCATGATCCACATTTGATCATCATACGAGGCGTTTAGTTTGGAATAGTATGAGGTTAGGGCATTGCCCCAGGTTTCGTGTTTTTTGAGGTACACATACCTGTAATTGTTCTCTGGATTAATAAAATAACTTGCATTTAATCCTTTTGCATTTAATTCTTTTACGAAACGATTTGCATTCTTTGCATTTTCAAAGACGTTTGCTATAATGTAGAAACCAGAGCCCAAACCATTAATTTTATGGGTGGAATACGAAACTTGGGAAGGATTGTTTTTGCTTTCAGCAATATTTTTGCTCAAGGCGGTATTGCCATATTTTGATTTGGCTGTTTTTTTCACCGCAACAAAACTGTTATAGGAATCAACTCCATTAACATTCATTACCCAAGCATCTCCTTGATAATTTCCGTTTAATTTGGAATGGTACGCGTCAATGGCATCGCTTTTGTTTTGATATCCTTTTAAATAGACGTAATTGAGTCCGTTCTTAGGGTTTTCAAAATAACCTGCGTCAATACCTTGCGCCTGCAATTGTTGTACAAAATCATCTACATTTTTAGTGTTTTTAAAAACATTTGCAATCAAATAATGACCACTTTCAATATTTGGAATATTAAATGATTTGAAACGACCAACTGTTTTTCTAGAATATCGTTTTGTTTTATCGCTTTTTACAACTCTATTATTTGAGGCAACGGTACGGTCATTTGTTTTGTTTTTCAAACGAATAACCTTTTTGGAGGCCGTTGTATTGGAAAGGCCATGATTTGCCAATGGTTGAATTGGTTTTTTGGTTAGCACATCGGCGCTATCCATATTAGCGAAATAAACTTCTTTGGCCTTTTCTTCAAGTTCTGGTTTTTCGCCTCTTGTTTCCCGTCTGACCATTTTCATTACAGTTTCAAACCGTCTTTCTAAATCCCGTTCTCTTGCATTTTCAATGGAATCTTGTCGTAATAACAGTTCGTCCAATATGGCATCGTTTTCTGCCAATTTTGTCTCCAGTTCTGCAATTTTTAGGTCTTTTTCTGAAAGCGTTAGGTTTTCTTGAGGGGTCTCATCAGCCTCTGCGAGGTCCTCATTCTCCTGCTCTAACATAACTCTATCTTCAGTTAGGTTGGGAGTAAACGAGTATGCCAAGGAAATCTCATGGCTAACCCCAAAGTTTTCAAAGCTGCTTGACAACCCTTTTTCAACAGTATATCCTACAGAAAGATTTTTGTTGAGGTTAAACCCTAGACCGGCTGAAGCACCATAAAAATCATCATATCCTGCTTGGACCCAGCCTAGTTTTGGCAAATCTAAAAGGAGGTTTCCCCCTAGAGTAAGACTTTCCTCTCCAGTCTTTCTTACGCGGGCCAAAGGCATTAGCCTGGCTTGTTCCAACAATCCAGCACCATTTTTAAACTGATGGGTATATTGTAGGTGTCCAGAGTACGTTTTTTCATTGAATTCGGTAACGGACTCACTGGTTTTTAGATTATAATCAAACAGATTTTCAGCAAAAGCACCAAAATCAAAATTGCCATAGGAAATATTAAACCCAGGTTGAAACGTTATTAAAGAGCTACTTTCCAACCCGTTTAAAAGCGGATCATTGTCTAAAGCGTTTGCTCTATTTTGATTGAATGCACTTTGATAGTATGAGAAATTTGCACCAAATGTGAAATTGCTTTTGGAACTAAGTTTTATGCCATACGCATAGTTTGTATGAATACCAAAATTGTTAAAAAGCCCTTCTCTATTTGTAAATAGACTTGCACCTACACCGCTACGGTCCCCTATTCTACCACTATAACTCAAGAAATAAACCTGATTGTTATCATTAAAAGATACCGATTGGTTTCTATGAAATAGGTTTATGTATGATTTATCCTCCCTAACCGTTGAAAAAGTTGGGTTTATTAAGAACCTATTGAATTTCAAAAGGTTCTGGGAAGGAACATCATATACTACAAATGCATTATCTTCCTGGCTTCGTAACCCAGAAAAGGCAAGCATAAAAAAGAGTAGTAAGAATAGAGGTTTGTTCGTGTGCATGCTTTTTATCTGATGACTGTTATGGTTCCTTGTTTTAGGTTTTCACCTCCTTTGGAAACCGTATAGTAAAAAATCATATTTTGGTTGTTGAAGGCTGTTGTTGATTGTGGCCAGTTGTTTTCATAATTGGTTTGGCTAAAGATTTCTTTACCCCTTTCATCATAAATTGTTACCAGAACATCTTCGCTTCTTGAATAGGTGTTTGGTAAAACCCATAAATCATTTATGCCATCTCCATTAACCGTGATAACATTTGGAATTGAAAAGGTATCCCTGTAAGTGACGGTTATGATCTTGCTTATGCTACAATTGCCAAAATCAGCAACTAAAAGATATTCTCCCTCTGCTTCAAAAGAGTAAAAGTTCTGTGAGCCTAAAAGGGTATTGTTGGTATCAAACCATTCATAAGAGTCTGCGCCACTCGCTGTTAGGGTTTCGGTTTCACCCTCAATAATTGTAATTTCTTCAGATCCGTCTAACACAAGAAGAGATTCATCAAATTCTCTAATTGTGATTTCATTGGATATAACAGGACAGTCATGTGTCTTTATGACTAGTTGATAAACACCAATTTCTGTTGCAGTAATATTTTCAGTCGTGGTATCGATGACAACACCATCTTTTAACCATTCAAAAGTTTCATCATCCAGACCTTCAGAGCTATTGAATACAATCGGGTCTCCACCATCACACAGAACAGTACCATTAGCGTTAATTTCCAACGGTTGGTTCACCACAAGTTTAACAGGTAGGTCGTTTGAAGTTGCAGTAAAACTATCCAAGCTACCGTCAAGTCTATACGTGCCGTTGCTTTCAAAATTGGATATCGTAATCGTTTTGGATGTTTCACCACTTATATTGCTTCCTTCGTTTACCCATTGGTATGAAAAAGCTGATTGCAAGTCAGATGTGACATCTGTTCTTGCTCCACCTCCAACGGCATTTATAGTTGAAAGGCTAAGCGTTACATCGGTATTTTGACAAGAGGTATATGCTCCTGCATAGTCTACAACAAACTCAAAAGAATCTGGAGAAACAACAGTTGTGGTTTCTGAATCCCTTGGAGCGCCTGAGCAACCACCACCATTTTCAGTGACCCTAGCGAAGTAAATGCCCGTTTCTGTAATAGTCAAAATATTATTGGTGGCATCTGTAATCGGGGTGCCGTCTTTATACCATTGATATGTTGGAGTGGTCGCTGAAGACGATACAGAGATTGTTTTGCTTTGGGATGGCAGTAAAACGATATTTTCCTCATTTTCCCTGGTCACAGCAAAGTCTCCAAGATTCCTAACCGTAACGGCAGAAGATCTTTCTAAACAAGCGCTTGGACCATCAGTCTCAACTTCGTACGATCCCGCAAAACCATCTATCGTGGTGTCAATATCGTAAGTATGCCCCTCTAGTGTGGGACCTGAAACGATGTTGCCGTCCTTGTACCAAGTATAGGTTAGGCCTGATCCATTTAGATTTGCTTGTAAGGTGTATGGGTCTGGAGAGCAAAGCCCAATATCATCAGAACCACTTATTGCTACACCCAACCCACTACCTGTGGTAATTTCAATTGTATTCGAAAGTGTGTTTGCAGAACCAGAGCATACGGATCCGTAATCAAGTTCAACGTAATACATACCAGCAGTAGATACGGTAAGACTTTCTGATTTTTCTGATAAAAGTGTACCGCTTCTATACCAGTTATATCGATATGTATCTGCATTTGGAATGTTGTGTGGCATCAATGTTACTGGATTCCCATCACATATTTGTATTTCTCCACCTGGGGGTATGCTTCCGCTTCCATCTTCACTAACCAACAAGGGTAAATTGTAATCAACAAAGTGCATGGGATAAGCATCCGAAGCTGGACTTGTCTTTACAGGACTGGTACTACGAACTCTAAACTTGTAATTTTCACCACGAACGGTGTTGGGAACTTCAAATCGAAACAGTACCTCAAAATCGATATTGTCATTGGAAACACGACTTAATTCGGTGGGATCTCCAAAATTTCCATTGGAATCTGAAAGTTCAAGGATAAACTCATTGGAAGAGTCCACAAGAGGAGCGTTCCAGGAAAATTCCACGAAATACTCATTGAAACTATCAGAAGCACATGCGGCCGTCCAAGCAGAATTACCTGCTAGATTTGGATTGTCTGCCGCTAAAGGTTGATTAAGTACTTGTGCCGTTAAAGTGTTGGCGCCAAGCAGCATAATTGTAAATACAATCACAAGAATGCTATTATACGAATTAGTTTTCTTCATCAGCGTTAGTTTTAAGAGGTTATGGGCAATACTGCCCTATAATTTGTGCCCCTTAATTTTGTTCAGTTCTTCTAGGTGTTAAAAACACCAACTATTTCATATAATATTCTAATAACAAATATGATTTTATTTTCATCGAATGGAAAGATATTGTTGTAGGTGATACCAAAAGTGTTGTGAAAATGGCTTTCTTTGTATACACCAAAGCATGATTAATCGCGATGAACGCTCGTTTTTACTACATTTGCGCTTCAATTTTTGGATATGGATGAAGAAGAGAAATCACTGAATTTTATAGAGCATATTGTTGAGGATGATTTGAAGGAAGGCTATACAAGGCAAGACTTGCGTTTTCGGTTCCCTCCAGAGCCAAATGGGTACCTCCATATTGGCCATGCCAGTTCGATTTGTTTAAATTTTGGATTAGGACTTAGGTACAATGCTCCGGTGAATCTTCGGTTTGATGACACCAACCCAGCTAAGGAAGAAAGTGAATATGTTGAAGCCATCAAGAAAGATGTTTCTTGGTTGGGGTATGAGTGGGATACAGAACGTTATGCATCTGATTATTTTCAGCAGCTTTATGACTGGGCGGTTGAGTTGATAAAGCAAGGCAAAGCTTATGTAGACAGTCAAAGTTCAGAGGAAATGGCAGAGCAGAAAGGAACTCCAACAGAACCTGGTAAAGAAAGTCCGTTCAGAAATAGATCCATAGAAGAGAATATTGCTCTTTTTGAAGGCATGAAGAATGGCGATTTTGAAGAAGGAAAACATGTACTACGAGCCAAGATTGACATGACTTCTTCTAATATGTTAATGCGCGACCCTATCATGTATCGTGTGCTGCACAAACCACACCATAGAACAAATACCGATTGGTGTATTTATCCTATGTATGATTGGACCCATGGTGAAAGCGATTATATAGAACAAGTCTCTCATTCCTTATGTACGTTAGAGTTTTTGCCACACAGAGAGTTGTACAATTGGTTTTTAGACCAATTGGTAGATTCTAAAAAACTTCGTCCCAAACAACGTGAGTTTGCCAGAAGAAACCTTAGTCATACAGTTGTAAGCAAGCGAAAATTGTTGCAATTGGTGGAAAATGGTGTAGTTGACAGCTGGGATGATCCACGCATGCCAACCATATCAGGATTAAGAAGGAGAGGATACACTCCGGAATCTATCAGAAATTTTGCAGAAACCATAGGTATTGCCAAAAGAGAAAATGTAGTGGATGTTTCTTTGTTGGAATTTCATGTTAGAGAACACCTGAACAAAATTACTCGGAGAGTAATGGCCGTACTTAATCCACTAAAAGTTGTCATCACCAATTACGAGGAAGGCAAGGAAGAATGGTTGGAAGCTGAGAATAACCCTGGAGATGAATCAGCTGGAAGCCGCCAAGTTCCATTTTCTAAGGAGTTGTACATAGAGCAGGAAGATTTTAGAGAAGAAGCCAACCGCAAGTTTTTTAGATTAAAGCTTGGTGGCGAGGTTCGTCTTAAAAATGGATATATTATAAAAGCGGAAAGTTGCACTAAGGATGCTGATGGAAACATAGCTGAAGTTCAGTGTACATATGACCCTAAAAGTAAAAGTGGCAGTGGTACAGAAGAAAGTTTACGAAAAGTAAAGGGGACCTTGCATTGGGTTTCCGTTCCACATGCAATTACCGCTGAGGTGAGACTGTACGATCGTCTTTTTACAGATGCCACACCAGATGCGCATAAAGAGAAAGAGTTTATGGAATTCGTAAATCCTGATTCTTTGCAAAAAATTACTGGATACTTAGAACCAAGTCTAAAAGACGCGAAAGTTGGAGATAGATTTCAATTTCAACGTCTTGGGTATTTTAATGTGGACACTGATTCAACAGCAGAAAATTTAGTTTTCAACAGAACGGTTACATTAAGGGACACTTGGGCAAAATTGGAGCAAAAAAGCTAACATAGCTAGGCCCTATTGTAATGATGTAAAACCATCATTTTTCTTTATTAAAACCAATTGGTTTTTAATCAATTTAAGACTGTTTTTGTTTTGTCTTATGGTTTTCTATGGGCGTTGATTCAAAATGCCTTTAGAGTTCATTTAAATTAAAAAACACCAATTCCTGTAGGGTTTGTAGTAATTTCTCGTCTGATAATGAGAAATTAAGAAATTGTGAAAAAGCTATTTTTACTTTGCCTCCTGTTTTGCACCACATTAGGATTTGCGCAAAATCAGAAAATAACCAAATTAGAATTTGAAGGACTTAAACGCACCAAAGAATCTTTTTTAAGAAGATTGGTAAAAGTTAGACCAAATACTGTTTATGATTCTGTTTTGGTCAAACAAGATATTGAACGTTTAAAACGATTGCCGGGAATAGCAAATGCAAAAGACAGTATTTATGGCATAGGTGATGAAAAAACGCTTGTTTATCAAATAGAAGAAAATTTCACCATTATTCCTGGGTTGCGAATCTCAACAGCGAACAATGGAGAATTTGCATTTAGGGTATCTGCGTTCGAGTTTAATCTGTTTGGGAACAATCAACTTATAGGTGGTTTTTATGAAAGAGATGTCTTCAATTCATATGGTGTGTTTTGGGAACATCCCTTTTTATTCAGTGATAAATTGGGTGTAGGATTCAACTATCAGGACAATACCTCGCAAGAACCGGTTTTTTTTGAAGAAGGGGTGAAAGACTATCGTTTTAACTCAAGAAGTGTGGAAGGAAGTTTGCTCTTTTCATTCGATTTTAAGAATGAGGCAGAACTTGGAGCTTCTTTTGTAAAAGAGCGTTATGATTTTATAGGGGATGAACCTTTAGCTGGAAGGCCTCTTGCTTTGGAAGCAGACAAACTGATCTATAGGGGACAGTACCGATATGTGGATTTAGATATTGACTATCAATATTTTGATGGTACCATAAATGAATTTACTACACAATACATAAGCTTTTTAAGTGGAGATGAACTTGGCACCCAGTTTTTGGGCGATTTTTTATCTATTCGAAATGATTTGATTCACTATAGAAAAATAGGAGCAAGAGGAAATTGGGCAAATAGACTTCGGTTTGCGGCGGCTTTTGGAAATGAAGATTCTCCTTTTGCACCCTTTACTTTGGACAATCAATTGAACATTAGGGGTGTGGGAAATACAGTAGATAGAGGAACAGCTGCATTGGTCCTAAACACGGAGTACAGACAGACGCTGTATGAAAAAGGATGGTTTGTAGTCCAGGGAAACGCATTTATAGATGCAGGCTCATGGCGAACTCCAGGGGAGGATTTTGGACAGTTGTTTGATGGCTCGTCCACCAGATTATATTCCGGACTGGGATTTCGATTGATTCACAAACGAATCTTTAATGCGGTCTTTCGGTTGGATTATGGCGTTGGAATTTCCAACGAATCTACCAACGGAATTGTGTTTGGAATAGGACAGTATTTTTAAACAAAAAGAAAAAAGGGGCCATTTGGCCCCTTTGTATTTAAAAGTGAAGTGTTTACTTTTTCGGTTTTGGAACGTTTGTCTTTTTCATGGATTCCCCAATCATATTGCTAGCCGTAAATGAGGCAACCATATTATTTAACATGTCACTACCTGCCTGTGGAGAATTTGGTAAAAGAATCAGATTGGTATTGGTTTCCTCACCAATAGATTGCAGGGTATCATAATGTTGGGTCACTACAATTAAAGCAGACGCTTCTTGCGAATTGATTCCAACCTTGTTCAAAACCTCAACAGATTCTTCTAGACCACGTGCAATTTCCCGACGCTGATCGGCAATACCCTGTCCTTGTAAACGTTTGCTTTCCGCCTCAGCTTTTGCTTTTTCTACAATTAGGATTCTTGCAGCATCCCCTTCAAATTGCGCTGCAATTTTTTCACGTTCTGAAGCATTGATTCGGTTCATGGCTTCTTTTACCTGAGCATCTGGGTCTATATCGGTAACCAATGTTTTGATGATGTCATACCCATATTCCAACATGGCATCTTGCAATTCTGATTTTACAGCGATGGCGATATCATCTTTTTTTACAAAGACATCATCCAATTTCATTTTTGGAACCTCGGCACGGACCACATCAAAAACATAAGAAGTGATTTGATCATGTGGATATTCCAGTTTATAGAACGCCTCGTAAACTTTTGATTTGATAACCACATACTGAACCGAGACCTTCAATTTTACAAAAACATCATCCAAAGTTTTGGTTTCTACGATAACATCCAATTGCTGAATTTTTAAGCCGACGCGGGCTACAATTCTATCAATCAAAGGTATTTTCATTTGTAGACCAGATTGGCGAATGCTGTTAAAACGGCCAAAACGCTCTATGATGGCCGCAGTTTGTTGTTTCACGGTAAAGAAGGAGGAAAACAAGATAACAAGCCCAACGAATATTAAAGGAATAAGAAGAAAGTTGCCCATAGGATATAGATTTTAAGTTAAAAAGTTAAAGTACAAAACTCTGTAAGATATAGGTAGTCAATAATCAAGTTTTGTTACATACACGTCAATTGGAAGCCTGGATTATCTATAAAAGAACCAAAATGAAAACCTGAAGCAAGGTATTGGAATTTTCTTAACTTTCCGGGAGCAGATTATTTTTTTTAAAACAACCTATGGGAATGACAGAAGAATTCATAAAACAAGGTTTTTGGAACACAACTCAATTTAATAGAATAAATCAGGACTCAATTACTGATATTGAGGAATATAATGATTCAGATAAGTTAAGTTTATTTATAACACAGCTTTCGGATAGGAGTGCTTATCAACAAAATAAATTAGTGGATAAGTGGTGCTCGAAATTACCAGAGTTGGATAAAGTAAAATATTTATGGCTGCCATCAAGAGTGAATCAAAAGATTTTTAATGCGATATGTAATATGCCTAACTTGGAAGGACTTTGGATAAAATGGAGTGGGATAAAAAGTATAGACGAATTAATTAATCTGAAAAAATTAAAGCACCTACATTTGGGCAGCTCATCTCAAATCAACGATATTGGTATGCTTTCTTCCTTGCCAAGTTTAAAAACACTTCATATGGAGCAACTAAATAAAATTTCTGACTTTAGATGTATAGGTAAACTTACTCAGTTAATTGGACTTGGAATTGACGGAAGTATTTGGACGCCTCAAAAGATAGATAGTCTAGAATTTATCAAACAAATAAGTGGATTGAGATATTTTACTATGACTAATTCACGATTGAAGTCAAAATCTTTTGAACCCTTATTGGCGTTAAAGTTATTGGTAAGATTCAATTCTTCATGGAACTATCCTGAGAGTGAGTTTTCAATTTTGCAAACTCACCCATCATTAAAATACGGTAATATTGAGACATCTTGGAAGGAATTAAAAAGCGGATTGGAATAAAAAAGGGTAATTAACCCAAAACCTCCAAAGCCCTTTTTATCCTCCCCATACTTTCCTCTTTTCCAATAAGAGCAAGAATATCAAAAATATGGGGGCCTTTTAGCTCCCCAACAATAATAAGCCGCAACGGCCCCATCACTTTTCCAAAGGAAAGTTCAGTATCCGTAATCCATGCTTTTACATGGGTTTCAACAGTTTCAGAGCTAAAATCTTCAGTGGCCTCCAAAATTTCAGCCACTTTTTGCATCAACTGAGGCGTATCTTCCTTCCACTGTTTTTTAACCGCTTTTTCGTTGTACGATGTAGGCGCTTCAAAGAAGTAATTGCCCAGTTCCCAAAAATCAGAGACAAAATCGGCTCGCTCTTTTATTAAAGAGACAACCTTTTCAATATAATCCCCGTCAAAAGAGGTCTCGACTGCGCTCGACCTGACAGCGATAATTGGAGCAAACAAGGCCGCAAGTTCTTTGTCGCTTTTCTTTTGTAGGTATTGATGATTGTACCATTTCGTTTTTTCAGGATCAAAGCGTGCGCCAGATTTGTTCACACGTTCCAAGCTAAAAGCTTCAATCAATTCCTCTAAACTAAACAGTTCTTGTTCCGTTCCAGGGTTCCATCCCAAAAGTGCCAAAAAGTTGACAACAGCCTCTGGAAAATATCCCGCTTCCCGATAGCCCTGAGATTCGTTCCAAGACAATGGAAAGACCGGAAACCCTCCTTTTTCACCATCGCGCTTGCTCAATTTTCCTTTACCGACAGGCTTCATAATAAGTGGAAGATGTGCAAATGCCGGAGCTTCCCATTCAAAAGCATTATATAATAATTGATGAAGCGCTAAAGAAGGAAGCCACTCTTCACCACGAATCACATGGGTTATTTCCATTAAATGGTCATCTACAATATTTGCTAAATGATAAGTAGGCATACCATCACTTTTGAATAGGATTTTATCGTCAAGAATATTCGTGTCTATTTTAATTTCCCCACGGATGATATCCTGCAAAACCAATTCTTGGTCTTGTGGAGACTTAAAACGGATTACATAATCTTCTCCAGAATTCAGTTTCTCCTGCACCTCTTTAGCGGTCAATGAAAGGGAATTGGAAAGCTTTAATCGGTTGTGCCAATTATAGATAAAGGTCTTGCCCTTTTCTTCATGATCTTTTCGGTGAAAATCTAATCGCTCCGAAGTGTCAAACGCATAATAGGCATGCCCTTTTTCAATAAGCTGTAAGGCATATTCCTTGTACATGTGTTTACGCTCACTTTGTCGGTACGGGCCAAAGCTTCCTTCTTTGGAGCCTGCACTGAGCGGAGCCGAAGTGGGCCCTTCATCAAAAGGAATACCGCACCAGTTTAAGGCTTCCACAATATACGCTTCGGCACCTTCCACATAACGGTTTTGATCTGTATCCTCTATTCGGAGGACAAAATCACCACCATGTTTTTTGGCAAACAAATAATTGAACAAAGCGGTGCGTACACCTCCAATATGTAATGGCCCGGTTGGGCTGGGCGCAAAACGAACCCGTACTTTTTGACTCATGCGATTTTAAATAGAGCACAAAGATACTATTTGGTCTAGCACTAGAAAACAGTTGACGGGATGTGTTTTAACAAAAAGTTTTCAGGAGTATTCGGTGCTATCAGGTATCTTGGTAGTAAATAACATGGATTTTGAATAGTTATTACAAGATACTTAGCAAGCTCAACGAGTTTACCAAGAAGTATTATACCAAGCAATTGATCAAAGGCATCTTATTGTTTTTGGCAATTGGGTTACTCTTTTTGTTGGGGGTAATGTCCTTGGAATATGTGCTTTGGTTAAATCAAGATTGGCGTCTTGTGCTTTTTCTGGTCTTTATTTTGGTGGAGTTGTTCCTGCTCTATAAGTTTATCTTGGTTCCCTTGTTTTTTCTTTTTAGGGTTCGAAAAGGGATATCGAACAAAGAGGCATCGCTGCTCATAGGCAGGCATTTTCCGCTGATAGATGATAAGCTTTATAATTTGTTGGAACTGGCAGAAAACAAATCTACTTCAGAACTTTTAATGGCGAGTATTGAGCAGCGAAGCGAAGATTTGAGTCAAGTTTCATTTGCAAAGGCTATAGACTTTAAGGAGAGTTTCAAATACGCAAAATATGTTGTCATTCCCATTCTAATTCTTGGGTTCATATGGCTGTCTGGGAACATTGCTTCTTTTTTCAATTCATATAAAAGAGTGGTGAATTATGATTTGGCCTATGAGCAACCCGCACCTTTTGCATTTCAATTACTGAATCAAAAGTTAGAGGTTCTGGATAATGAACCATTGACTGTTCGGGTAATCACAACTGGCGATGTAAAACCGGAAAATGTTTTTATGGTGATGAACGGAGAAGAGTTATTGCTAAAAAACCTTGATGGCGTTTATACCCATACGTTTGAGCCACCGGTTAGTGAGAGCAATTTTTATTTAATGGCAAATGGATGGAACTCCAAAAGCTATTCCATACGAAGTTTTAGAACGCCGTCCTTGCTGGACTTTGAAATGCGATTGAATTACCCAAAATACACGCAAC
Source organism: Flagellimonas eckloniae (assembly GCF_001413955.1). Classification (NCBI taxonomy): domain Bacteria; kingdom Pseudomonadati; phylum Bacteroidota; class Flavobacteriia; order Flavobacteriales; family Flavobacteriaceae; genus Flagellimonas; species Flagellimonas eckloniae. The sequence goes on along the minus strand of NZ_LCTZ01000002.1, from coordinate 2,930,110 downwards.
GGACATCAGAAGTTATTAAGGGAACCGGAAATGCCGTTATTCCAGAGGGCACTCAAGTAGCATGGAATATTAAAGGGAAGTTTGTGGATGCGATTGAGATAGCGGCCAACGATACGCTAATTGCGTTTGACAAGGAGAATAATGTATTTGCATATAGAGAAAGGGTATACAATGATTTAAGGTATGAATTGAGCACTTCTAATGAGAATGTAAAAGACTATGAAAAGCTAGGTTATCAATTGGAGGTTATCAAGGATGCATATCCATCTATTGAGGCTGAGCAAGTGTTGGACTCAATCAACCAAAATCAGTCTTTTTATACGGGTCAAACTGCGGATGATTATAAGGTAAGTAAGATACGCGCTGTTTGTTATCCAGCAGACGATAATCAGGATATACAAAGAGTGCTTCTGCAATCTCCAAACAACAATGTGCATCAGTTTTATTATACGTTTCCTTCTGGTTTCACTTTGGAAAAAGGAAGAAACTATAAATTGTATTTCGAAGTTGTTGATAATGATGGACTTAGGAGTGGAAAGGTAACGAAAAGCAAGACATTCAACACCTCCCTTTTTGATGATAATCAACTGAAAAACAAAGAGTTAGAATTTCAAAATAGCATTTTGAACAAAATGGATAAGTCTTTGGAAAAGTATAAGGAACAACAAGAGACACTTTCCAAAATCAATGATAAGCAAAAGGAGGAAAAGACTTTGAACTTTGATGATAAAAATGAGATAAAGGATTTTCTTAAAAAGCAAGAGCAACAAGAAGAGTTGATGGAGAAATTCAGCCAGCAACTAAAGGAAAGTTTAAATAAAGAGGATAGCTCAGATGAACGAAAGAAGATGCTACAGGAACGACTTGAACGACAAGAACTGGAAGCTAAAAAGAATGAAAAGTTGCTTGAAGAATTGAACAAATTAGCAGATAAGATTGATAAGGAAGAATTAAAGAAAAAACTGGACGAACTTGGAAAGAAGCAAAGCTCTAGCGCCCGAAATTTAGAGCAGATTTTGGAACTCACTAAACGATATTATGTAACCGAGAAAATGGCGCAACTGTCCAAAGAGTTGGAGGAGCTTTCTAAAGAGCAAGAGGAATTGTCGGAGAAGGAGAATGATATTTCAAATGAAGAAAAGGAACAACAAAAGTTAAATGAAGATTTTGAGAAGTTGGCAAAGGAATTGGATGAGTTGAAGAAGGATAATGAAAATTTAAAAAAACCAATGAGCTTAAATGTTCAGGAGAAGGATAAGGAGGGCGTAAAAGAAGACCAACAAATGGCATTGGAAGAATTAAACAAGAGTAAAGAAGAACAGGAGAAATCCGAAGGAGAAAAGAGTAAATCCGCAAAGAGTAAAGCGGAACAAAAACAAAAATCTGCTGCCCAGAAGATGAAAGAGATGAGTAAATCGCTACAACAAAGTTCTATGGGAGGCGGAGGATCTTCAATTACTGAGGATGCTGAGATGTTGAGACAGATACTGGATAATCTGGTAACTTTTTCCTTTAAGCAAGAGAAGTTGTTAGAGAATATTGAAAGCGCAGATGTGGATATTTCACAATTTTCAAGAACTGTAAGGGACCAAAAGGAACTGCGTAGGTTATTTGAGCACGTTGACGATAGCCTGTTTGCATTGTCTCTTAGAAGAGCGGAATTATCAGAGTTTGTGAATGAACAGATTACCGAAGTGTATTACAACATTGACAAGTCATTAGAAAGCATTGCCGAAAACCAAATATTTCAAGGGGCCTCTTACCAACAATACGTGGTGAACGCTACCAATGCTTTGGCGGACATCTTGGCCAATATCTTGGATAACATGCAACAAAACATGAAACCTGGCCAAGGAAGCGGACAGGGAGGTGCAGATTTTCAACTTCCAGATATTATCAAGGGACAGCAAGGAGTTCAAGAGAAGATGGGAAAGTCAGGTCAACAGGGAAAGAATAGTGAAGGAGAAGAAGGAGAAAATGGCGATGGAAAACCCGGGGAAGGGGAGAAAGAGGGCTCAGGTAAAGATGGAGAAAAAGGCAGTCAAGGTAAGGACGGTGAAGGAGAAGGCAAAGAAGGCGGCCAAGGTGAGAATGGTGGTGAAAACGGAGAAGGCGGCCAAGGTGGCGATGGAGAAATGGGCTTAAGTGAGATATATGAAATCTACAAAGAACAGCAGTATATCCGTCAGCAATTAGAAAAACAGTTGAAAGATTTAATCAATGAAGCTGATAGAAATTTGGCTAAAAAGATGATTAGGCAAATGGAGGATTTTGAAAATGACTTATTGGAGAATGGTATCACACAGCGCACAAGGAACAAGGTTAATACGATTCAACATGAACTATTAAAGTTGGAAAATGCCACACTAAAACAAGGTAAGAAAAAGGAGCGTGAAAGTAATACAAACCTGAATAGATTTACGAACCCCATAACTACGAAACCGGAGCTACTAAGGGAATACCAGAACGACATTGAAATATTAAATAGACAAGCACTACCTTTGCGGCAAAATTACGAAAAGAAGGTTAAGGTTTATTTTAAGAATGATTGAGTTCCATTTTGAATCAGAATTCGTTTTAGAGGACAAAACCAAATATTCCGATTGGATTACTAGAGTTGTTGAAACTGAGAGTTTTTCAGTGGGACAATTGGACTATGTTTTTTGCTCAGATTCGTATTTGTTGAACATCAATCAGAAGTATTTAAATCACGACACTTTTACAGATATTATAACCTTTGATTATTCAAATGAGAAAACACTTTCTGGGGATATTTTTATCTCAACAGAAAGAGTAATGGATAATGCAGAGACCTACAAAGCAAGTAGAGAAGATGAGCTCTTGAGGGTTATGAGTCATGGGTTGTTGCACCTTATGGGCTTTAAGGATAAGAGTGAGGACGAGAGGAGTGTAATGAGAGCGAAGGAAGCGGAAAAAATTAAATTGTTCCACGTGGAACATTAGATATGTTTGAAAAAGAATATGATGTAATTGTAGTTGGTGGAGGTCATGCCGGAGCTGAGGCGGCAGCCGCGGCAGCCAATATGGGGTCTAAGACTTTGCTGGTTACGATGAACCTTCAGACTATTGGACAAATGTCCTGTAATCCTGCCATGGGCGGAATTGCAAAGGGACAAATAGTTCGTGAGATTGATGCACTCGGAGGTTATAGTGGGATTATTACGGACAAGTCTGCCATTCAATTTAAGATGCTGAATAAATCTAAGGGTCCTGCAATGTGGAGTCCAAGAGCGCAGAATGATAGAATGCGTTTTGCTGAAGAGTGGAGATTGGCTTTGGAGAACACCCCAAAAGTGGATTTTTACCAGGAGATGGTTTCAGGTTTATTGGTCGAAGGAGATAAGATTGTAGGAGTTAGAACATCGTTAGGAATTGATGTCAAATCTAAAGCAGTTGTTTTAACTAATGGCACTTTTTTGAATGGCCTTATTCATATAGGAGAGAAACAATTTGGGGGTGGAAGAGCAGGTGAAAAAGCAGCTACTGGGATTACTGAACAACTGACTGATTTCGGTTTTGATAGTGGAAGAATGAAGACAGGAACACCACCAAGGGTTGATGGCCGTTCTTTGGATTATTCTAAAATGATTCTTCAGCCCGGAGACGAAAACCCAGAAAAATTTTCCTACTTGCAAACCCCTGTTTTAACTGAACAACGGGACTGTCATATGACACATACCAGTGCCTTGGTTCATGATTTGTTACGAGAAGGGTTTGACCGTTCTCCGATGTTCAACGGTAGAATTAAAAGTATCGGGCCTAGATATTGTCCGTCTATTGAGGACAAGATCAATCGTTTTGCGGATAAGGATTCGCATCAGATTTTTGTAGAACCAGAAGGTTGGCATACAGTTGAGGTATATGTAAATGGTTTCTCCACTTCTTTGCCAGAGGATGTTCAGTATAAAGCATTGAAGTCAGTTAAAGGTTTTGAGAATGTAAAATTCTTTAGACCGGGATATGCGATAGAATATGATTACTTCCCACCAACGCAACTAAAACATACATTGGAAACCAAGTTGGTCAACAACTTGTATTTTGCAGGTCAGATTAACGGAACTACCGGATATGAAGAAGCAGCATCGCAAGGATTGATGGCGGGGATGAATGCGCATTTAAAGATTAATGAAAAAGACCCCTTTATTTTGAAAAGGGACGAGGCCTATATTGGCGTTCTGGTTGATGATTTGATTACAAAGGGAACGGAAGAGCCCTATCGAATGTTCACTTCTCGAGCCGAATATAGAACTTTGCTTCGCCAAGACAATGCAGATTTACGTTTGACACCCAAAAGTTTTGAGGTTGGGCTGGCAAACAAAGAACGTATGGAACGCATGGAGAAAAAACAAAATGAAGCGGATAGTTTTGTAAGCTTTTTTAGAAAAACAAGTTTTTCTCCAGAAGAGATAAACCCTATTTTAGAGTCTGTTTCTTCTTCAAAAGTTCGTCAGTCCGATAAGCTTTTTAAAGTTTTTTCCAGGCCCAAAGTTACCATGGACCATATGCTTCAATTGGACTCTGTTTCCAGTTTTGTGGAAGAGAATAAGTTCAATTCAGAAGTATTAGAACAAACTGAAATCCAAGTGAAGTATTCAGGCTATATTGAAAAAGAAAAGAACAACGCGGATAAGCTTCACAGGTTGGAGAATGTAAAAATTCCAGAAGGGTTTGATTATTCCAAATTAAAATCATTGTCTTATGAAGCAAGGGAAAAGTTGGAAGCGATACGCCCCGTTACAATTTCACAAGCCTCAAGAATAAGCGGTGTTTCTCCTTCTGACATTAGTGTGCTTTTAGTTTTTTTGGGTAGATGAAGCAATCGCTTTTTTTTAAACAATCTAAACCCATCACTGTCAAAATTTTAGGGGGTTTTATACTTCTATTAACCCTAGCGTTAATATATGAAGGTGTTGCCAAATCAAATCAAATCATCATCATGTTGGTTATAGGAGTCGTATTATTAGGGTATTCAATTTCATTTGAGTTGTGTAATAACTTTAATAATTTCAAGCACTTTAAATTATTTGGATTATCTCTTTTTAAACAAAATTTACCGTCTTTTTCTCCAAACTATATCAGTGTTTTTTCTGCTTCCTATAAAAAAGGCTCTGAATGGGGTCCAGTCGCCGCCATTGGAAAGCATTCAATAAACAAAGAATATGTAATTCGCTTGTTCAATCAAAACAACCATTTTACGGTCTTTAGATCAAATTCACTTGAAAAGGCCACCACAAAAGCAACAAAATTAGGCACAATGTTAAAGGTAGAAGTGAAGATTAATGAATAATTTGTTCCACGTGGAACAAATTATTCAGTTTCTTTTTTGGCTTAATATTTGATTCAATATAGGAATCAAACTAAACCACCAATGAAGAAAATTTTGCTCCTTTCCGTATTTGTGATTTTTTTTTATTCATGTATTCCAATACGAATCGCTCCGAATATTAAAGACTACAAAATCACTAAAGGCAAAAGATTTAAGCGAGGACTTCCAAAGAAAACAGTTTTTGTTTTTGAAGACCCAAAAGATGCAGATGAGTTTTATAATTACATAAACACAAAATTTCATTTAGAGGACTATTACGTGGACACAGAAGTACCATTCACAATTAAGAATGATAGATATTATTTTTCTTTTTATGAGGTTGAGATTCCAACCAAGACAATTAATTTAATCCCTTTGGTTGTTGATGGAATTATAAGTCAAACTACTGAAATGGATCCAATGCTTGAAGATGTGCATTCTTCTAGAATAGGAAATTGGTATATAGCAATGGAAGTTTTTAGTAACACGGAAAAAGATTGTTTAAAGGAGGGTTCAATTTCAAGGGATGTGGTTTTGGCGTATCTTCGAAACCTTAAACAGGAATACATTTCCACGCACAACTATAATGAAGTCGTATTTAAAAACTAAAGATTTTTCAGTCTCTCAAGAATCCTTTGAGCTACTTTATGACTCAGATTTGGAAATGTTGGTGACGCATCCAAAACCAAAGAATATCAATCCCTATTATGATAGTGAGCTGTATATCTCCCATACGGATTCTAAAATTTCCTTTACTGACCGATTATATCAAAAAGTAAAGCAGTATAGTCTTAAAAAAAAGATTCAACTTATTGATAATCAAATAGATAAATCAAAAAAACTGCTTGATTACGGAGCAGGAACCGGAGATTTTTTGGCAAAAGCCAATTCACTGGGCTTTGAAGGTGAGGGAATTGAACCTAATGGTAAAGCGAGAGCAAAGGCGGTAGAAAAAGGAATAGAGCTTCAGGAAGACATCACATCACTTAAAGTAAAAAAGTATGATGTAATTACACTTTGGCATGTTTTGGAGCATTTACCAGATTTGAATAAACGAATAGGGGACATAGAAGCATTGTTAGAAGAAAAGGGAACAGTTGTAGTTGCCGTTCCGAATTACAAATCTTACGATGCCAAACATTATAAACAATATTGGGCTGCTTATGATGTGCCCAGACATTTATGGCATTTTTCAAAAACATCTATTATTCGACTTTTTGATAGGCATGGTTTTGAAGTAGTTTCTATACGCCCCATGCTTTTTGATTCGTTTTATGTTTCACTATTGTCAGAAAAGTATAGGGGGAACAAATTGTATTTGATCAATGCTTTCTTTGTTGGCCTATGGTCAAATATTAGTGCTTACTTCTCCAAAGAATATTCTTCCTTGATTTATGTGATAAAAAAGAAGAATTAAGTCATTTTAGCCAAATTCTGATCACTTCTTCCGTTACCATTCATAATATCCCTGTGAAAAAAAGTAATGCGCTCTGGCGTCTACTTCTGAAGGCTCTTTTCATAGATGATGTCAATTAAAACTAAAGTTCTTAATAAGTATTTCTTATATGTCTTGTGAAAGGTTTTTTGGATTCATGAAAAGATAATTGCAGTCATTCAAAAAGCTTTTCTATTTTTGCGCATCCTTAAAAAGAGAAAGATGAAAAAACTTATAGTATTTGCAATCGCCTTGACCGCCATAGCATGTCAACAAAACAAGATTGGATATGTAGACAATGTAAAGTTGATGGAAGACTATCAGGAGAAAGCTGACATTGAGGCTAAATTCCAAACCAAGGTTGATGCGTTGACCAAGAAAAGAGATAGTATTTCTCAGGCATTCCAGATAGAGCTTCAAGCTTTTCAGACAAAAGCCCAAAGCATGTCTCAGAAAAAGGCTCAAGAAGAGTATGGTTTGTTACAACAACGCGGACAGTTTGTGGGGCAACAATTACAGCAGGAAGAGCAACAACTTCAGCTGAACAGCCAAACTGAAATGGATTCTTTGGTGAGTAAAGTGAAAAAGGAGATTAGCGCATATGGGAAAGCAAATGGTTTTACCTATATATTAGGCGGCGGTGCAGGAGGAGCAGTTTTGTACGGGGAGGAAACACAGAACTTGACAGAGGCGATGCTTAAAATCTTAAATGATAAGTACACCAACTAGTCTTCTAAAAATATTGAACATAATACTAAGAGCCCGTTCGTTTTGAATGGGCTTTTTATTGCAGTAAAAACACCAAAAACAAAGTTGGAACCAAGTAAATAACTATGGTTTTCGCACCTTCATAATCTTTCGCTACGCGTTGTCCAAAAAGTAATAGTAATAAGGTAATGGCAGATAACATAGCTCCATAGAACGCAAATGGACTTTCCCCCAAGCACAAGAACTCGTGGATTCCTAGGACACTTAAAATCCCTGAGGCCATTTCGGCAACCAAAACCGTTCCCAATAATATAGGGACCATTCCTTTTAAAAATGTTTTGGAAAAATGCCCAGTAAGCCAACTCAGATTTCCCTTCCAATCCACAATTTTATCTATCCCGCTTTGTAAGAAAACAATAGCCAAAAAAATCAACAAAAGAATTTCTGTAGGTGATGTGGTAAAATGTTCCATAGTTTAATGTGTTTTATGCAGCCTTGGTATGGAGAAGCCGCGTTAGTTTAATGGAAAGGTCCGTAAAAATAATTTTGGAATTTCCGTTACGTTCCACGTGAAAAATTGCTTTTTCAATTTCCTCAACAATTTCCAAAATATTGTTTTCATGTACAAAAGGAGCAAACTTTTTCAGGTCAAATCCTTCCAAATGCATTTTTAGATAAACCAATTTATCCGCCTTGTAGTTTAATAGAAGTGCTTGGCGCATAATGGTAATACAATACTGTAAAAACTGCTTTTGCACCTCTCTTCCGGTCTTTGCAACTTCATCACTCCAAAGAATCAATTCTTGGATTGCCCCTTTGTTTCCTTTTGCCTTGAACGCGCTTCGTACCCATTGCACAAACCAACGTTCAAACACCAAATCTTCGGAGTCTTTGTTGACCAAGTCCAAGGCTTTGTTAAAATTCCCATTGGCTTCTTGCGCAATGGAATGGGCTTCGGGTTCTGTAGAGCCCCTTTTAACCAATTCTTCGGAAATATCACTTTCTGAGAGTTGCGGAAAATGGAGAATCTGGCAGCGGGATCGTATGGTGTTGATTATTTGCTCTTCATCCTCAGCGATTAAAAGCAGCACAGTTTTGTTCGGAGGCTCCTCAATCAATTTCAACAGTTTATTGGAAGATGCGATGTTCATTTTTTCCGCCATCCAAATGATTAAAACCTTATATCCCCCCTCATATGATTTTAGGGATAGTTTCTTAACCACATCTTGGGCTTCATCAACACCAATCTGCCCCTGTTTTTTTTCTATGCCAATAAGTCGGTACCAATCAAAAAGATTCCCATAAGGCTGTTCCTTTACAAATTGGCGCCAATCTTCTATATAATGGTCGCTTACTGCATGGGATTTTACCTTATCAGAATTGGAAACAGGAAAAACAAAATGTAGATCAGGATGGGTAAGCGAATTGCATTTTGTATTGCAGGCAACGTTTCCCCCCTCATTTTCTCCTTCCGAATTACTGCAAAGCAGATATTGCGCATAAGCAATGGCCATGGGCAAAGTGCCACAACCTTCGGGGCCAACAAACAATTGTGCATGGGCCACTCTTGCCAAATTGGCAGTAGTGGTTAAATGGTTTTTAATGTGGCCAAGGCCTAAAACATCTTTAAACAGCATAAGATCAAAGATACATTTTTTGGATTCTGAAAGATGTAACCTCTTTTTGTTGAATGTATAAAAATATGATAATCCTTATCAATCTGGAAAGCAGGAAATCTTTACATTTGATCTTGCCAAAATAATATACCGATGAAGACGATTGACGATTACAATTTTGAAAATAAAAAAGCATTGATCAGAGTTGATTTTAATGTTCCTCTGGATGCCGAATTCAATGTTACCGATACGAGTAGAATTGAAGCTGCAAAACCTAGCATCCTTAAAGTTTTGGAAGATGGAGGAAGTGCTATTTTAATGAGCCATTTGGGAAGACCAAAAGGACAGGTAAATGCTGATATGTCCTTGTCCCATATTTGTGAAAAGGTATCGGAAATTATAGGTGTTGAGGTAAAGTTTGTGGACAATTGTGTTGGAGATGAGGCAAAAACTGCTGTTGAAACCCTTCAAGTTGGGGAAGTATTGTTGTTGGAAAACCTAAGGTTTCATGCCGAAGAAGAAAAGGGAGATGCAGCTTTTGCTGAAGAACTTTCCAAAAACGGGGACATTTATATAAACGACGCCTTTGGAACAGCACATAGGGCACATGCCTCTACAACCATTGTTGCTAATTATTTTCCCGAAAGCAAATGCTTTGGATACCTTTTGGCCAAGGAAATCAAAGCGATAGAAAAAGTAATGCAAACCGGGGAAAAACCAGTGACCGCCATTTTGGGCGGAGCCAAGGTTTCTTCCAAAATCACCATTATTGAAAACATTTTGGACAAAGTGGACAATCTTATCATTGGCGGGGGAATGACCTACACCTTTGTGAAGGCACAAGGTGGAAAAGTTGGAGATTCTATTTGCGAGGATGATAAAATGGATTTGGCATTGAACATTCTAAAGCAAGCAGAAGAGAAAGGGGTAAAAATTCATTTACCGGTGGATGTTTTAGCTGCAGATGCTTTTGATAATAATGCCAACACCCAGTTTATGGATGTTACCGAAATTCCTGATGGGTGGCAAGGACTGGATGCAGGGCCACAAACCTTGGAAATCTTCAAGAAAGTAATTTTGGAATCCAAGACCATACTTTGGAACGGTCCAGTTGGTGTTTTCGAAATGGAAAATTTTGCAAAGGGAACTATTGCAGTGGGTGATGCCATTGATGAAGCAACTCAAAACGGGGCATTTTCCCTTGTTGGAGGAGGAGATTCAGTGGCCGCGGTAAAACAATTTGGCTTTGAAGATAAAGTGAGTTATGTTTCTACCGGAGGAGGTGCCATGTTGGAGAGTTTGGAAGGCAGAACACTGCCTGGAATAGCTGCAATATTGAGTTAACAAGCACGTTATAAATTAATGGGAGAAATCCTAAGCAAAGGCATGTTTTGGGCTGAAAGCTTTAATATTTCAGAAAAAAACGCCATTTTAGTTTGCCCCAAAATCAAACCCAATCCAAAATGAACCAAAAATTAAATATTGTCGCGTGGGCGGTACTTTCCTTTTCAACATCCCTTCTCCTTTCTCAAGAAGTGGAAACAATTGGCGTTGAACAAACAGATTCCCTTTCAAAACAACCAATTCAAACATTAGATCTTAAGGCTACCGAAAATCAGATAGACGGGAAACAGGTACTCCAAGTTGTTAGCAGTGAAGGCGAGAACCAACTGAAGGATTTGGAAGAAGCTAGAAGATATGACAGCCTTTGGCTCAAGGAATTGCACAATAGCGCACAATTGTTTAGCGAAATGCTTTTGGAAGTTCAGAATCCATCCCAAGAGGAAATAACAATGGTTGATTTACCAACGGACACCCTTAAAGCAAGATTGGCCAGATTGGATGAAAAAACACCATTCAATATTTCATATAACCCGTCTTTAGAATCGGTGATTAAATCGTACTTAGTTCGAAAAAAGGGATTGATGCAACGAATGTTGACTGCGAGTCAGTTTTATTTTCCGCTTTTTGAACAGGAATTGGACAACCACGATATTCCGCTTGAAATAAAATATTTGGCCATTGTAGAATCAGCATTAAACCCACGCGCACGATCAAGAGTTGGCGCCAAAGGCTTATGGCAGTTTATGTACCCCACTGGAAAAATGTACGATTTGGATGTTAGCAGTTATGTTGATGAAAGAAACGACCCGATTTTTGCAACTAAAGCAGCTTGTAAATACTTAGCTAGTTTATATGGTGTTTTTAATGATTGGGATTTGGCGCTTGCCGCCTACAACTCTGGCCCTGGAAATGTAAATAAGGCAATAAGGAGATCTGGCGGATATAAAAATTATTGGAATATTCGAAGAAACCTTCCACGTGAAACTGCTGGATATTTACCGGCATTTTTGGCAACCATGTATATTTTTGAATATGCTGAAGAACATGGGCTTCAATATAAAAAAGCAGAGCGGCCTTATTTTGAAACGGATACGGTACATGTAAAAAACATGATTACGTTTGACCAGATATCCAAACTTGTGGATATAAGCAAAGAGGAGTTGGAAATGTTGAACCCCGCCTATAAGTTGAACATTATACCCAAAGTAAAAGGAAAAACATATGCACTTAGACTTCCGGTAACCAAAATTGGCAAGTTTGTTACCAACGAAGAAGCCATTTATGCCTATGCGAAAAAAGAATTGGATTCGCTTGAGAAGCCTTTACCACAATTAACAGAAGCAAAAAATCAAGTTAGGTATAAGGTTAGGAGCGGCGATTATTTGGGAAAAATTGCAGAACGATATGGTGTAGGCGTCAGTCAAATAAAAAGATGGAATGGACTTAGGAGCAACAACCTTAGAGTAGGACAACGACTTACTATTTTCCCTAGAAAACCATATACTCCAAATCAAACAGTGGCCAAAACGAACACTTCGAAACCCTCTGCTACGGTAACGTTGGCTAATGGCTCAAAAGTGCATACGGTGCAGGAAGGGGATTCCCTCTGGACCATATCAAGAAAATATCCAGGAGTTTCTATAGAAAATTTACGAGAATGGAACGGTCTTAGTGGTAATAACCTAAAACCGGGCACAAAACTTAAATTGTGCGATTGTTCTTCGTAAATTTAGATCAAGATGAAAAAATTAGGAACACTTTACATCACCATTTTCACATTGGTGATGCTATCATGTAAAGATTCGGGACCAAAACAGCGATTTCTTCCACCATCCACAGGAGGAATTAATTCGCTAATGGTGGTCATGGACACAGAGCTTTGGAAAGGTGGGGTTGGCGACAAAATAAGGGAACATTTTGCGGCACCAGTTTTAGGATTGCCTCAGGCTGAACCCCAGTTTACCATAACCCAAATCCCCCCACAGGTATTCAAAGGAGCCACGGCTTATTCCAGATCTGTGCTCTTCGTAGAACAAGACTCATTATCACTTGCCCATATAAAGACCGATGTTTATGCACAACCGCAAAAAGTGGCTGTTGTAAAGGGTGAAACGTATAACGATTTGGTTGGAAACATTGATGCAATCGCAGATAAGGCCATTGAATCATTCAAAGAGGTAGAAATTGCCGAGGCCCAAGTGCGATTTACACGTTCGCTTTCAAAAGAAAAAGTATTTGAAGAAGAGTTCGGAATTAGTTTAAAGGTACCATCACTTTACAAGGTAGGAAAGCACGAAAAAAACTTTGTTTGGATGGATATACAGATTCCAAAAGGGACAATGAACATTATTGCCTATCAAATGCCATTGAATAGCTTTACAAATGATTCGACCTTTGTGGGTGATATTGTAAAAATGAGGGATTCCATAGGTAAGAGATATGTGCCGGGCCCTTATGAAGATACATTTATGATGACCGAAAAGGCTTTTTCACCATATGTGTTCTCTGCTGAAATCAGTGGAAAAAAAGCAGCTAAAGTTAGAGGTATATGGGAAATAAACGGATACCCAATGGCGGGTCCTTTTTTAACCTATATTATCAACGATAAAGAGAATAACAGGAAACTGGTATTGGAAGGGTTTACTTTTGCCCCGTCTGCAGAGAAAAGGGACTATATGTTCGAATTGGATGCTATCCTAAGAACCGTTGAGTTTAACAAAGGCTCTTAAACAAAGACTACATGTTTTAAAACAGAAAAGCCCGGTGCTCCCCAGCTAACCGGGCTTTTGAGTTCTTTAAATACTTTTGCTTTTGTTAGTCAAAGGCGAAGCCTGTAGCAATTCTATATACAAATGCGTAAAGCACGATAAAGAACATAATAAAGCTAAACCAGGCGAATATTTTAAAATATTTCTGAATTAAAAAGTTTCCAATGTTTCTGAATCCTTCTAAGTAAATTTCTTTAACAAGTAATAATGTTTTCATATGTAAGTTTTTAAGATTTAAAGACAAGGCAAAGATTATGCTTTGGCAAGAAGCTTAGAAAACAAAGGGGCGAAATACCCAAAAAGAATGATGAAAAACATTTCATTTCTTAAAAGCCTATAAAGCAAATCTTTTCATCGTTAAAATGCACAAAGCGGATAACCGAATAACGAGTGAAAATACCGATGTAATGTAGTTTATAAGAAACAGGGCATAAAAAAGCCCCAAATAGGGGCCTTTGTTCTTTGCGATGTGATAGTTACATTTCCACTATTATGAATTCGGAACGTCTATTTTGTCTGTGCTTGGTTATTGCACACCTGGTGCCATCAGAACATCCATTTAAGAGCTGCTCTTCCCCATAGCCAATTGCACTTTGTATTCTGGATGCATCAATTCCCTGGGAAATAATATAGTCCCGTGTAGATTTTGCCCGTTTGTCTGATAGGTACTTGTTGTACGCTTTGCTTCCAATGGCATCTGTATGGGATTCTATCTTGATGACCATATTGGGATACTGTGTCATTACCTCTACCAGTTTGTCCAACTCTTCGGAAGCCTGCTTTTTAATATTGAACCTGTCAAAATCAAAATAAATGGTTTCTGTTTCAATCTTTAGTACTCCCTCTTCTTCAACAATTTCGTTTAGTTGTTTCAGGGATTGTGTTATACCAACAGTTATATTGTTCTTGGTAGAAATTGAAGTTGTTCCTTCAAAATAACCTTTTTTGGTGGTTTTAACAGTGTAGTTGGATTCTGGTTTGAGGTTTTCAAAGACAAAAGTTCCATCTAGTAAGGTTTTCGATTCAGCAATCTTAACGTTATCCTTATTAAATAATGTTACAATTGCATCAGCCAGCTTTTCTCCGGTTGCATCATCCTCGGCTGAGCCTGAAATGACATTAAGGTTTATAATGTTTTTAAAGGAATAAATATCATCATCCCCTTTTCCACCTTTTCTATTGGAGGCAAAATAGCCTTTTTGATTGTTTTCATCAATAATATATGAAAAATCGTCTCTACTACTATTAATGGGCTCACCTACATTGACACCTACACTAAAAGAATCATTTATGTAATCTGCTTTGTAAATATCCAGACCTCCAACACCCATTTCTCTATCAGAAGAAAAGTATAAAGTGTTTTCTGTAATATATGGGAACATTTCTTTTTTATCTGTATTGATGGTTCTTCCCAAATTTTTTGGCTCCGAAAAAGCACCATTTTCCAAAATATCCACAGCGTATACATCGGTTAAACCAAAACCCCCTGGTCTATCAGATACAAAATAAAGCTTTTTGCCATCTGGACTGACGGAAGGATGGCCCGTTGAAAAGTTCTCACTATTAAAAGAAACCTCTACCGCACTGGTCCATTCACCATCTACTAGCTTGGATTGATAGATTTTTAGGTGATTTATACCGTTTTTTCCTCGTTTCAGCTTTTTCCCATAATTGTTTCGGGTAAAATAGATAGTCTTTTGATCTGGTGAGAAAGCAACCGAGGCCTCGTGATATTTTGTGTTGATCTTTTTCGAGAATTTCTTTGGACTTGTTAAATCTTCTCCATCACCATCGGCTCTGGCAACATAAAGATCTAAATAAGGTTGATTGTTCCATCTGTACTTCCGTGTGGTTAAAAATGACGAATCATGCGCAGATGAAAAAACGACCTCTGAATCATTATGGAACATTGGGGAAAAGTCAGAATATGGTGAATTAATGGCCAAATTCTTGATTTCGACCAAGGCAGGCTCGTCAAAGGTAAAATGACTTTCAGAAAGCTCTTTGAGTGGTTTGCCGTTTTTCTGCCTAAACAGTTTGGTGAGCTTGGCTGCTCTCCTATACTTTCCCGTTCCTTTTAAGGTGTGGGCGTATTTAAAAAACTTTTCCTCAGAAATGTCTTCGTTGAAAGTTTCATATAGTTCATGGTACCATTTGTAGGACTTTTCAAGGTTACCACTATAGTAATGGGAATCACCTGCTTTAGAAAGAAGCTCAAAAGTATGGGGAGCGTCGCTTTTTTCAAGTACCAAGTCATAAACTCCGGCTGCTTCGGCATACCACATTTTGTCGTAGTATTCGTCTGCTTTTTTGATAAGTTTCTCAATAGAACCACTTTTGCTAAAAAACTTGGATAATTGCCTGTTGTTCAAACCAGCAAGTTTTTTTACAAATACATCTTGGGAAGAAGTGCTTTTCTGGACATCCCCCGTGTTGATGGACAATTCTTCATCTTCAAATTGTAACATGGAAACCTCTTGGGACCGAAGTCCAAGGGAAAGTAAAAAGAATATAATTAAAATGAGTCTTCTCATAACCACTCCATCTACACTGATTGTCATCAGGTGATTGATTATACGTTGTATGTAAAACGCAGCACTAATATCAAACGCTAAAATAAGTTAAGGTACTAGCGTGTATAATTTTTTGTTGTGAAAGAAGATATTTGTGGCATGTAAAAGAGGAAAACTGTAGTTTTTCATCGATAAGGCCCTTTAAATACAGGTAATTTCAATGTAAGAAAATCTACACAAAAAATATTTTAGGCTTCAGGTTCCTTGCCTCCTTCTAGCTTTTCGTCCTCTTTTGAAGCATCTTTGAACTCTTTGATACCACTACCTAAACCTCGCATGAGTTCAGGAATTTTTTTGCCTCCAAAAAGCAAGAGAACAACTACTACAATGAGAACAATTTGCCAAGGTCCCAACATGCCGAGAGTAAAAATATGAGCAATCATAACGTATGTGCCTTTATGTGAATGGTAAAATTACTAAAAAAGAACCTAAAGGCTCCATGCAGATAACGAAAATTAGTATTTCAAATTGCTTTGGGATGTAATTCAGGAGAATTACATTTTAAAAAGCTTAACATGAAAATAAAAATCTAAAGTTATCTTTGTTCATTATGGCAAAGGACAAGAAGAGAAAAGAGATAAAAAGAAAACTGCTCCATAAGTATCGCTTGGTCATACTTAATGAAAATACGTTTGAAGAAAAAATCTCATTCAAACTTAGCAGGTTGAACGTATTTGTTACCGGAAGCCTTTTTATAATTGTATTGATAGGTCTTACCAGCCTTCTTATCGCTTTTACCCCGCTTAGAGAGTATATTCCGGGATACTCGTCTACCAGATTGAAGAGACAGGCCACGGAACTTACCTATAAAACGGATTCTTTAGTAACGGTTTTGAATTATACTAATCGGTATTTAGATAATGTGCGGTTGGTTTTGCGTGGAGATATCGAAAATAATGAAACAAATAGGGACTCACTTTTTGAAAAATTCAAGTTAGATCCATCATCAGTTGATCTAACGCCAATAAGAGAAGATTTATTACTGCGCGAAGAGGTTGAGTTAGAAGATAAGTACAATCTCTTTGAACGAAATGTTGAGAATGTGGAAACCTTATTGTTCTCGCCACTCAACGGTACTATATCACAAAACTTCGACCCAAAGACAAAACACTATGCTGTAGATGTAGTGGCACCAAAAGGAACGCCTGTAAAATCCATAACCAATGGCACTGTACTTTTTTCGGAATGGACTTCGGAAACGGGCTATGTAATAATCGTCAAACATTTAAATAACCTTACCTCAGTCTACAAGCACAATGGCTCTTTGAGCAAATCCCAGGGAGACTTAGTAAGGGCAGGTGAAGTTATAGCTTCAATCGGAGATACGGGCGAATTAACTACTGGACCTCATTTACATTTTGAACTATGGGATAAAGGAAAGCCTGTGAACCCATTAAATTACATTGATTTCAATTAAATGTCATTAAAAGCATTTGCGGCAAAACTTTTTGCCAAAAACATTTCTCTAAAAACCGCTAAGTGGGTCAATGAGCCTATAAAGACCCAACAAAAGGTTTTTCAACACCTTATCGCGACAGCTAAAAAAACAAAGTTTGGCAGAGACCATCATTTTGATGGCATCACGACCTATGAGGAATTTGCAAAAAAGGTGCCTATACGGGATTATGAGGAATTAAAAGAGTATGTTCAGAACATTATTAATGGAGAAAATGATGTGTTATGGCCAGGAAAACCTGAATATTTTGCCAAAACTTCAGGAACTACATCTGGCGCTAAATATATTCCAATTACAAAGGAATCCATTAAACATCAGGTGGAGGCATCACGAAATGCGATTTTGAATTATATTCATGAAACCGGTAATACTGGTTTTGTTAATGGACGCATGATTTTTCTACAAGGAAGTCCTGTTCTTGAGGAAAAAGGAGGTATTAAATTGGGAAGGCTTTCTGGAATATCTGCCCACTATATTCCTAGCTATCTACAAAAAAACAGATTGCCCAGCTGGGAAACTAATTGTATTGAAGACTGGGAAACTAAGGTTGATAAGATAATAGAAGAGACTGAAAATGAGAATATGACAGTAATTGCCGGAATTCCTTCATGGGTACAGATGTATTTTGAAAGGCTTAATGCTAAGTCCGGAAAAAAAGTGGGAGAACTTTTCAAAAACTTCAAATTGTTCATTTACGGAGGAGTCAATTACGAACCATACAGGGCCAAATTTGAAAATTTAATTGGAAGAAAGGTTGATAGCATTGAATTGTTTCCTGCGAGCGAGGGATTTTTTGCCTATCAAGACTCTCAACAAGAAGAAGGCATGCTCTTGCTGCTGGATTCTGGGATTTTCTATGAATTTGTAAAAGCAGACAACTTTTTTGATGAAACTCCGAAGAGAGTTACTATTGCTGATGTTGAGCTACATGTGGACTATGTCATGATTATTTCAACAAATGCAGGGCTGTGGGCGTATAATCTTGGAGATACCGTTCGGTTTATTTCTTTACAACCGTACAAGATTGTTGTTTCCGGAAGAATAAAACATTTTATATCAGCCTTTGGTGAACATGTTATAGCAAAGGAGGTTGAAGAGGCTCTAAAAATAGCCGTGGATCAAACGGACGCACTTGTAAATGAATTCACCGTAGCCCCGCAAACCTCTCCCAAAAATGGAGAATTACCCTATCATGAATGGTTTATCGAATTTGAAAAACCTCCAACCAATCTTAATAAATTTTCCAATTGTATAGAAGAAAGTATGAAAACGCAGAACAGTTATTATTATGATTTATTGGAAGGCAAGATATTGCAGGAGTTAAAGATCACACAAATTAAACCTGGTGGCTTTCTGCAGTATATGAAAACAGTGGGCAAATTAGGAGGTCAAAATAAAGTTCAACGACTGGCCAATGACAGGAAGGTTGTAGATGACTTGTCAAAATATAAGTACTAACGGATATATTGTGAGATATGAAAATAATGGTTACTGGTTGTGCAGGATTTATTGGTTTTCACGTAACAAAACGTCTTCTTAAAGAAGGACATATAGTTCTTGGCTTGGATAACATCAATAACTATTACAATGTAAACCTAAAATATGATAGGCTTTTGGAGCTCGGTATTTCAACAGATTTAATTGCTGAAGATAGAGAGGTTCAAAGTGATAAACTAACGGGGCTTACTTTTGTAAAGATGGATATTTCTAATTATCCCGGTCTAGTTTCGTTATTTAAAAATCAAAAATTCGATACAATTATTCATTTAGCCGCTCAGGGAGGGGTGCGTTATTCATTAGAAAATCCTTTTGTATATGTACAATCCAACCTAGTTGGTTTTGCCAATATATTGGAAATCTGCAGGCAACATAGAATTGAACATTTAATTTATGCTTCAAGCTCATCAGTTTACGGAAATAGCCAAAAGATTCCTTTTAAAGAAAATGACAATGTAGATTATCCTGTAAGTTTGTATGCCGCAACCAAAAAAAGTAATGAACTAATGGCGCATTCGTATTCGCACCTCTATGGATTTCAAACAACAGGGCTACGTTTTTTTACGGTATACGGTCCATGGGGAAGACCCGATATGGCACCTTTTCTCTTTGCAAAAGCCATGGCAAATGGAAAGCAGATAAATATCTTTAACAATGGAGACATGAAGCGTGATTTTACCTACATAGATGATATTGTGGAGGGTGTGGTCAAATGCATAGATTATAAAATAAACAAAAAACCAGCCTACAACATCTTTAACATTGGCAATTCAAAACCTGTGAAGCTGTTGGATTTTGTGACCTATATGGAAGAAGAGTTTGGCTTTAAGGCAAACAAAAAAATGTTACCTATGCAACCTGGAGACGTAAAGACTACATACGCGGATACATCGCAATTGGAAAACGAAATGGGATATGTTCCCAAAACTGATTTAAAAGACGGACTTGCTAAGTTTGTAAGATGGTATAAAGAGTACTTCAAGAACTAACAGACATACAATCTTATAATAATCACAACTAAATTTTTAGGGGAATTAATTGCAACTACCGTAATTCATGTATTTTTGCCAGAAGTTATGATGGCAACCGAAGTAAAACAGACTACAAGAGCACAAGAATCTACAAATGCCATTGAACGCTTGTATATTACAATGCGTCATTTGCTCAATCGCGGCTTTTATAAGCCTTCAGGGGTTTCAGGGAATGCCCTTCGTAGTGCCTTATTATTGTTAAGGCCAGAAATATATGGCTCCGTTGCTGATGAAAAAGCAGAGCTCAACGGGCTTATTTATGTATTGGAAAGACTACCAGAAGGTATTGAAGAGTGCCAATTTATTAATTTAACCTCTGACGAAGGATTTTCAAAATCGCATATCAAATGTATTATTCCACCCAAGCGAAGAAGAAACTGTTATCGTATTGATGAAGAACAAATGAATATTGAGATAACACGAGGCAGGAGTGATATCTACGATATTCTCACACACCTTACTTTTTTATTTATTGAATCAGGAAAAATTTGCAATCGGGTTTTGGTGGAGGACGGAACAGCCACAATTCGAGATTGGGATAAACTAGTTGATTTTGTGCAAGGTGAAGAAAAAAATGAGGCAGAACGCGAAGTTGCAATGATACATACTGCTAATATTTTAGGCAGAACGTTTGATGAGGTAGTAGAAATGCAGAACAATCTGGGAACTCTGGAAACACCCGATCGTTTTTTAAAGGTTGTTTTTTGGTTGGGAAAATTGGCCATTGAGGAGGAAACTACAGGAAATAAGAGAACAATCACGTTTAGTCCTTTGCTAAGGGAAAGGCTCGGGCATCATATTCATGGTGAACGATGGGCCAAAAAGATAAAGGAAACGCTCTATAATCATAACTTGTTAGAAAGACCAATTCATATTATAAGTGCAAATATGCATAGCGTGATGAATTCCTTATTCGCAAAAAAAGCTTTAGCCAAGGAATTTCCTGATACTAAGTCTTTGGGCATTTATGAAGCACTGAGCTCTTCAAAAAACAAGGAATTACGCAAAAAAGTGGAGACAATTGGAAAAAATAACGGTATGCTGTTTATTGATGATGAGTCCGGCGCAAATATAGATGTACAGATTTTTGATTCCGTAAAATTTGGAAAAGATACGTGTTGCTATGATTTGCCAAAGGACATTTCTGAAGATAAAAAACCTGTTATCTTTGTTATGGATTACGCTTTTGGCGAGCAAGCATATGAGACTATTGATGAGCTTTTAAAGCCTATAAGTATTGAAGAAGAGCACATATTTTTAAATGTAGATTCCATATCGGTTATGGGTAAGGCAGGTATTTTGGAAGGTGGCAAAGGAGATTTAATGATTCCTTCAGCACATATTTTTGAAGGCACAGCAGACAACTACCCTTTTAGAAATGAATTATGCAACGCTGATTTTCAAGGGTATGATTTAAAGGTTTTAGAAGGAACTATGGTTACAGTTTTGGGGACCTCACTTCAAAATAAAGACATACTTCAGTTTTTTCATGAATCAACGTGGAATGTAATTGGATTGGAAATGGAAGGGGTACATTATCAAAAAGCCATTCAATCCGCTTCTAAAATTAGAAAGAGCATCAAAAAAGATGTAAAAGTAAGATATGCATATTACGCATCTGACAACCCGTTGGAGACAGGAAGTACATTGGCTTCTGGTGGTTTGGGAACTACAGGGGTAAAACCTACATATTTGATTACAGATAGGATTTTAAAACAAATATTTAACGCATAGAAATGGCAAACCAACCGGTAAACAACAATACCTCTGACGAAATAGATTTAGGGCAATTATTTCACATGATAGGAAGAGTTTTTCAAAAGTTCTTCAACTTTATTGGAAGTATTTTCAAAGGCCTTTTTCATATATTGATTTTGTTTCTGATTTTTATCCAAAAGAATTTTATAATTCTTGCTGTAGCGATTGTGATAGGTGCTGTAGGAGGCTATTTTTTGGATAATTATTTACCGGAGAAATATGTTTCCAGAATGGTTGTGGAACCCAATTTTAATAGCGTACAACAGTTATATAACAATATAGATTTCTATAATGATCTTGCCAATGCCGAAGATTCTATAGCACTAGCTGCTTCATTGGGAATTAACCACCGGGAGGCTGCTAGTATAAAAGAGATTTTTGTGGATTCATATTCAGATGAAAATCAGAAAATTAAACTGTTTGATGATTTTATTAGGGAATTGGATACCACTACCATTAAGGCATTGGATTATGAAGCCTATTTAAAAAATTTCAATGCAATGGATGCCAGGTTTCATCAAATTACAATTATTTCCACTAACAGCTATGTAGCAAAGAAAACCCAACCAGCTATTGTAGAATCAATTTCCTCAAATAGCTATTTTAAGTTGCAGAAAGACAAAAATGATTTAAACTTGGACCTTCAAGATAGTATATACACACAACAGTTATCTGAAATAGATTCATTACAAAGTCTCTATAAAAAAGTATTGGTGAAAGAAGCGGACAAACCCATGCAGGGAACCAATATTAATTTGGCAGAAAATGGAGAGTCGCAAAACAAGGAATTGGCTTTGATTCAAGAAAGGGATGTACTAAAAGAAAGATTAGTAACACTTAATAAGGAAAGAGCCAATAAATCTTCCATTATCAATGTGATTTCAGATTTTCCGTTAAGAGGTGTTGAACAGAAAGGATTTTGGAGTAGTTATAAATTTGTAATGCCTTTGGTTTTATTAAGTCTCATATTGGGAATATTGGGAATATTAGGTTTAAATAGATATTTAAAAAAATACGTTTCTGAGTAGGAGTTATAAAGCAAAAACTTAAATTTTACTTGAGAGCAAAAGCTTTTTGATACAGGAATTAAGACATACGTTCTGGACGGAGATAATATCAGAAGGGGGATATTTTGATTTAACCTTTAGTCCGGATGGCCGTTCAGAAAACAACAGAAGGATGGGTGAGATCTCCAAGCTTTTTATCGATGCCGGGATTGTGGTATTGGCTGCTTTTGTTTCTCCTTACCAAAAAGACCGGAAGTATATAAAAACGGTAGGAGCCGAGAATTATGTGGAAGTTTTTGTAAACACAAGTTTGGAGGAGTGTGAAAATAGAGATGTAAGGGGACTGTATAAGAAAGCCCGAGCTGGGGAGATAAAAAATATGACCGAGATATCAGCTCTTTATGAAATACCCTCGAACCCAGATATAACGGTGACTGAAAAGAATACAAATGAAACGTTAGCAGCCGGAATGTTGATATGACAAAAGCATATGTCTCTTTTGGAGCTTATTGAAAATATGGAATTCGACAACAAAGTTTCACTTTACTTTCTCGTTTTTTCGCTAACAATATTAGGCTGTAAGGACGAGAACAAAATATATAAAATCGATAGATGCAGTGATTTAGGAATAAGCCTTATTGAACACATATATGTTTTTGAGGACGAAGGTTTTGAAATAAACGCATTTTTTGTTCAGAAAAGTGCGGACAGAAACGAATATATCTTAAACCTATGTCTTAAAGGAAATATTATTAAGTTGTCCAAAGATCATAGGGCTTTTGTCCATGGATTTAAAAACTTTTCTAGTGGAGACAAGTCAATTAACATTGTTTTAAATAATACTAAAACTCTGGGAGACTCACTAGTGTTTCATAAGGCTTTAATCCTGAAAAAAGACAGCTTGTTTGAAAAAGTAACTTTTGGAGTAGAGAATAAAACAACCAAGCAGAGAAAATTTGTCCTAACACTCAAAAATGTAGATTTACATGAATTTGCTCAATGAAAATGGATTGGTTTGATTATCTAACAAAAGAAATGCAGAGAAACCCTCAAATACACTTTAAACTAATGCTGGCAAAGTTCTAGAGCTGTTATGATTTAATATTTATATCTTTTTGAGAGAATCAAATTAACTCATATCCATGATGCTTATTTCTAAAACCAAACTTGGCATAAGTTGGGAGAATTTAATAATCCTTTTCGCCATTACTCTTCCTCTTGGCAGAGGGTTATTCAATTCTGTATTCCTTCTAATCATCGGGTATTGGCTTTACAAGATTTTTAAAGGAGAAATTAATTTTCGAAGAAAGGACTTAATCTTTTTGATTGTGGTATGTTCCTATTATTTTTACTCAATTGTAAGTTTGATTTATACTGACAACATTGAATATGGATTGGATAAAATATATTCCCAATCCTTTCTACTGTTTTTCCCCTTGTTTTTTTTGTCATTTAAGGAAGAAATTGGAAATAGAACCTATTTGAAAACCTTTCAGGGGTTTTGGTTTTCCTTGACCGCAGTAAGTTTTCTTTCAATTGCCAAACAGTTATATGGGGTTTTATCGGGCAAGTACGGCTTGGAAACTTTAACAGAAAATAACTTATCTACTTCGATTGTAGACAATTACTTTTTGGGCTTTTCTCTACTGATTTCTTTTTGTTTGATTACTTATACCTATATCAAATTATTTAAAAATCATATCAGATTGTTTAGGCCAATTGCTCTAGAAATCGCTACCGTTTTCATTTTGACAATTACATTGATATTGCTCAATAGCAGGAACCTTATCTTTCTCACTGCTGCTTGTGTTTGTACATTATTCTTTGTACAATCGGTTTTGAGAAAAACCCCCTTTCTTTTTATCAAAATACTTTTTGCAATGGTAGCTGTGATTTTCTTAAACTATTGTGCCAACCCTTACTTTGGGAAAAAAATGAAGGAGGTGGTCAATTATAACCAGGAGAACTCCAAAGATAAATATTGGGGTGGAATGAGACAGTCCATATGGGATTGTACGGTTAAGGTCATTAAAACGGACCCCATCATAGGTGTTGGTGTTGGAGATCAAAAAGACCAACTTGAATTATGTTATAAAATATATATGCACAATCGACTTTTTGCAATGAACAATAATTTTAACACCCATAACATATTTTTACAAATCTTTCTAGGAACTGGAGTCTTGGGAGTTGTGTTGTTTCTCTTTTCTTTTGTCTATATGATTAGAATAGCAATTCTTTCAAACAATGGTTATTATATCATATTTGTTGGGGTTTTTATTTTAGCGGGGTTAACAGAGTCCTATTTTGAGAGAAACTTGACGATGGCTTTTTTTTCCTTTTATAACTGCTTGTCTTTTTTTCAAAAAGCACTTTGAGCTAACTAGGAGAATAGTACAAAAACAAGATGCTTTATAGCAATTTTGATAGATGAATAGCTACATTTGCAAGCAAAATTTCTATACGCTTGTATTTATGACAGATAACATTATAGTTGCTATTTTATGAAATCGGAGATATAGCGTTAAAAGGAAACAGAAAACATCATGTCAAAAAAAAGGTGTCGGAAGCTATTTATATGAATAAAACAAACTAGTTTTTCAGGATTGACATCACTATATAATCCTTATTCGAACGCACAAAATGCTTTTTAAAAAACGACCATATTCAAATCTGATTACACCTATTTCATATGTAATAGATTTAGCCATAATCAACACCTTTGCTTATTTATGGCCAATGAATCTTTATGAACGTTTGCTTTTCCATTCATATATTTCTTTAGCATGGATAGTTCTTTCCATTAAGAGTGGGTTTTATGAAATCTTTAGGTATACCAAGGTTCCGGTTATTTTGAGGAAATTAATAACCCAATTTTTCTTTTTCTTTTTGATTTTGTATGCTTTTATCGGTCTTTTTAAACAGCCAAATATCAGCAGATTAAATCTGGGCCTTTTTTTCTTGTTAGTTTTCGTCTTGGTGTTCATATTCAAGTTTCTCAATTACTATCTCT
The DNA here is from genome assembly GCF_001413955.1 of Flagellimonas eckloniae. Classification (NCBI taxonomy): domain Bacteria; kingdom Pseudomonadati; phylum Bacteroidota; class Flavobacteriia; order Flavobacteriales; family Flavobacteriaceae; genus Flagellimonas; species Flagellimonas eckloniae. The sequence continues at coordinate 2,904,578 of NZ_LCTZ01000002.1, read as the reverse complement.
TGATGACCTATAGGGCCAAAATAAAGGGAGATTTGAGATATATTACGGTTCTCGGGAATAACAAGAAAACAGATCAACTAATAAACATGTTTGAAAAACATAGGGGATACGGTTATAAAGTGGTCAAACAATTTTCTCCGAAAGACAATGCTTTTAAGTTGGCTGATTTTTTCAAGTATGTCCAGGACCAAAACATTGACGAAATATACAGTTCTATTAAGGAACTGGGTGACAAAGAGATTGCAAAACTAATCAATTATGCAGATAACAATCTGATAAAGCTCAAATTCATTCCAGATAACAAGGAAATTTTCACCAAGGACTTGAAATTGGATTACTACGAATATTTTCCGATTCTTTCGCTAAGAGAGATTCCTCTAGAAGATTCATTTAACAGATTTTATAAGAGGTGCTTTGACTTTGCCTTTTCGTTATTGGTCTCGGTATTATTACTTTCTTGGTTATTACCCTTGATAGGGTTGCTAATAAAACTAGACTCTAAAGGCCCTATATATTTTCGCCAAAATAGGCCTGGCTTTAATGAAGAAGGGTTTGGTTGCTACAAGTTTAGAACAATGAGAATCAACAACGAGACGGAAAAATCGGCAACAAGAAACGATCCGAGAATCACCAAATTGGGCGCTTTTTTAAGAAGAACAAGCCTAGATGAACTCCCTCAATTTGTAAATGTGCTATTTGGTCAAATGTCTGTTGTTGGACCTAGGCCTCATTTATGGAGACAAAATCATGAATACAATACAACGGTACAAAAATATATGTTGAGGCACTATGTCAAACCGGGAATTACAGGCTTAGCTCAGGCAAAAGGGTATCGAGGTGAAATAGAAAAAGAAGAAGATATAATTAATCGTACGCGCTATGACTTTTTTTATATTGAGAATTGGTCGCTTCTTTTGGATATTAAAATTATAATACAAACCATTTTCAATATTCTTAAAGGAGAAGAGAAAGCCTATTAAAGTGAATTCAACTTCTTAATGTGAATTTAATCAGAAGATACTCTAATAACCGAAGGACTCCTTTATTTTTGTTCAAAATTTTGAAACAACATAATCTCAATAATGAAAAAAGTACTCATCACAGGCGCGGCGGGTTTTTTAGGCTCACATTTATGCGACAGATTTATAAAGGAAGGTTTCCACGTTATTGGAATGGACAACCTGATAACAGGTGACCTTAAGAACATTGAACATCTTTTTGGACTGGAGCAGTTCGAATTTTCACATCATGATGTAACTAAGTTTGTCCATGTTCCAGGAGAATTGGATTATATCCTTCACTTTGCATCACCGGCAAGTCCAATAGACTATTTAAAGATTCCAATTCAGACACTTAAAGTGGGAGCTTTGGGCACACATAATTTATTGGGATTGGCAAAAGAAAAGGGTGCACGTTTTATGATTGCATCAACTTCTGAAATTTACGGAGATCCTTTGGTTCACCCGCAAACAGAAGAATATTATGGAAATGTAAATACCATTGGTCCTAGAGGAGTTTACGACGAGGCTAAACGTTTCCAGGAATCCATTACAATGGCGTACCACCGTTTTCATGGTCTAGACACTAGAATTGTACGAATATTTAACACGTATGGCCCTAGAATGCGATTGAATGATGGCCGTGTAATTCCAGCTTTTATGGGTCAGGCACTTCGTGGAGAAGATTTAACCGTATTTGGAGATGGTTCACAAACTCGTTCCTTCTGTTATGTAGACGATGAGATTGAAGGAATTTACCGTTTGTTGATGAGTGATTATACCATGCCCATGAACATTGGAAACCCTCATGAGATTACCATTAAGGATTTTGCAGAGGAAATTATTAAGCTTACTGGAACCGATCAAAAGGTTATATACAAGCCGTTGCCCAAAGATGACCCAATGCAAAGACAACCGGATATTTCTAAAGCCAAGGAAATTTTAGGATGGGAACCAAAAGTTGGACGCGAGGAAGGTATGCGAAAAACTTTTGAGTTTTTCAAAGGACTATCCAAAGAAGATTTGGAGAAAACTGAGCACCGTGATTTCACAGGTAGAAATAAAAAGTAGATAACACTTTAGAAAGGGACTTCGGTAGTGTATTTTTGGCAAAATTTTAGTTGATGAACATCTTAATTCTAGGTTCAGGCGGCCGAGAACACGCTATTGCCCTTAAAATTTCTAAAAGCCCGAAAGTAAACACACTGTTTGTTGCTCCGGGTAATGCCGGTACCTCTGGCGTTGCTAAAAATGTGTCAATTGGCGTTAATGACTTTAAAGGCATTAAAGCCTTGGTCGTAGCAGAAAAAATCACCTTGGTAGTAGTGGGGCCTGAAGACCCTCTTGTGAATGGAGTTCACGATTTTTTCTTAAATGATGCTGAACTAAAAAATGTTTCCGTAATAGGCCCCGAAAAAGCTGCAGCTGCATTAGAAGGCAGTAAAGAGTTTGCCAAGGAGTTCATGATGCGTCATGCTATTCCAACAGCAGCCTATCAGAGTTTTACTTCAGAAAACTTGCAGGAAGGCCATGCCTTTTTAGAGACCCTACAACCACCTTATGTGCTCAAAGCAGATGGTCTTGCCGCGGGAAAAGGTGTTTTGATTCTTCAGGATTTGGATGAGGCCAAGGCGGAACTTAAGGCGATGCTGTTGGATTCCAAGTTTGGCGATGCCAGCGCCACTGTGGTCATTGAGGAGTTTTTGGATGGGATAGAGTTGAGTTGCTTTGTGTTGACGGATGGATCCAATTACAAAATTCTTCCAACGGCAAAAGACTACAAACGTATTGGTGAAGGAGACACCGGACTAAATACAGGTGGAATGGGAGCCATTTCCCCGGTTCCCTTTGCAGATGACATCTTAATGCAAAAGATCGAGCAGCAAATTGTAAAACCTACTGTTGAAGGGCTTAAAAAGGATAATCTACCTTATAAAGGATTCATTTTTATTGGATTGATCAAAGTTGGGGATAAACCTAAGGTAATTGAGTACAATGTACGCATGGGGGATCCAGAGACAGAAGTTGTTATGCCTCGTATAAAGAATGACTTGGTCGATTTATTGGTTGCTACTGCCGAAGGAAAGCTTGATGAAATCGATTTGGAAATAGATCAAAGAGCTGCAACAACTGTTATGGCCGTTTCAGGGGGATATCCAGAGGCTTATGAAAAAGGAAAGGAAATCACTGGAATAGATAGCATTGCCGACTCTTTGGTATTTCACGCAGGGACAAAATTATCAGATGGCAAAGTGGTAACCAACGGAGGTCGGGTAATTGCAATCACATCCTATGGAAAAGACTTTAGAGAAGCACTCCAAAAATCCTATCAAAACATGGAAAAACTACATTTTGAAGGAATGTACTACAGAAAGGATTTGGGATTCGATTTATAGACTATTTCTGAATACCGCTGGTTAAATAGGGACAAAATCTCTTTGGATAGTCACCCCGAGATGTCTGGTTTGAGCTGAGACGAAGTGCAGTCTAGGAGTCTTGAGAATATACTAAGTCTCACAAAGAAAATAATGCATTCAATGTGGATGAAGAGTAAGGCTTTAAACCCTGACTCTTGTTGAAAGAATATTGTAAGATTTAGTCTTAAAATTTGAAAAAAGTATAAAAAGTGTACGGAAACTCTTGAAGTATATCCAAGACATATATCTTTGCAAAAACACTGTCTTTTGGATTAAGCAAAGTGTATAAAGGGGCATCATTATAATTTGTTTACCATTAAAACTGATGATTAAGGTGTTACAAAGGATTCTCAAAAACGAAATCTCGCTTATTCTGGGAATAGATACGATTATCTTAAACAAATTCATCTGTTACAAATTATAGATTATCAGGCTTTAAAAAAAAATGAATTTTAAGAATGTCTTTTCCATACTACTGCGGCTGTCATCTAAAGTAGGTAGTGCCTTGGTGATTTTTGCAATAAGTCTATTTACTTCCAAGGAGTTTTTTGGGGATTTCCTGATTTATTGGGGCATTGTAAGAGTAATGGGTGTGTTTACATCTTTTGGTCTGGACAATGGAGTTTTTGCAAAAAACAATCCAAAAGATATATCCGATGAGATTCGTTTCATACTTATTTTTGGGCATCTGGTTTTACTCGGAGGTGTTGCGTTGTCTTTTACCCCATTGACCATTCCCTTATATAATATCATTGCATTGGCATATGCGGCCATATTCACATCCATAACAAGGGTTTTTTGTAGTTCAATGACCTACGACATGTCGTTTAGAAAGCCCATTTTGATTGAGGATGTAACAAAATCTGCATTACTTTTGGCTTCAGTACTGCTGTGCAGCGCTTACTATACGGAGGGGATACCGGTCGCCATCTTAGTTAGTTCCGCTATTCCCTTTTTTTTGGCCTGGGTAACGTTTGACGGCACTATTAATATAAAGCAGCAGGCCCAAAGAATATTATCATCCCTAAAAGATATTTGGCAATCGAATATTACTTTTGCATTTCAAAGTGTCGGAACCGTTTACCTATTTCAATTCGATAAACTCAACGCGGCATTATTTTTCGATAAAGAGACAGTGGCCAGTATTGGTGTCCATGGTCTTGTCTTTTTGGTATTTAGCTTGACCAAAGGGGCTATCAACTTTGTAGCTCTTCCTTCAATAAAAAGAAATGGATTGGCTGAATTTAAGAAACTTAGAAACATTTCACTGGTGTTATCCGCATTTTATTGTTTGTTGTATTTTCTTTTTGCTCAAAGCTTATTCGCGTTCTTATATGGGAAACAATATGATTTTGTTTCAGAATATGGAACAATATATCTTATAGGCGGTGTACTTTTTCTTTCAGCCGGCCCATTGGGCCCATGGTTGGTAATCAATAAGAAAAGGAAGCAACTTTTTCTTATGGTCATGCTTCAATTGGGCCTTGTATTACTTTTAAGTCTATTCCAGTTTGCAAATGCCAAAGAAGTATATTATTTAATGACGGTCCCCACTGTTTGGGCCATCCATTTTTTATTTTCATACCTTAGAAAAAATGAACTCCAGGACGACTAATTATATCCTTATTTCATTGTTGTTGTTGGCGGTATATGGAAAAGGCCTTTTTCAAGACAGCATACATGTTCATGATGTTGATCAAGCGAGATCAAGTATCATAAAAGTTGGCAATATTTTTTCATTGGGGTGCCTGCTTTCGATTTTTTTATTTGCAGGTAAGGTCAGCGGTATAACCTTCAAATTCAATCGAGAAAACTGGGTTATGAATGGTTTTTACGCCTTTATGTTTTTAAGTGCAGCCATTTCGCTAAACCCTATTATCAGCGTTTCAAAGTTTTTTCAACTGCTTATTCTAATTTACGCTGCCAGAACAGTTTTTAACCATGCAGAAAGCGCTGAGAATATCCTGATTCCTTATAGAAACATTGTACTGATTTTTAGTATTAGCTGTCTTTTGTTTCCAGACTCCCAAGTAGGGTCTTTCATAGCTCAAAACCGGATTGCTGGTAATCTATTGTTGTATATCCCACCGAATGAGATGGCCGAGCTAGTACTCTTCTCGTTGGCAGTTTCCACTTTTTTGTTTTATAAGAGAAAACAAACTCTTGTAGATGCCATCAATATTATTGTCGGTATTCTTGTGATTTTCGGCACAAAATCCAGATTTGCGTATTTGATTGTTGCATTAATAGTTTTTTTGTATCTAATTACTAATATTAAACGATTTGCAATTCTCTTTTTTGTTGGTTGTATTGTTATTCTTTATGCAGTCTCACAAACCGACTTTATTGATGTTTACATTTTACGTGACGGGGATACTTCAAAACTATTCGAGCTGACAGGGCGTGTAAAATATTGGCTTTTTGCTCTTGAGAATATTGATCTGAAATCGTTGTTTATTGGCCATGGATTTTACTATGGTTCAAGGTTTTATTTACCTGGCGTTGATTCTCATTTTGCTTATAAGAGTAATCTTGACAACACCTATCTCGAGATTTTATTCAATTCCGGTATAATATCATTAATTCTTTTTATTCTTGTATTGACCAAAATGTTTAGAATTTCACTGAAAAGAGGATATGACAAAATGCTTTTTATCTCTTTTATTATGATTATTTCAATTAAAAGCCTAATTGGCCCATCTATTGTAAAAGAGACTATTTCGTTGGTTTTTTTCTTTTTAACATATCATTTTTGCAGGCCTCTGGGCAGGCATAAAACCAATTCAGTTGCCAGATATAAACAAGTGTAAGACAATTATTAATTTATAGGGGGTTTTAAGATTACTTATGAAGACAACTATATGAATCTAGATTTTCTACTGATTGGAGCCCAAAAGTGTGCAACTACATGGATTTACCACTGTCTTAATGAGCATCCTGAGTTATTCGTGGGAGGAGGAAAGAATGAAACCTACTATTTTAGAGGAGAAATCTTCAATCAAAAAGGCCTTGATTGGTTTGAAAGTCTTTTTGCAGATGCTTCTGTCAATCAAAAACTGGGGAGTGCCTCTGTAGATTACATTTGGGACGTGACCTCTATAGAACAGGCCCGCAGACAATACCCTGACATAAAAATAATAGTTGCGCTTCGAAATCCTGTAGAGCGAACAATATCCGCTTTCTTTTGGTTGATGAGAAAAAAGATTATCGAGACTATATCTCTTGATGATGGTATTAGAAAGGCAATTGATGATTACAGATCCGGTTCTGAGACTATTTATTCAGAATTGATAAGACGTAGTTTATATACGGATGCTATAATACAACTCCATGAAAATTTTGAAAAAGACCAAATTAGATTGGTTTTGTTCGATGACATTCAAAACACACCTAAAACTACTCTTCGCAGTATTTATTCTTTTCTAAATGTTTCACCAGATTATGTTCCTACCTCTTTAAAAAGGAAGCCGAAAGGCAATAGCTATTCCTCTACCCTTGTTTATCTGGAAAGGAAAATGCCCATCAATAAATTTACCACCAAGGCATTGAACGGCATCAGCGAGGTGATTAAGATATCATCTAAAACCAAAAGCCCTAAATTGGATTCCAAACTCACCAAAGAATTATTGGAGATCTACAGACAACCTTTCAATACGTTGTATGATTGGTTAGAGCAAAATGGCTCGATTGAGAATAAAGAAATTAAAAAAGCAAAAAACAGCTGGAAGTTGTAATGGAAAGAAAAAATACATTTATAATTGGCCACTATGGAGGAGACAATTTTGGCGATGAGTTTATGCTGGAAGCGTTGCTAGAGTATCTTGATACGGTCAATATAATTGGCAAAATTTTTATTGTAAATAAAAAAAGTAGTAACACTAAAAGTAAAGTAACCTATGTCTCTCCAAGTTTGTTGAGCATACTAAAAATTTTTTTCCAGACGAAAGTATTGATACTTGGCGGTGGCACGCATTTCCATGATGACTATCACAAAAAACGCCTAAAAAGGCATTATTTATATCTTACAAAGATTCTTACCATTTCTTTGTTTTATAGACTATGTTTTAAAAAGGTATATTACCTAGGGGTAGGATATGCACCCTTAGGTTCTTCGACAATCAAAAAATATACAAAAATATCCTTATTACTTGCTAATCATATTACCGTAAGAGATAAAGTTTCGTTGAAAAATTTGAACAACTTATCGCAAAAATCACTCTCTTCAGAGGAACACCTCACTTTTGATTTGGCATCCCTTCATAGGGAAGTGGAGCACATAAGGGTAAAAAGTGATTCCTTGGTAGGGATTTCCATAACCTCTTTTAATTTTTCATCCAAACCCAGTGAAGACAATTTATGGGCTCATAGTCTAATACCCCAAATTGGATCTATATACAAAAAGACAAACATATCCATTCGAATTTTTGTGTTCAGAGGAGGATTTAGGGAATCAGATATTCCATTAAGCGAAAAATTGAAAAAGCATTTGTACCAAATCGACCCCAACAGGGTTACAATTTATGAGCATTCAGATAGTACTGAGAAATTTGTAATGCCTTTGGCTCAATGCAAGTACTTTATTGCTACACGATATCATTCCGCTGTAATTGCTTATTTGGTAGGATGCAATATGCTTATAGTGCCATATCATCAAAAACTAATTGATGTTGTGGACATGATAGATCTTGACATGCATGCAGTGATGGATTTACAACAACCTGAGACCTTCACTTCTAAATTCAGTGAATTGTTAACCAATGACAAAAGGTATATCCCTAGAACACCCTCATTGAAAAATAAGGCTCTTACTTCGGATATTATGAATAACATTTTTAACAAACTTAATTAAACACAAGGACATATTTTAGCATAAGCAGAGTATTCAACCCAGAGATTTTGGCGAATTCATATCTAATGTCTACGAAATATCTCTTTAAGAGGCATCATGCTCTGGATGTATTCAGAATAATGAAAATTGCATATTTTTGGGGCTTGATTTAAAGTAGATGGAGAATTATCGTTTTTCATATAAGTTGTTAAAAAAATTAAGTACCTTCTGGAATTGAAGAAAAGCAATTCAATACCTGTCAAACATTCTGTTATCCATTTCCTTTAGCAATAATGTCAGATGAAATCAAAAGCACGAACATCTATTTTGCCCTGTAAAGATTTAGACGTTCGATTGTACAGAGATACTGATACAGTATCAATCTTTATAATACATTACCATAAGTAGATGAATTGCATCCACATATTATATACAAGAACTTTTGGAGGCCCCCATAACCAAGTTGTACAATTGGCCACAAAAAAAGATAAAAAGCAACATATTATTGTTGCACCTAAAGGTATTTCAAAATTTGAGTCCATTCATAACAATAGTGATATAATTTATTGCCCTTTGAGTCTGTGGCGCCCGACCAAGCGAAATATTCCAACCGTATTGATTTTCCCATTAATAGTAATTTTCGATATAATAAGACTTTCACTGAAGCTCAAAAAGCACCTCAATTCAAATATTGCAGTCATAAATTATGGGTCGTTGTATATTACCGGATTGATTTTTTCTAGGATATATGGGCTGAAAAGCATTTCTGAAATGCCAGGATTATTTACACCAAAGCCATTTAGAAAGATAGTTGGGAAGATTCACAAGTTCCTTGCTGATAGAATCCTTCTGACTGGTAAATCTGTTGCTGCTGCATATGGTCTTGAGATCAATGATTTCAATAAAGTCTTTTTTCCTCCTATACGAAAAGAAGTCATTGCTGAAAAAAACATGAAAAAGGGAGTCCTTACCATTGGAACCCTTGGGAATAGGAATTGGCAAAAAGCCCATGAAAGATGTCTGGAAATTGCTCATTCCCTAAAAGACAACAATATTGAATTCAATTGGATAATACAAGGGCAAAACTCTAATGGCCAGGAAAATTATTACCAGCGCAATGTTATAGATAAAGCCATTGATTTAAATCTAAATGAAGTTAAATTTGTGACCAATATGTCTCCGTCAGAACTATTTTCACAGATAGACCTTTTCGTACTTACAAGTAAAGTTGAAGGAGTGCCTACGGTGGTACTCGAGTCGTGTGTGAATGATGTACCTGCCATTAGTTTGCCTGTGGGAGCTGTAGAAGAACTTATACCTGTTTTTGATAATCTGACCGTGCTGCCAGATACTCAGAGTATAGTGAACTTCATTTCACAAAAGAGAAAGGAGATTCTTGAGAATAGAATAATTGTTTGTGATTACTCAAATAAGTTGAAAAAGCTGGAACAAGTAAATACATTATTCTTTAAACCACACTATGAAGCGCTTGATTTTTAATCTCAACAGGACTTTTCTTTATAAAATACTTAAAGACGGACTTTATCCAGAGACTATACACATATTTCATCATTATTTTAAAGACGGAAACAATTACTTAAAAGAATTCATAAGATTTGTCCAACATAAAGGCTATACGATAAGAGGGTATGATTATGAACAAAAACCAGGAGAAAAAGTAGTTTACCTGAGTTTTGATGACAATTATGAGAGTTGGTATAAAATGGCCCAAACGTTAAAAGAAGAAGGAGCAACCTGCACTTTTTTCATCAATTTTGCACCAAACCTCATGAATGACAGTCTTGTTAGTGCCTATTATAATTCTTTGGGCTTACCAAATGGAAGGCCAATAGGACTTGATCAAATTTCTGACCTGATTCACGAAGGGTTTGATTTTGGGAATCATGGCCTCTCCCATGTGCCTTTTAACAACTTGCAATTGTCCCATGTAAAAACAGATCTTGACCTGAATCGAAATTTTTTCAAACAGCAATTCGGGGCAAAATTGACAAACGTAGCGTTCCCTTATGGCTCCATGAGGTATTTCAAAAAAGAATGGATAGATGAAATTAGTAAGGAATTCGGCACTATATATGCGGGACACCCCTTGTTTCAGGTCAAAAAAAACGACAACATTGTTTTCAGGTCACCGTTATATGTATCTGAAAGCTTTGAATTCAATTTAAAAATACATAGGGTTACATTTATCAATCCAAATCTAACTTTTGGGAAAAGTCTTATTGGATGAGCAATGGCGAACCGGTCAGGGATTTAAAATACGAACTTTTGGAGCAAGAAGTAAAAATTTTAGGGATAAATATATTTGCAATAGATATTGCTAAAGCGGTAAAACTGTTGTTAAAGAGCGACTATGAATCTCTTGAATCAAGATGTGTGAGCGCCACAGGGGCACATGGATTAGTATATTCAAAAAGAAATTACATATTTAGGAAAATCCTTCAGTCCTTCTTCTTGAACCTTCCTGATGGTATGCCCTCCGCTTGGATAGGCAGACTCAAAGGCGCAAAAAAAATGCAGCGATGCTACGGCCCAGATTTTTTTAAAGAGACCATGATAGCCTCAGCAAACACAACTACAGCCCATTTCCTTTGCGGAGGAAAAGAAGGAGTAGCTGCAATACTAAAAGAAGTCTGTGAGACCCAATTTGGAGCAACTATTTCAGGAACATATTGTCCTCCCTTCCTCGATGTTTCAGATTATGATTATCCCGCCATTGCCCAAACCATAAATGAAACAAAAGCCAAGATTGTATGGATTGGTCTTAGCACTCCCAAGCAAGAGATTTTTGCTTCTAATCTATCAAAATATACGAAAGTCGATTACATCTGCTGCGTGGGCGCTGCATTTGATTTTCATATTGGCAATGTAAAGCAAGCCCCTAGTTGGGTACAAAAAATAGGGATGGAGTGGTTTTTTAGACTTATAATGGAGCCTAAAAGATTGTGGAAAAGATATTTCGAGATTGTTCCTCTCTTTATTTATTATAACTTTGCCGAGTTAATCAAAGGAAACTTTTTAAAAAAAAATAGATGAAAAAAGCTTTAGTATGCGGGTCAGGTGGATTTATAGGGGGACATCTGGTAAACCGTTTGAAAAAAGAAGGATATTGGGTACGAGGGGTTGACCTAAAGAAAAATGAGTATGGAAACAGCAATGCAGACGAATCTATTGTAGGAGACCTTAGAGATATTAATATTGTCAAACAAGTGGTGACAGATGATTTGGATGAGGTATACCAACTTGCTGCCGATATGGGTGGAGCAGGGTTTGTATTTACAGGGGATAATGATGCCGATATTATGCACAATTCAGCTTTATGCAACCTTAACGTTTTAGAAGAGGTAAAAAACAAAAAAGTTAAGAAAATTTTCTACTCTTCATCGGCATGCATGTACCCCGAGTACAATCAAATGAACCCTGACAATCCCAAATGTTCAGAAGATTCAGCTTATCCTGCCGCACCTGATAGTGAATATGGTTGGGAAAAGCTTTTTAGTGAGCGTTTGTATTTAACTTATCACAGAAATCACGGAATAGATGTAAGGATTGCCCGTTTCCATAATATCTTTGGCCCTGAAGGTACGTGGGATGGAGGAAGGGAAAAAGCTCCTGCTGCACTTTGTAGAAAAGTTGCAGAAATAGAAAACAATGGACATATCGAAGTTTGGGGAGATGGTAAACAGACACGTTCATTTCTATTGGTAGATGAATGTGTAGAAGGAGTGAGAAAGCTTATGGAATCTGATTTCATAGGACCCGTAAATATTGGTTCGGAAGAGATGATATCGATCAATGACTATGCCAAAATGATAATCAATATCTCTGGAAAAAACATTACCATTAAAAACATTGATGGCCCGACAGGAGTGGCCGGTAGAAATTCTGATAATGCATTGATTAGGGAAAAACTGGGTTGGGAACCATCTATGAGTTTAAGGGAGAGTACCGAGATTACATACAAATGGATTTCAGAACAGGTAAAAAATAAAAGTCTTGTCAACTCAGGAGAAGTTATTTGAGTACCTTGAAAACATGAAAGGTGAGCCCACAGCTCACCTTTCTGGGTTAAAAAGGGTATTCATAAAGAATAAAAATACAGATTTCAAATTAACCCAATTTGCCCATGGTATGTTTGCTCCTGGCGAAATTTGCGAACTTCACGCCCATCAAACAATGGATGAGTTCTTTTATTTTATTAGAGGAACTGGTATTTATAAAGTTAATGGAGAAGAAATAACTTTAAAACCAGGAACTTTTCTTAGAATACCTGCCAAATCTCAACATGAGTTAATCAATAAGGGAAAAAGTGATTTGGAATTTGTATATTTTGGAATAGCGCTGGATTAAATTTCTTAATCTCATTTTTAAAGTATTTGTAGGTTTAATTCTTAAGGTTTTAGATAGGATTCCTTTGTTATGGAAAATTTGTTCTATCCCTAATTTATTTCGAAGGGGGACGTCAGTCAAATCCCCTTGAATTAATCAGAAAGACTGATCTCTCACCAAAGCTAAACCTCCGCGCTTCTGAGGGTAAAAGGATTTGATAATCTTGTACATTGTTGGTAATGCCGGTACCTCTGGCGTTGCTAAAAATGTGTCAATTGGCGTTAATGACTTTAAAGGCATTAAAGCCTTGGTCGTAGCAGAAAAAATCACCTTGGTAGTAGTGGGGCCTGAAGACCCTCTTGTGAATGGAGTTCACGATTTTTTCTTAAATGATGCTGAACTAAAAAATGTTTCCGTAATAGGCCCCGAAAAAGCTGCAGCTGCATTAGAAGGCAGTAAAGAGTTTGCCAAGGAGTTCATGATGCGTCATGCTATTCCAACAGCAGCCTATCAGAGTTTTACTTCAGAAAACTTGCAGGAAGGCCATGCCTTTTTAGAGACCCTACAACCACCTTATGTGCTCAAAGCAGATGGTCTTGCCGCGGGAAAAGGTGTTTTGATTCTTCAGGATTTGGATGAGGCCAAGGCGGAACTTAAGGCGATGCTGTTGGATTCCAAGTTTGGCGATGCCAGCGCCACTGTGGTCATTGAGGAGTTTTTGGATGGGATAGAGTTGAGTTGCTTTGTGTTGACGGATGGATCCAATTACAAAATTCTTCCAACGGCAAAAGACTACAAACGTATTGGTGAAGGAGACACCGGACTAAATACAGGTGGAATGGGAGCCATTTCCCCGGTTCCCTTTGCAGATGACATCTTAATGCAAAAGATCGAGCAGCAAATTGTAAAACCTACTGTTGAAGGGCTTAAAAAGGATAATCTACCTTATAAAGGATTCATTTTTATTGGATTGATCAAAGTTGGGGATAAACCTAAGGTAATTGAGTACAATGTACGCATGGGGGATCCAGAGACAGAAGTTGTTATGCCTCGTATAAAGAATGACTTGGTCGATTTATTGGTTGCTACTGCCGAAGGAAAGCTTGATGAAATCGATTTGGAAATAGATCAAAGAGCTGCAACAACTGTTATGGCCGTTTCAGGGGGATATCCAGAGGCTTATGAAAAAGGAAAGGAAATCACTGGAATAGATAGCATTGCCGACTCTTTGGTATTTCACGCAGGGACAAAATTATCAGATGGCAAAGTGGTAACCAACGGAGGTCGGGTAATTGCAATCACATCCTATGGAAAAGACTTTAGAGAAGCACTCCAAAAATCCTATCAAAACATGGAAAAACTACATTTTGAAGGAATGTACTACAGAAAGGATTTGGGATTCGATTTATAGATAAGAGTGCGAGGAAATGCTTTTGTCCTCCTCACCATTGTCATTGAAAATTTTTAACTGATTCATCCAATAAATCATTGCAACAAAACCAATTACAAAGAACATCCAATTAATCGTATTGGAGCCCCACCAGTTTCCCATAAAACGGAAAAAATCGTAAGGCGCAAAAAGGACGTTTACAAATAAGTCTTCAATGCCATAAAAAAACTTGCTCATCTTAGCTATATTTACGTTGCAAAAGTAGCAAAAGAACAGCATGATTTCAAGTTTTTTCGGAAAAACAAAACCCATTAACTACATTGTCCTATCTGTTTTTTTGTTTCTTTTCTATAGTTTTTTTCATTTTTTTATTCAAAATAAGGAAGTAATACTAGATACCATACCTCTTGAGGTTCTAACTATTGGGGTATTGCTCTTTACCATTTTTATCATTAACTATATTGTACGAGCAGAAAAGGTAACAGACTTTAGCTCGTATGCCATGTTGTTCTTTGTATTTCTCATAGTTGCGTTTTCTGATACTATAGAAGACAAGAATGCAATTTTCTGTAATTTTTTTCTACTGTTGATGGCTTGGCGATTGTTATCAATTCGTTCCCTTAGGAATGTAAAACACAGACTATTTGATGCCTCTTTTTTGATAGGTATTGCCAGCTTGTTTTACGATTGGGCATTGCTCTATTTGGCACTAATTTTTTTGGTGATCAATGTATATGATAGAAAAACGGTCAAAAATTGGCTTGTTCCACTTTTGGGACTATTTACGGTTTTTATTTTGACATTTACCATTTTAAAAACCACAGATAATCTCTCCTTTTTTGCAGAACACTATACGTTTTCAATTGATACGATTAACAGTGGTTTTTTCAGCGAGTATGCAAACAATAAGCTAATAGTTTATGCTTTATTGATGCTCATTTTAATGCTGGTTGTATTCCTGCGATTGCGACAAAAGGGAGGAGGTAAACTGGTAGTGTTGCGAATCGTTTTTTTATTTTTTATTGTAGGGGTGATAGTATCAATTTTCAAACCAAAAGGGGCATCCCCCATTTTGATCACATTTTTCCCTGTTGCTGTTTTTTTGACCA
The DNA here is from genome assembly GCF_001413955.1 of Flagellimonas eckloniae. Lineage (NCBI taxonomy): Bacteria > Pseudomonadati > Bacteroidota > Flavobacteriia > Flavobacteriales > Flavobacteriaceae > Flagellimonas > Flagellimonas eckloniae. The sequence goes on along the minus strand of NZ_LCTZ01000002.1, from coordinate 2,889,489 downwards.
ATTATTTGGAGACTATTCGGAAGACGCGATTAAGGGAATTGGCCTTTGGAACACTAATTTTCATTCCCATTTTGGTTTTTCTCTTAGAAATCAGCAAATAAGGCATAAAGCAATATCTTTGCTATAAATTAATTTGCCCATGTTTAGTGCACACGCCTACACTATTTTTGAAGAAAGCATAAATACCTATCACATTGTAGATGATGTATATCAGGAATTTACAAATCCATACCCTAAAGATCAAATAGAGCATTTACTTTACAGAAAGAATTGGATTGATACCGTACAATGGCATTATGAGGACATTATAAGAGACCCGGATATCAATCCGTTGGATGCTTTGGATTTAAAACGAAAAATAGACGCCAGCAACCAAGACAGGACCGATTTGGTGGAATATATCGATAGTTATTTTTTAAACAAATACCAATCCGTTGAGATAAAAAAAGGGGCAACAATTAATACGGAAAGTCCAGCTTGGGCCATTGACCGATTTTCTATTTTGGCCTTGAAAATTTATCACATGCAGGAAGAGGCAAACAGAACGGATGCTTCTCCTGAACATATTGCCAAGTGTAGTGATAAGTTGGCCGTACTCTTGGAACAAAAGGAAGACCTTTCCACAGCGATTGACCAATTATTGGCAGATATAGAGGCAGGAAACAAATACATGAAAGTCTACAAACAGATGAAAATGTACAATGACGATGAACTAAATCCTGTGCTGCGTGGACAAAAAGGGTAAAGAAGCCCATATCCTGGTCATTAGGCTCTCAGCAATGGGAGATGTTGCCATGACAGTTCCAATCTTGCGGGGATTGACCACCAAATATCCACAACTTAAGATTACCGTAGTAACTAAAAAGCTGTTTGTTCCGATTTTTTCTGACCTTGAAAATGTGTCAGTTTACGAGGCGGATATTAAAAAAAGACACAAAGGTTTAGTTGGACTTTGGAGGCTATACCAAGAACTTAAAAAACTTCAAATTGACGGTGTAGCGGACTTACACAATGTACTTCGGAGTCGGATTCTTCAAAAGTATTTTGCATTGGGCAAAACACCCTTTGCCCAAATTGATAAGGGACGTGCGGAGAAAAAAGCATTAACATGTGCCAAAAACAAAGCGTTTCAGCAACTAAAAAGCACGCATCAACGTTACGCGGATGTATTTGAGAGTCTAGGCTATGCTATTCAGTTATCCAACACGAAATTACTGCAACGCCGACCACTTTCTGAAAAAGTGTTGAAAGCTGTACAACAAGACACAAAAAAGTGGGTGGGCATTGCCCCTTTTGCAGCTCATGAGGGAAAAATGTATCCCATCCAACTAATGAAAGAGGTTATAAAAAACCTAAACAATACCAATAAGTATAAAATATTATTTTTTGGTGGTGGGGATTCTGAAATAAAGCAGTTACAGGCTTTTGAAAATGAATTTATGCACACGCTTACTATGGCTGGAAAGCTTAATCTATCTGAAGAGTTGGATTTAATTTCCAACTTGGACGTAATGCTCTCCATGGATAGTGGCAATGCCCATCTGGCCGCAAATTATGGTATTCCTGTGATTACTATATGGGGAGTTACCCATCCGTATGCTGGGTTTTATCCGTTTAACCAACCTATGGATAATGCTTTGTTGGCTGATCGAGAACGTTACCCTTTGATTCCCACTTCAGTATATGGGAACAAAGTTCCCAAGGGATATGAATCTGCAATGGAGTCCATTGCACCACAACAGGTAGTGGATAAACTTTTGGGCATTTTGGATAATTAAGCCACGGTTTGGCGTTCAGAAATTGAACTGAAATAGTGCTTTAATTGCTGAATGTATTGATATTTTAATTGTCTGTTCGTACTATCCATCAATAAGGAGCGAATTCCCAAATAGGAAGCAATGATATAAGTAGCCACACCTTCACAATCAATATGTCGGGCAATATGGCCATCCAATTTTCCACGTTTCAACACGGAAACCAAATTGACCTCCCATACCTTAATGATATCTTTTAAATACGTACTGATTTCCTCATTCCGTTTGTTGAACTCGGTCAAAAAGTCATTGAGCATAAAACCATAGGCCATTTCATTGCGTTTTCCAGGCTCCAATGCATTTTGTAAGGTATCCAAAATAGCGGGCAATGGATTTTCTTGCGTATTCAAGGGTTCCACCAACAGGGCATACACTTTTTGGACAACAAGGTTCTGTATAATACTTATAAAGTAGTCCTCCTTGGATTTAAAGTGATGGTAAAATGCACCTTTGGATAGCTCCAGTTCTTTAAGAATATCATCTAAACTGGTATTGTAATAGCCTTTTTCATGAAAGATTTCAAGGCCTTTGGCACACAAACGGTGAATGGTTTCGCGTTTTTTTAGGTTCTTTTCCATAAGATTTGGGTTTTGGGTTAAATAGACCGTTAAGTCTGTTACAAAGATTCTGCAGATTTGCCCCAACCAAAAGAAATGAGGATGTAGCTGTAAGAAAAATCGGTGAAAAGTAAAAAACGAACCTAAAAACGGGTAACCAAAAAAACAGACCGACCGGCGAGTCGGTTTAAGGGAATCATTTGTAGGATAAAAGACATTCCAAATTCTAGTAGAATGGGGTATGGTGGTAAAACCCTGTATTAAATCATAAAATGGATTGATCAATTCCAGCTTGATTCTTAACCAAAAATCTCCGAACTTCACTTATCGGACGATATCATTCATTTAAACGAACGATATCTTAAACGTTGTGTGTAACTTGAAAAATCCCCTAATCATTAATGAGTAAAATACTTAGAGAACATATAGAAAAAATCATCTCATTGACAGATGAAGAGTTTGAGTTTGTTCTATCTCACTTTAGTCAGAAAAGATTTTTAAAACACCAATTCCTTATACAAGAAGGAGATTTTGTAAATAATGACTTTTTTATATTAAATGGACTTTTAAAAGCCTCTCATAGAAATGAAGAAAACAAAGAACATATTTTACAATTTGCTACAGAAAACTCTTGGATAACAGACCCTCAAGCATATAACAATCAAACAATAGCGACATTAAACATTCAATGTCTAGAGGACGGAAATAGCTTATTTATTACATTGGAAAACAGAGAAAAATTGTGTAATAGTTTGCATAAAATGGAATCCTTCTTTAGAAAAAAAGCGACAAAAGAACACATCTTATTACAAAGGAGAATTTTATGCTTGATAAGTAATAATGCTAAAAACCGTTACGAAGATTTACTCAAACAATATCCATCTCTAATTCAACGAGTCCCAAAGACAATGATTGCGTCATATCTTGGAGTTTCAAGAGAAACTTTAAGTAGGTTAATTACTAATTAGCGTGACTTTCATCACACTTTATCTGTGAGGTTTATCTTTTAAAGCCACCTTTTTTTCTTTCAAATTTGTTGTATTAAATACTATAACAAATGGAATATCGAAATTTAGGAAAATCAGGATTAAAAGTACCATTATTAAGCTTAGGCACAGGAACGTTTGGAGGTACAAACGAATTCTTTCAACGCTGGGGTCAGATAGATGTAAAAGAAGCATCAAGGTTAATAGACATATGTATAGAGAGAGGAGTCAATTTTTTTGATACAGCTAATGTTTATTCTCAAGGAGCATCCGAAGAAATTTTAGGAAAAGCCATTAAAGGAAAAAGAGAAAAAACAATTATTTCAACCAAAGGCTCGTTTGAAATGGGAAGTGGAATAAATGACAAAGGTTCTTCCCGTTCCCACATAATTCAAGCTTGTGAAGACAGTTTAAAACGTTTAAATACAGATTATGTAGACATTTACTTTATACACGGTTTTGATGTAAACACGCCTATAGAAGAAACACTAAAAACATTAAACACTTTAGTTTCAAGTGGAAAAGTAAGGTATATAGGGTGTTCAAATTTTGCTTCTTGGCAATTAATGAAATCATTATCTATTTCAGAACGACATAACTTAGAAAAATATGTTATCTATCAAGGTTATTATTCACTTATTGGTCGTGATTATGAACAAGAATTAATGCCCCTTATAAAAGACCAAGAAATGGGGTTAATGGTTTGGAGCCCTTTAGGTTGGGGAAGATTGACTGGTAAAATTAGAAGAAATCAACCTATTTCAGAAGGAAGAATAAAATCTGGAGGAGATATTGGCTCACCTCCTGTTGAAAATGAATTTTTATATAATGTAGTAGATGTACTAGACGGCATTTCAAATGAAACAGGAAAAAGTATTCCGCAAATTGCTATCAATTGGTTAGCTCAAAACAAAACGGTTTCAAATATTGTAATTGGAGCTAGAAACGAAAAACAACTTATAGATAATTTAAATTCGGTTGAATGGAAATTATCTGCACAACAAATGGATGATTTAAATGCAGTTTCAAAACAAGCTCCCATTTATCCACATTGGGTTGGAGAACGATAAAAAAAGCTACACACAACAACGTATAAAAATAATAAGGGGTTAAGTGTCAAACCAAAACATAGTGCTTTTTAATAAATTTAGCTAAGTGCTAAATCGAAAAGTAAGTGCATTTTACCCCCTTACTATTCTTATACAAACCGATAAGTGCAATTTCCAAACCTTTAAAATTTATAAGTAACACCAAACTGCATTCGCCAACGTGAGTTTTGGTTGTCCACTACCCAAGGTGTTTCATCCGTATTGCTATACTGGAATACGGGTTGGTTGTTTTCAATACCCGTAAAACGGAGAATGCTAAAATTGGAATTTACCACATTGGGTACAAAAACAAGCCTTCCCCAATTTTTGTTTATCAAATTAAAGGCATTGAGAATATCCATGGAAAAGCGCAGTTGTTTTGTTCCACCCAAATTAAGGTTGTAACCTAACTTGGCATCCAAACGATGGTTCCATGGGGTTTTGGATTCATTACGTTCTGCATAACCTCCACGATTTTCCTTGAGGTAGTCATTGGCTTCTATAAATGTATTTAAACGCTCCCATTGCTGTGCAGCGGTTTGCGTAACACTGCCATTAGTGTCTTCAATGTCGATAAGGTTGATCTCGGAAGCATCCCTTGGGATATAGATGAGGTCGTTTCTGGAAGAGCCGTCTCGGTTTACGTCGCCTTGATACACAAAAGAAAATGGACTGCCCGAAGTGCCATTGTAAAGCGCTGAAACTTCTAACTGGCTATTATTTCCCAAAGTGAAAGCATAAGATTGGGAACTTACAATCTTATGGCGCAAATCAAAGTTAGACGCGGACAAACTGGGGGCGTTTGGGGTAATGGATTGGTTCCATTCATAATTTGCGGCAGGGGAGCTACGAACTGTACTCGAAATATCCTCGCTTCTACCATAGGTATAGCCAAAATACCCAGTATAGTGTTGGGTAGATTTGGATAGCCCCAAGGTTAGGTTGTATCTATATCCTGCTTCAGAATTGGTCAAAAGAAAGACGTTTGTAAAATTCGAGTTGATTTTGATGGCGTCTCCCGTCTCTAAAAAGTAAGACCTGTTGTCGGCGCCATCAAATGTGCCCAAATTGTCCTGTCTGTTAATGGACTGAAAGAAGATGCCTTTTAGAACTTTAGTGTAGGTGGCATCAAAAGATAAATCATAGTTATTGGGCAATGCAAGGTTTACACCTAGATTGCTTTTCCATTCCCTTGGAAGTTCAAAATCAGTATCCACCAAATTTATCTCGGCAATTGGGGAGCTTCCGGCCAGTTCAGAAACATCGTTCACAATGGGCTGTGTGCCATCTGGCCTTACATCAACATTAAAATACTGGGTTCCAGAAATATATTCGGCATAGGCAAACCATAGGTAAGGAAGTCTTCCCGTAAAAAGTCCGGATCCTCCATGTAATTTTATTTTTCTTTCATCATCAAATACATATTCAAAACCTAACCTCGGGTTTATGTGGGGAGCTGTTCTAATCTTATTACTGAACTGGCTAAACTCAGGGGTATTTGTAACTTCTTCGCTCAAAGGGATATCATTTAATAAGAACTGGGAATCCAGTCGGAGTCCGAAAGTCAAAGACAATTTATCGGAATATCTAAAACGATCTTGTGCATAAAGACCGGCTACCAATACATCTACGGTAGCCGAGGGGTTGTTTTGTACAAAATCAAAAGTATTGTTTTCCAAGCGGTACACTCCTCGAATACGGGATGGGCTATCATTTAAAAAATTATCCAAAGAGCTGTATTCCCAACGTCCGTTCCAGGCGGACAAAAATCCATAATTAACATCATTGTACTGCGCCAAACCACCAAAAGTAAACGTGTGTTTGTCTTTAAACAAGGTGTATTTGTCAGAAATCTGAAGTGTGTTCAAATCAGTAGTATAGACGGAGGCTTCACGATAGGTACCTGCAAAGATTCTATTGGAGGCATCGGAAATCTGCAGATGGGGAAATAATTCTCCATCAAAATCACGGTTTTCCCTTCCAATATTATACCCAATACTGAACAGGTTGGAGCTGGAGTTTTTAAAATTTGAATTCAATTCAGCTGTAAAGCTGTTTGCCACACTATTATGCCGAAATCCTTGGTTTCCAAAATTGAATATGGACTCGTTCCATTCCAAATTATCGGCAAAGCTGTTTACATAATTGTTCCGCAGCGTTAATTTGGTGTTTTTTGAAATATTGAAATCGAACCGTAAAAATAGTTTGGTGCTGTTGGTCTTTAGATTGGCATTGGTAAACGTCCCTGGGTCATAATTGTAATCTGTTCGAAGCTTATCGGCAACCAATGAAACTGTTTCTGTTGAAATATTGGAACTGGAACTCCCGGGGGCATTCAGAACAGGATTGCTGGAGTTAGCTTGTTCAAAATTTATAAAATAAAACAGCTTATCTTTTTTTATGGCGCCACCGGTAGAAAAACCCAATTGAAAATCATAGAAGGACTGCACGTTTTGTTCTATGCCATCCGCGTAGCGCCCTACCAACAATTGATTATTTCCAAAGGCATAAATCTCACTTTGCCGTTGGTTTGTTCCATTCTTGGTTACAACATCAATATTGGCTCCGGTAAAATTTCCAATACTAACATCAAAAGGGGCAGTTTTAATGGATAATTGTTTTATGGCCCCAAAACCAATGGGCTGTGTTCTGGCCAAGCTGCCCGGGCTACCATTTGCTGAAGATCCCGCAGCTCCGCTCGATGGTTCCTGAAACCCAATAGCATCGTTATTGGCAACACCATCAATATTAAGGTTGTTAAAGCGATTACTGGCACCGGCAAAAGAATTCAAATTTGCTTCAGGGAGGGTACGGGTCAAATCTTGAATGCTCCTGGTTATTGTTGGCGTATTTTGAATCGATTTTGAATTAATGGTTTGCTCAATACTCGAATTGTTCTTTTTGTCCGCAATCACAACAATCTCTTCCAAAGTTTGACTCATTTCTTCTAGAACAAAGTCATGATAACTGGTTTCGCTAAGATTAATGCTAATGTTTTGTTTTGATACCGATTGGTACCCTATAAAACTAACAGTAATCGTATAAGCGTTGCCCGGTGGAATATTGGCTACTGAATAGTAACCGGATTCTTTTGAAATAGCTCCAAATTTAAAATTGGTTTCGGTATCCAAAACCAGCACTGTTGCGGTTTCTAGAGGGATGCCTTCCTGTGAGGTTATTTTTCCTTCTACCTTTCCGGTTGTTTCTTGGGAGTACGAAATAGCATTCCATAGGAGGACAACCAGTATGAATGTTCTTTTCATCCGGGGATTCTTCTTCAATATGTGTTTAGCGTAAATTTTTGTTCGGGATGATGGCCAATTTAACAACAGCCACCACCATCATAATGAAAAGTAGATTCGCTTATAAATATGTCATCTCTTCCAAGAGAACCGAGTGCTCCTGCAGTCTTATCACAAACCGCCAAGGGCTGGTTCCTTAACAAAACGTGTCCTTTGTTGTCATCAAAATAGTCCTCATCGCCAAAATAGATAGCTGCTTTACCCGTAAATACGCAGGGTCCATCTTCCGGCATCGGGTCTTTAATGGCCGCGACCTCGATAGATTCAATATAAATGAGCTCGTCCGTAGGATAGTTTTTTGGGTCCAAAATACGGTAAGGCTTTCGAGCTCGTATTTCAATGGTTCCAAAACCAACATCCGTTAATGCCTTTACATATTGCTTAATGGGCAGGCTTCCACTAAGGCAAAGTGCACGTAATCTATCATCATTTCTTAGCGTTTCATTCATTTCCTGCTCACAGGTCGGGTCGCTCATTACCAATTTGCCATGCGGTTTTAGAACCCGGTACATTTCCTCAATGGCACGTTTTAGATCTTCTTCCTTAAAAATATTGAAGAGGCAGTTCTGTGCTGCAACATCAATGGAATTGTCTTCCACAGGGAGATTTAGGGCATCCCCTTTTTTCAAGTCAACAAACTCAGATTTGAACCAATCGTTTTCCGTTTCGGCAATTTTAAAATTATCCCGACTGGCCTGTAGCATTTCATCAACAACATCAACACCAACAACACCCCCTTTTTGACGATTGAAATATGAAAATTGTAATAATTCCATTCCACCGCCTACACCAACATAGAGCATTTTTGGATTATTGGAAAGGTCTCTGGCATGCACTGTGCTGCCACAACCATAGTTCATTTCTTGCATGATCTTTGGGATTTTTAATCCGGGCAATTCCCAAATAGGATTGGTAGTGCAGCAAAGACCTACATCTGGGGTCAATGCGGCTTCTTTATATAAATCTTCAGTAGCTTGTAAATAACTCATAATTGTAACTTTTGTCAGGTCGAGCGCAGTCGAGACCTATTGAAAATAATAGCTTAAAAACCTCTCGACTGCGCTCGAGGAGACTTTTTCATTGGATTTGGGTCAAGCGACAGTTCCTTGACAACTACTTCCGGCACCAGCGGTGCAACCATAGCAGTGTTGCGAGATGATTATATTTCTGTCGTTTAAAATATCTTCGTTGTAATCCTTAATATGTTTGACTTTGCTGGCCACTTTAAGATCCAACATCTGATTAAAGTCACAATCATATAACCACCCATCCCAACTGATCGAAATGGTATTAGTACACATTACATTGGCCACAGCGGAAGGGTTATAGGCTTCCACCAAGGCATACATATAATCCTCATAGTTGTCGGAAGCGATCAAATAATCCAAAAAGCGGGAAATGGGCAGATTGGTAATGGCAAACAAATTGTGAAAATCAATATCAAAATCTTCCTTCAGCGCTTTTTTAAAATCGCGTTCCATTGCAGCTTGGTCTCCTGGTAAAAATGCTCCTGATGGATTGTATACCAAATCCAAACGCAAGTCGCTTCCAGGCATTCCATATCCCCGGGCATTAAGTTCCTGCAAAGCCTTTATGGATTTGTCAAAAACACCATCGCCCCTTTGTTTGTCTGTTTTCCCTCGGGTGTAATGTGGCATCGATGAAACCACATGCACATTATGCTTTTTAAAGAAATCCGGCAAGTCGTAATATTTTTTGTTGGCACGAATTATGGTCAAATTGGAACGGACAATAAAATCCTTGATTCCCGCTTTGGCTGCTTCTTCCACAAACCAACGAAAATCAGGGTTCATTTCCGGAGCCCCTCCCGTAAGATCTAATGTATGCGCGCCAGTATTTTTAATGACTTCCAAACATTGTTGCATGGTTTCCCGTGTCATGATTTCCTTTCGGTCCGGACCAGCATCCACGTGACAATGCTCACACACTTGGTTGCACATATAGCCCACATTGATCTGAAGGATTTCCAATTTATTCGGACGTAACGGAAAATGTCCTATTTCGGCAATCTTATCCTTAAAATATGGAAGTTCACCATCAGCAAATATGCCCCCATTCAATATCTCTAATTGACGATTGGTTTTCGCAAGCTCATTTTCTTGGGCTTTCAGTGATTTTTTAGGGCTTTTTTTAGTTTTGGGAAGTATACTTTGTTCCATTCTACATTGATAGTTTGTTGTACTTGTTCATCATTTGTACTCCGTGTACTAAAGTTGCTCCACTTTCTATTGCCGCGCCTGCATGAACGGCTTCCATCATTTCTTCTTTGGTGATTCCCCGTTGAAGGCCATCTTTGGTATAGGCATCAATGCAATACGGGCATTTGACCACATGGGCCACGGCCAGTGCAATCAAGGATTTTTCGCGCGCACTCAGCGCACCTTCTTCAAATACTTTGCCGTAGTAGTCAAAGAATTTGTTGCCGAGCTCTTCGCTCCATTCTGTTATTTTTCCGAATTTCCGTAAATCTGCAGGGTCATAATAAGAATTTGCCATGTGTTTTACTTTTTGGGTAATTATAGGGCACATTCATAAAGAAGATGCCTTAGATTAAAGAATAGATTAGGTCTTTTTTAGAGACGAAAAGAAAATGATATTATGCAAAACGGAGAGGAGACCCCTTGTTGAAATAAACTGAACGGTATGAAGATTGAAAATAAAGCGATGCTGTCTTGCTGAAGCTGTTTTTGGACCGTAAAACTCCTGAAAATAGACCAATCCAATATTTTGTTAAGCTTTTGATATAATTGGATAGCTGTTTAATGTCTGAAATAGAATCGACATCAATCAATCTTTCCAAAGTTCGGACTTCACATCCGTATGAATTAAAATATTCTTTTGTTTCTCCGTAAAGTCTGGCAGTTTGCCAAGGAAGGGATTCAAAAGTTTCTTTATTGAAGTTGGAGCGATGAATGCCAAGCAAATAAAACCCACCGTCCAAAGAAGGACCCAGAACTGTATTTTGGTCAGAAAGCTGATTTTTAGCTTCTATAATATGTTGTGCAATAAGCTGAGGGCTATCATTACCTACCGTAATTATTTGGGAGTATCCAAAATCAAAAATTTGCTGGATAGCATTGGAAAAACGTTCGCCAAAAGTATTGCCCAGTTGGTTTTTTTCGGTCAAATGAAAAAAGGGAAGCCCTGTAGCCTTAACTGTACGCAAAGTACGTTCAGTAAGTGCATCAAATAAAGGTTTACTGTCTGCTATTTTTTTTATATAGCAATCCTCTTCAGCAGAATTTGCAAAAAGGAGAACAGCGGTATTTTGAGTTAGTTTTTGTTGCACTGGCACAGATGCTTACCCTATAAACTTACGATAAATATCGATACTGAATTAGGTCGGAAAAAGGTTTTGGGGATTACAATTTTCTTCAGAAAACCTCAATTTTAACATACCGACCCGCCGGTCGGTTCTGAAAATGAATCAGTTAAAAAAGAAAGGATTATTGCCGAAGACTTCTCGATGAAATGCATAAAACACTCGCAAATTTGGTTTTGACAGACTACTGAGTCGGTAATATTCTCATAAAAAATGGCTTAAAATCCTGAGTTATGATGTTTAGAGGCTAATTTTGTATTGCTTTTAATCTACTTATTTGATGAATACGAATATTACCCATGCAAAATCTATTGGATTGGTTCTTTCAGGAGGAGGAATTCGTGGGATGGCACACATTGGATTAATCAAGGCGATGCAGGAAAATGGATTGGAAGCAAATTTTGTGGCCGGATCTAGTGTAGGTGCTTTGGTGGGCGCGTTGTATGCCAATGGAAATTCAATTGAAGACATGCTCCAGTTCTTTGGGGACACTCCTTTGTTCCAGTATAATTTCTTTGCCATTAACAAACCGGGATTTATAGACACGGAGCGATATTTCAATATTTTTAAAGGGTATTTTCCACAAAATAGCTTCGAAAGTCTTGAAAAACAGTTGTATGTAGCTGCAACCAATCTGTTAAAAGGAGAGGAAAAGATGTTTTCTAAAGGGGAATTGATAAAACCGCTTTTGGCGTCAGCGGCATTGCCTCCAGTTTTTAGTCCAGTGAAGATTAATGAAATACTTTATGCTGATGGGGGTGTGATGAATAATTTCCCAAAGGAATATGTGGAGGAAAAATCCGATTTTGTAATCGGAAGCAATGTTTCCATAGCTGGGGAGGTTAGAAAAAAAGATCTTAGAAACTCGCTTCAATTGGCAGGACGGGTTACTGGATTAATGATTTATGCCGCCAGTCATAGAAAACTTAAGGAATGCGATTTAAGTATTGAACCCAGGGAATTGGAGAAAATAGGGGTATTGGACAAAAAAGGAATTCAAAAGGCGTTTACTATTGGGTATGACCATGCCAGTAAAGCGATAGATAGAGCCTTAGCGAACAGTGCGCAATAAATACCTACACATCATCGTAATCCACTTTGAGTGTTGGTGTCAATGGATGAGCTTGGCAAGTTAAAATAAGCCCTTCGGTTACTTCGCCATCAGTTAATATTTGATTTTTGACCATTTCCGCTTTACCCTCAGTAATTCGGGCAATACAACTACTGCACACTCCGCCTTGACAGGAGTACGGAGCATCTATATTTTCTTTTAGGATAGCATCAAGAACCAATTCTTTTTTATCCATGGTCAAGGAAAAAGTTTCATCATCCACAAGAACTTCCACTTGGGTTTTACCGTCCAGATCTTCGGCTAATGTATCCTCTGTGTCAGAGCTTGTGAATAGTTCAAATAAAATGGCATTCTCTGGAACGCCATTATTTTTTAAGGTATCTGAGACTGCGTAAATCATTTCCTCAGGCCCGCACAAATAAAAGGCATCAAAAACGGTAGTTTTAAATTTATTTTTTACGATAAAGTTTACGGTTGAGGTTTCAATTCTTCCAAAAAGTGCATTTTCTTCCCGGGAACGACTATATAAATGCTGAATGAAAAACCTATCGGTATATTTATCGCTTAATTCCTGAAGATCATTTAAATACATGGCCTCAGAAGAAGTTTGGTTGCCAAACACCAACACAAAGGTGCTTTCTGGGTTACTCTCCAAAACAGTTTGGGCAATGCTCATAATCGGGGTTATTCCGCTTCCGGCAGCAAAAGCGGCTACGTTTTTCCGTTCTGAATTCTTTTCAAAAACAAATCGCCCGTCCGGAGGCATAACATCCAAAATATCTCCAGGCTTGACACTTTCGTTGGCATACACAGAAAAGGTACCGCCCGGCACTTTTTTAATACCCACAGTAACTTTACCCGATGATGGAGCTGACGAAATGGAATAAGCCCTACGCAGTTCTTCTCCGTTAACCTTATGCCTTATGGTAATGTACTGACCGGCAGTAAAGTCAAAAAAGGATTTTAAATCTTGGGGAACATCAAAAGTAAGGGCAACTGAATTTGGGGTCAGTGCATCAACCGCAGAGATTTTTAGCGCATGAAAGTCACTCATGGGATATCAAATTTTTTGCAAAATTACGGATTAACACCATTTTGAACAGTGAATTTCGAAAAAAGCATTCGTTTTGTAACAAATCAAGTATTTTAGGCACTAACTTCTAGAAATTATCAACCAATGTTCAAATACTTTATCAATCTACAGTGGAAATCCTTTTTTAGGGCAGCTTCCTTTAAAACCGAGATATGGTTTAAGATTTTAATGAGTTTTTTTGCCTTTATTATCATAGCGTATATGTTAATGCTAGGTTTTTTTGCCTATAAAATTATCAAAGGTTTTGAGCTAGGAGATCCACTTCGCGTTGTCAATCAGTTTGCAATTTACTATCTAGCTTTTGATATGGTATTTAGGTATATGTTACAAAAAATGCCAGTTACGAATATCAAACCATTACTTTATCTTCCGTTTAAAAAAAGTGAGGTGGTTTATTATTCGTTAGGAAAAACTATGGTTTCTTTTTTTAATTGGACCCATGCTTTTTTCTTTATTCCTTTTAGCATCATTTTACTAACAAAAGATTATGAGGTTTTAAATGTTATTGGTTGGCATCTTGGATTAATGGCTTTAATTTATGCGAACAATTTCATTAATGTTCTGGTTAACAATAAAGACAACGCTTTTTACATTTTTGCGTGTATTTTTATTTTGCTAGGGATTTCACAATACTATAATTGGTTTGATATTACGACTTATACTGGTCCTTTATTTGATATGTTATACGATATTCCGATAACAGCAATTATACCTTGGGCCATTCTGTTAGCACTTTTTGGAGGTTCTTTCAATTACTTTAAAAAGAACATGTATTTAGATGGTGGGCTTGCAACCAAAACAACCGAGGCCAAAACAGAGAATCTAGACTGGCTCAACCGATTTGGAAACCTCGGAACTTTCTTAAAGAATGATATTAAGCTCATAAAAAGAAATAAGCGCTCTCGAACGGCTGTGATCATGGGCTTCTTTTTTATTTTTTATGGGCTTCTTTTCTTTACAGGAACAATTGAAGTATATGACAGTCCGTTTTGGAAAATTTTTGCGGGCATATTTGTTACCGGAGGATTTTTGTTCAGTTTTGGACAATATGTTCCCAGTTGGGACAGTAGCTACTATCCTTTAATGATGAGCCAAAACATCCAGTATCGGGAATATCTAACTTCAAAATGGTACTTGGTAATTATTGCAACAATTATTTCCACCTTTTTAGCGACCTTCTATATTTATTTTGGATGGGAAGCGTATGTCGCAATACTGGTTGGAGCCATTTATAATATAGGTGTGAATTCTTATCTGGTACTTTGGGGAGGGGCCTACGTAAAAACCCCTATAGATTTAACATCCAATAAAAAAGCGTTTGGAGACAAACAGGCATTTAATGCAAAAACACTTTTATTGACACTTCCTAAGCTACTATTGCCCGTTGTGATCTATGCTATCGGCCACTTTTTGATTAACGCCGCTGCAGGCTACACTTTTGTGGCCTTGTTTGGTGCCGCTGGATTTGTATTTAAAAACAAGGCCTTTCAAATGATTGAAAATATCTATAAAAAAGAAAAGTATAAAACGCTTTTAGCGTACAAACAAAAATAACCATGATTAGCACAGAGACACTTACCAAAACCTACGGTTCCCAAACTGTTTTAAATATTGAATCCTTGGAAATCCCCAAAGGCCAGAGCTTTGGACTTGTAGGAAATAATGGTGCCGGCAAGACTACTTTTTTTAGCCTTTTGTTGGATTTGATTCAACCCACCACTGGCCATATCATCAATAATGAAGTTCAGGTAGATAAAAGTGAGGCGTGGAAACCTTTTACATCTGCATTTATTGACGAGACTTTTCTAATAGGATACTTAACACCCGAAGAATACTTCTATTTTATTGGAGAATTGCGCGGAAGAAACAAAGCCGATGTGGATGCACTGCTTTCCCAATTTGAAGATTTTTTTCATGGCGAAATTTTGGGTCAAAAAAAGTATTTGCGAGATTTATCTAAAGGAAACCAAAAAAAAGCTGGAATAGTTGCTTCGTTTATTGGTAACCCTGAAGTAGTAATATTAGATGAACCTTTCGCCAATCTAGATCCAACCACACAAATTCGCTTAAAGGAAATTATCAAGGAATTGGCAGCTAAAAATGAAGTCACGGTTTTGGTTTCCAGCCATGACTTAATTCATGTCACAGAAGTTTGTGAACGGATTGTGGTGCTTAATAAGGGCGAAATTGTAAAAGATATTCAGACTTCAAAAGAGACCTTAAGGGAGTTGGAAACTTTCTTTGGAGGATAAAAAAAGCGCTACCCAAGGTAGCGCCTATGATTTATTTCTTAAACAAAAGATTCTAGAACATGGTGGTAGGATCGTAATGAAACGAGGCTTTTTTTATTTTTCCTCCTTCAACTTGATACATGGAAAGTTCCTCCATGTTTACCCGTCTACCATCCTTAAAGGTTACATCGCTGGTCATGGGAACAACAAAGTGATTGCCGGCAACAACTGGATCGCCTACTGTTCCTCCGTGACTTTCTTCAATCATACTTGCCCATTGCTCAAAACCTTTTAAAATATTGTCCAAACCTTCGGTAACCTCATTGGGCACTCCAGGCATTTCAATGCTGACGGCATCATTGGCATAGAGTCCGTAGGCTTCAGGATATTTGCCTTCTCTGCAAAGGCTAACTAGTTTGTCTGCTACTTCTTGTGTTGTCATTCTTGTTCTTGTTTTATGATTAATAAATAAACTCGATTTTAATTGAACGCTTGGTCCAAATAGGTATTCAGAGGTTTAATGGCCTCAAAATGATTTAAAATTTCCGTCAGCAATTTATCTGAACCATAAAATGGTTCCAACGGAAATTCTGCCATGGCATAGAATTGTTTGTTGTAGATTAAATCCGTTTTTTCCGCTGTCGGAAGTAAGCTCTTATCCAGTCGTTTTGCCTTTTCCCCACTAAGTTTTCCAAAATTTTGGGTAAAAGAGGAAGCTCCGATAATTTTTACCAAAGTATCAGGGTCTTTTGCAATAAGCTCTCGGACCAATTTGAGTTCAGGCGGCCTGAGCATAAATAACCCTCCACCAACATGGATGCTGGTTGCATCTATTCCCAAATAGTAACCCGGTAGAATGGATTTTTTCCCATTGGGTGAAAACCCAGCTTTTAAAATGTTGTGATATGGGGTTTTGTCTTTGGAAAAACGCACATCCCTATTGATTCTGAATATTGCTTTTTTAGGGTCGGGGAGAATTCGATTGTCCCACTCCGTAATGACTTCCAACACCTCATCCAAGAGTAAAAGGAATGGTACTTTCGCATCATTTTCATAGCGTTTTTTGTTAGCATGAAACCACTCTTTATTGTTGTTTTTGGAAAGCTCTTTAAAAAAGGATGTGTATGGTTTTGTAATCATTGTACTTAATTGGATTGGATTTTCCTTAAGGAAATACGGGTTAATTCGTTCCAAATTTCAAAGCCTTCAAAATCAGATTCGTACCAGCCTGTCAATGGTTTTTTCGATTTAAAAGGACTAAACTCCACCAATTGCGCATGGTGTTTTTCCACGGGAAAGTCCTTACCTAATTTAAACACCATTTTATTTTGTCTTGAAAAAAAGGCAAAAACCTTGTTTTTATAATGAATAGCGGGGGAACTCATCATTTTACCTTCAGTAACCTCGGGATGCTTCAAACAAAACTGCTCCCGGATTTCCTTGAAATTTTCAAACTCCATAAATCCAAAGCTACAAAAGGAATTACGGCGAAAGAAAGGGTAAATAAGACACTTTTAAGGGTTGATTGCGCCAACAATTACCAGTACATTTATAACATTAAAAGTATTGATAATGATACATGTAAGTATTTTGGTGCCAAAAGGGAATGCCATTTTAAGCAATGTTGTTGGACCATTTAAAGTATTAATGGCGGCAAATCAGTTTTTAAAACAAACTGGTGCAAGAAAGGGCGATTTTTTTGAGACACATTTAGTTGGGCTCGAACATGATTATTCATTATATAATGGAATGTTCAGTATTCACTGCGATAAGACCATTGATGATATTGAGAAAACGGATTTAATTTTAATTCCGGCGCTTAGACCTGATAAATTGGCCGAAGATTTGGCTGATAACAAGGATTTTGTTCCCTGGATTTTGAACCAACGCAACAAACATAATGCTGAGGTTGCCAGTATGTGCATGGGAGCTTTTGTTTTGGCACAAACAGGATTGGTGAATGGGAAGCAATGTGCCACCCATTGGGCGGCAATGGAAATGTTCAAGACCATGTTTCCTCAAGTAAATTTGGTGTCCAATAAAATTGTGACAGATGAAGATGGAATTTATTCCAGTGGAGGGGCATTTTCTTTTTTAAACCTGATGTTACATTTAGTGGAGAAGTATTGCGGCCGTGGAACAGCTATTTATATTTCAAAGTTTTTTGAAATTGATATGGATCGCGTAGACCAGAATCAGTTTGCAATTTTTCAGGGTCAGAAAGACCATGATGATGCGGCAATTCAAGAAGCGCAAAAATATATTGAGAGCAATGTAATGGATAAAATATCGGTACAGCAATTGGCAAAGAAATATGCCATTAGTAGCAGAAATTTTGTCCGTAGATTTAAAAAGGCTACCCAAAACACTCCTTTGGAATATATTCAACGCGTAAAAATTGAAGCAGCAAAACGGAGCCTGGAATCTACAGAAAAGAATGTGAACGAGGTTATGTACCAAGTGGGATATGCAGACCAAAAAGCGTTTAGGACAGTATTTAAAAAATACGCCGGATTATCACCTGTTGCGTACAAGACAAAATACAATCGTAGCAGGGTAAATTTTGAAAGGCCCACTTCTTGGTAGGCCCAAGTTTTTGTCAATGATTCCAATACGGATAAAAATTATTGCATTTTACCGATCAGCCTTATAATAATCTAGCTGTTTTTCAGTTAAAGTTAGACACGATTACCAATAATTTTGAAGCTTCAACAAACACTTTTAATTGCGACTATTTTAGGAGGACTGGTTTTTAACTCTTGTTCCACCAAAAAAGACAAGTTTATTAACCGCAATTGGCATGCCTTAAACACCAAGTACAATACGCTGTACAATGGCAATATCGCTTTTGAACAAGGCCGTGAAGAATTGAATGCCAGTTACCGAGATGATTATTGGGAAATACTTCCGGTGGAACGATTGGAAGTTACAGAAGAAATAAAATTAGACTCTGAGGATAACAACCCCAACTTTATAATTGCCGAGGAAAAAGCAACTAAAGCTATCCAAAAGCACAGTATGGATATTGAGGATGAAGAACGAAATCCTCAAACAGACGAAGCTTTTTTGTTATTGGGCAAAGCAAGATATTTTGACCAACGCTATATTCCTGCTCTTGAATCGTTCAACTATGTTCTTAGAAAATATACAGAAAGTGATAAGCTAAATGAGGTAACCATCTGGCGTGAAAAAACCAATATGCGCCTTGACAATCCTGAGCTGGCCATTAAAAACCTTAGAAGACTTTTTAAGTTTGAAACCCTAAAAGACCAGGAATATGCTGATGCGAATGCGGTATTGGCGCAATGCTACATTAACCTAAAGGCAGCTGACACCGCCATTCAAAAGCTAAAAATAGCGCAGGGCTATACCAAAAAGAACTCGGAAAAAGGAAGGTATTTGTTCATAATAGGACAATTGTACAACCAAATGGGGCATAAGGATAGCGCCAACTACGCTTTTGATAAAGTAATTGCGTTGAACAGAAAATCGCCAAGAGTCTATATGATCAACGCCCATCTAAAGAAAATCCAGAATATAGAAATCACCGATTCTAATAGGGAAGAGTTATTTGAATATTTGACCGACCTGGAGGAAAATCGGGAAAACCGACCTTTTTTGGATAAAATCTACAGGGAAATTGCAGATTTTCATTTGGAGAACCAATTTGACAGTCTGGCAATAACATATTACAACAAATCACTTAGGGCTACCCAGGGGGAACTCAAATTGAACGCCCTAAACTATCAAAGCTTGGCAGATTATAATTTTGATAGAAACGAATACAAAATTTCTGGAGCCTATTATGATAGTACGTTGACCAATTTGGCTGATAATACAAGAAAGTACCGAAATATAAAAAAGAAGTTGGACAACCTTGAAGATGTTATTAAGTATGAGGATATAGTTCAGTACTCCGATAGTGTAATTACACTTTATGAAATGCCAGAGGAAGAACGCAAAGCATATTTTGAAGAGGTAATTGCCGAGATAAAACGAAAAGAAGAAGAAGAAGCGAAAAAGAAATTGGAACGTTCCAATGCAGGCTTTGCCACTTTTGCAGAAAGCAAGGGCGGAAAGGAAAATAAAGGGAAATTCTATTTTTATAATATTACCAGTCTTGGGTATGGTAAAAACGACTTTAAGACCCGCTGGGGAGATCGTGTTTTGGAAGATGATTGGCGGTGGAGCAATAAGAATAGGGCATTGCCTTCTGAGGCCACCTCAGAAGAAGTTCTGGCAAATGGACAATCACCAGAGGAATTATTGGAGGAACAAAAATATTCCGTGGATTTTTATCTGGAACAAATCCCAACAGAGATAACCTTGATTGATAGCCTTAGAACGGAGCGTAATTTTGCCAATTACCAGTTAGGATTAATTTATAAAGAGAAGTTCAAGGAAAATTTATTGGCAGCTTCAAAACTGGAGCGTGTTTTGGAGGCTGACCCAGAGGAAAGATTGATTTTGCCATCCAAATACAATCTATATAAAATATATGAGGAAACTGGAAGCCCATTGGCCTTGGACATGAAACAAAATATAATTTCCAATCACCCGGATACGCGCTATGCAGAAATCCTGTTAAACCCCCAGGCCGTTTTGGAGGGAAATACCGATAGTCCGGATGCACGTTATGCATCATTGTATAAATTGTACCAACAACAAGAATTTTTACAGGTCATCACCATGTCCCAAAACTATATCAATAAGTTTACAGGGGATCCAATAGTGCCAAAGTTTGAAATGTTGAAGGCAAATGCAATTGGCAGACTTCAAGGGTTTGAGCCTTTCAAGGAAGCACTTAATTACGTGGCGCTCACCTATCCCAATAATCCCGAAGGGAAAAAAGCGGAGCAAATGGTTGCCGAGCAGCTGCCAAAACTGGCTAAAAAAGAATTTTCACCAGAAACAGGTTCTTCTGGAGCGGGGAACTGGAAAGTGGTCTTTCCATTCAAAATAAAGGACAATGAAAAAGCGTTAAAGCTTAAAGAAAGATTGGAAGAATCCATTACGGATTTAAAATACAAGAATATTATTTCCAAGGACATTTACAATTTGGAAGATCAGTTTGTGGTGGTGCATGGTTTTAAATCCAAGGATTTTGCACTAGGTTATGCAGAACTTATAAAAAAGAACAAGGACTATAGAATCAAAGATGAGAATTTTGTAGTTTTATCAGACAATTATAAAATAATACAAGTCCATAAAAATTTAGAATCCTACAAAGAACAGATTTCAACCCCAAAACCCTAGAACATAATGTTTTCAGACAACAAAAAACCTCGTCCCATGACAGAGCTTGGAGGACAACCCAACAGAATTGAAAAGAACACCACAATAAAGGGAAATATTACTTCAGAGGCCGATTTTAGAATTGACGGCAAACTGGAAGGTAATGTTAAGACATCCGGAAAAGTGGTCATAGGGAAAGATGGCCTTATCAAAGGCAAAGTAGAATGTGTAAATGCAGATATAGAAGGAAAGTTCAATGGTGAGCTTTTTGTTAATGACCTTCTTTCTTTGAAAGCATCGGCAGTTATTGAAGGAACAGTAAGTGTTGCCAAATTAGCTGTTGAACCGGGAGCTACGTTTAATGCCGCCTGTACAATGGGTAAAGGAGGCGCTACATCAGCTGCACCTACCCAAAGATTACAGCCCACCAAGACCAATGAGCCAGCAAAAGTCTCCTAAAAAGAAAAACAATTTTAGAAATGCCGCAATGCTTTCCGGTATTGCGTTTGAAATGGGAGTAATCATTTTTTTAGCGGTTAAAGGCGGAAAATGGTTGGATGTCCATTATCAAAACGAGAAAAATATTTTCACAGTCATTGCCACTTTATTAGGAGTGGCAATTTCAATTTGGGTAGTTTTACAACAGTTGAAACGTATTAAGTATTGATGCTAAAAAGAAGCTTGCCAACTCAATTTTATCTGTTACTAGCGTTTTTGCTTCTATTTTCCTTTGGATTGCACATATGGATTCTTTCCTATAAAGACCTGCCCATTTTTGACAACCTAATTATTCGCTCTTATTTGGTAAACGCTCTTTTGGCAGCGACGATATTCTTTTTGTTATATCAATATAGGAAAAGACTGAAAAGCCAAATGGGTTTTTTGTTTATGGGAGGGAGTTTCCTAAAATTCATCTTTTTCTTCCTTTTGTTTTATCCCACATATAAAAGTGATGGGGAAATGTCCGGTTTAGAATTTGCATCCTTTTTTGTACCGTATTTGGTTTGTCTTTTTTTGGAGACTTTTTTCACTTCAAAAATGCTCAAGAATTTGGATGAATCCACCAAATAAATAGCAGTCCAAAATCCTCAAAAATAAAAGTTTGAAAGCTTTTTTCTTTTTGTAAGAAAGACTTACATTTGCACCGATTTTGAGAGACCGATATTTTGAGCGAAATGCAAAAAAACACTTTGACTAGATTTCTTCTTGTAGTTGCACTATTTTTAGGTCAGTTCACTTTTGCAAGTGATACGGAAAAAGAGACCGAGGAACACGGAAAGGACCTTAAGACAGAAATTAAGGAATATATCTCCCATCACCTTCAAGACGCACATGATTTTTCTTTGTTTTCATATACTAAAGAAAATGGAGAGCATAAATATGTTGGGTTTCCATTGCCAGTGATTTTATGGGATAATGGATTAAAGGTTTTTTCATCTTCCAAATTCCACCATGGAGAGACCTTGGCTGAGGTAGATGGAAATTATTACAAACTCTACCACAGTAAGATTTATAAAACAGATGCTGAAGGCACAATTCATTATGATGAAGAGCATCATGCTACCAATGTAAAACCTTTGGATTTTTCAATCACCAAGAATGTTGTGATGATTATTGTTACGGGATTGTTGATGTTGTGGTTGTTCACCAGTTTGGCAAGGTCCTATGCAAAGAACAATGGAGTGCCTACAGGCGTAGGTCGTTTCTTTGAGCCCATAGTACTTTATGTTAGAGATGATATTGCCAGACCTAATATTGGGGAGAAGCGTTACAAAAAGTATATGTCATTTTTGTTGACCATATTCTTCTTTATATGGTTCTTGAACATGTTTGGGTTAACACCTCTAGGAATTAATGTAACAGGGAATATTGCTATAACAGTTTCTTTGGCAATTATGACGTTCTTGATAACCAATTTTACAGGTACCAAGGATTATTGGATGCACCAGTTTAATCCTTTGGGAGATACCATGCCTTGGTATGCTAAGATTCCATTATATATTATATTGATTCCTATTGAAATTTTAGGATTGTTCATTAAGCCATTCTCATTATTGATTCGTTTGTATGCGAACATGCAAGCAGGTCACATTGTATTAATGAGTTTGATTGGGTTGATGTTCATCTTTAAAAGTTGGTTGGGTAGCCCGTTATCATTCGGACTTGCTTTTGCCATTTCATTGATTGAAGTATTGGTAGCATTGCTACAAGCATATATTTTCACCATGTTGAGCGCTTTGTATTTCGGATTTGCTTCCGAAGAACATGAGCACGACCATGAACATGAGGCAGAAGTTGCCCATTAATAAATGAATAAAATTGTCACTTCGAGCGTAGTCGAGAAGTGCTGAAAGTTGAATATTTAATTTTTAAACTAGATAGATATGGAAATTCCAGTAATGGTAGGTGCAGGTTTAGTTGTTATCGGTGTTGGTCTTGGTATTGGTAGAATCGGTGGTTCTGCTATGGAGGCTATTGCTCGTCAACCTGAAGCTACAGGTAAAATCCAAACAGCGATGTTGATTGCAGCAGCGTTGATTGAAGGTATTGGTTTCGCGGCATTATTTGCAGTATAATCAAAACATCTAAGGCAAATGGCTGTAACGGTTGGTTGCAGCCCTTGCTTTTGTTTAAAAATGTATATAAATAGAAAGTAATTATGGCAAAGTTATTAGAAGAGTTTTCGTTAGGACTGTTTTTCTGGCAGACATTATTGTTTGGACTATTGTTGTTCCTCATGTGGAAATTTGCATGGAAACCTATCCTAAAAGCTGTAAATGATCGTGAAGATGGAATTAAGGATGCCTTGGCTGCAGCTGAAGATGCCAAAAAAGAAATGCAGAATGTAACTGCGGATAGTGAGAAACTTTTAAAAGAAGCACGAGCAGAAAGAGAAGCCATGCTTAAAGAAGCTCGTGAAATAAAAGATAAAATCGTTGCTGATGCCAAAGAACAGGCTCAGGTAGAAGGAGACAAATTGGTGAAGCAAGCCCAAGCAACTATTGAAAGTGAAAAGAAAGCCGCCGTTGCCGATATCAAAGCACAAGTGGCCAACCTTTCAGTGGATATTGCAGAAAAAGTGATCAAAGAAGAATTATCCGATAAGAAGAAGCAACTAAAATTGGTTGACGATATGTTGGGTGATATCAAATTGAACTAGAAGAAGATGAACGAGAGTAGAGCAGCCATACGCTACGCAAAAGCAACGTTGGATTTCGCTATCGAAAAGAAAGCAGCTAAGGCTGTGGAAAAGGATATGCGAGAAATAGCAGCTGTAATTACTGAAAATGTAGAGCTTCAAAACCTTTTGGAAAGCCCAGTTGTAAAAGGAGAGATTAAAAAGAATTCCTTGCAAGAACTATTCAAGGGTTCCCAAGAAATCACAAAAGGCCTTATTAGCACTTTAACAGACAACAAAAGAATAGGATTGTTGCAAGAAGTTGCTTTAAAATATATCATTCTCCATGAACAATTAAAAGGAGAAGATATAGCTTATGTTACTACAGCAGTTCCCCTTACAGGAGAATTGGAAAAGAAAATTTTGGCAGAGGTAACCAAAATGACCGGAAATAAGGTCACCATAGAAAATAAGATTGACGAAAGCATCATTGGTGGATTTGTATTGCGCGTTGGCGATTTGCAATATGATGCAAGCGTAGCAAACAAATTGAACGGATTAAAAAGAGAATTTACAAATAGTCTATAAAAATGGCAGGAGTAAAAGCAGCTGAAGTATCAGCAATATTGAAAAAGCAATTATCAGGTTTTGAAGCTACCGCTTCTTTGGATGAAGTAGGTACCGTATTACAAGTAGGTGATGGTATTGCCCGTGTGTATGGACTTTCCAACGCTCAATATGGTGAGTTAGTGGAGTTCGATGGCGGTATGGAAGGTATTGTTTTGAACTTGGAGGAAGATAATGTTGGTGTTGTATTATTAGGCCCGTCCAGAGAAGTTGTGGAAGGCGCTACAGTTAAAAGAACACAACGAATCGCATCCATTAATGTTGGTGAAGGAATCGTTGGTCGTGTAGTAAACACCTTAGGTGTACCAATTGACGGTAAAGGACCAATTGCTGGAGATACGTACGAAATGCCATTGGAGCGCAAAGCGCCCGGTGTAATCTACCGTCAGCCGGTAAACGAACCATTGCAAACTGGAATTAAAGCCGTTGATGCCATGATTCCTGTAGGTAGAGGCCAACGTGAGTTGGTTATTGGTGACCGTCAAACTGGAAAAACAACAGTTTGTATCGATACCATTCTAAATCAAAAAGAATTCTATGATGCTGGAGAACCGGTATACTGTATCTATGTTGCCATAGGTCAAAAAGCTTCTACCGTTGCAGCTATTGCTAAGACATTGGAAGATAAAGGTGCTTTGGCATATACCACTATAGTTGCTGCAAATGCATCAGATCCTGCTCCAATGCAGGTTTATGCTCCTATGGCAGGTGCTTCTATTGGAGAATATTTTAGAGATACCGGTAGACCCGCCTTGATCATTTATGATGATTTATCTAAACAAGCAGTTGCCTACCGTGAAGTTTCCCTTCTATTAAGAAGACCTCCAGGACGTGAGGCATATCCTGGTGACGTTTTCTATTTGCACTCAAGATTATTGGAGCGTTCAGCAAAAGTAATCAACGACGACACCATTGCAAAAGAGATGAACGACCTTCCCGATGTCTTGAAACCGATGGTAAAAGGAGGAGGTTCGTTGACCGCGCTTCCAATTATTGAAACACAAGCGGGTGACGTATCGGCATATATTCCAACAAACGTAATTTCCATTACGGACGGGCAGATATTCTTGGAACAAGATTTATTTAACCAAGGGGTGAGACCTGCAATTAACGTAGGTATCTCCGTATCGCGTGTAGGTGGTTCGGCTCAGATTAAGTCCATGAAAAAAGTAGCAGGTACACTTAAACTGGATCAAGCACAGTTCCGTGAATTGGAAGCTTTTGCCAAGTTCGGTTCAGATTTGGATGCTGCTACCTTAAATGTAATTGAAAAAGGACGTAGAAACGTTGAGATTTTGAAACAAGCGCAAAACGACCCTTTTACAGTAGAAGATCAGGTAGCTATTATCTTCGCAGGGTCTAAAAACTTGTTGAGAGATGTTCCTGTTGACAAAATTAAAGAGTTTGAAAGGGACTTTATAGAGTTCATGAATGCTAAGCACAGGGATGTATTGGATACCTTAAAAGCTGGAAAACTGACAGATGAGGTCACGGATACATTGACCGCTGTTTGTAAAGACCTTTCAGGAAAGTATAGAAATTAGTACTGAGTATTGAGTACAAAGTATTCAGTATTTAGAAGGGGTTTTTAGATTAGAAACCTCATGACTAAATACTAGAGACTAAATACTAATTAAAGAATGGCGAATCTAAAAGAAATAAGAAATAGGATAGTTACGGTATCTTCGACCATGCAGATTACCAGTGCCATGAAAATGGTTTCTGCTGCAAAGTTGAAAAAGGCCCAAGATGCTATTACCGCAATGCGTCCTTATGCAAATAAGCTTACTGAGTTATTGCAGAATCTTAGTGCAAGTTTAGATGGTGATGCTGGAAGTAAGTTTACCGATAACCGGACAATCAATAAAGTATTGGTTGTGGCCATTACATCCAACAGGGGATTGTGTGGAGCTTTCAATTCCAACATCATGAAACAATCCACATCGCTACTTGAAGACACCTATGCTGGAAAGCAGGTAGATTTTATGGCGATTGGAAAAAAAGGAAATGATCTTTTAGGAAAAAGGGGTACTGTAATAGCAAATCACAGTAATGTTTTTGATGATTTGACTTTTGACAATGTAGCTGCAATTGCCCAGAGTTTAATGGACCATTTTACTGAAGGGAATTATGATAGAATTGAGTTGGTTTACAATAAATTCAAAAATGCGGCGACACAAATTGTGATGTCAGAACAGTTTTTGCCGTTGGTTCCTGTTGAAGGAGATACATCAGGCGCTTCAGATTACATTTTTGAGCCATCCAAACCTGAGATTGTGGAACAGTTGATTCCAAAATCATTGAAAACGCAATTGTATAAAGCAATTAGGGATTCTTTCGCAAGTGAGCATGGTGCTCGTATGACGGCGATGCACAAGGCAACAGATAATGCTACGGAACTTAGAGATCAATTAAAGTTGACCTATAACAAAGCAAGACAGGCTGCTATTACCAATGAGATTTTAGAAATTGTTGGTGGTGCGGAGGCATTGAACAATTAGGCGTAGCATAAGCAAAGTCAAATTTAAAAATGCAGAAACATTGAACAACTTGCCTATTATATAAATGAATTCAAAAAAGCCACTTCTAAGGAAGTGGCTTTTTGTTTAATGTCAGTTAGAGCGAGTCGAGAACTGAACTATCCCTTTTTATTTAAAGGCGAATCAATACTGTTTGCGTGATGTATGTCAATATACTTTTGGTTCAGTTCATCAGAATCCTTGTATTGCACACGCAGCTCTTCCAGTTTTTTCTTCAGTTCCACAACGATATCCGAATACGTAGGGTCATTGTACACATTGTTCATTTCTTGGGAATCCTTTTTGCGATCATACAGTTCCCATTCATCCACATCATAATAAAAATGCGCCAATTTATAATCAATGGTGACAATTCCGTAATGCCTTTTTACCTGATGTACTGCAGGATATTCGTAATAATGGTAATATACAGCATCCCTTGTCCATTCTCCGTTGTTGGAAGTTAACAGCGGCATTAAGCTCTCACCTTGCATGTCCTCTGGAGCTTCAATTTGTGCAGCCTCCAAAAAAGTCTGGGCAAAATCGAGGTTTTGAACCATCTCTTCACTGGTAATACCTGCTTTGATTCTATTGGGCCATCGTACTAAAAGAGGAGTTTTAAAAGATTCGTCATAAATAAAACGCTTATCAAACCACCCGTGTTCACCCAAATAAAAACCTTGATCTGATGTATACACCACCATAGTGTTATCCGATAATTTACTTTCGTCCAGATAGTCCAAAACATGCCCTACATTATCATCCACAGAAGAGATACAGGCCAAATAGTCCTGCATATAGCGTTGGTATTTCCATTTCATTTTCTCCTCATCTGTCATCGAGGGCCAATTTTCCTCAAAATCTTTGTTGATTTCGTCCAAAATAGGTTCGTAAGCTGCTTTTTGAACTTCATTGACGCGATTTGTATAGGGGTTATGAAACCCTCCCTCATATTCGCGCACAAATGGCTCTAAATTTTTCATGCGTTGGGTAACCGCCGGTCTTATTTTGCTATCATGATTGTACATCATATCATTTAGTAAATTCATTTCCGCGGTCTTGGCTGCTGTTCCCCTGTTTTTGTAATCATCGAACAAAGAAGCAGGTTCTGGAAATTTCTTTCCCAAAAACTCCTTGAACTTGTCCGGTCTGGGCCACCACGGTCTATGTGGAGCCTTGTGCAGATACATCAACATAAAAGGTTTTAACGTATCCCTTTTTTTGTCCAACCAATCCAAAGTCAAGTCCGTTATAACATCGGTAACATAACCTTCAATTCGGGTTGTGTCGCCATTTTTTGTGATAAAATCGGGATTAATATAAGATCCCTGCCCAGGTAAAATCATGAAATCATCTACCCCTTTTGGATTGTTTCCAAAGTGCAGTTTTCCAAACATTGCGGTTTGATAGCCAGCTTGTTGAAAAATCTGGGGAAAGGTCACCTGTGTGGTATCAAAAGGCATCTGATTGTCCACCTTACCATTAATGTGTGTATGCTTCCCGGTTAAAATTGTAGCTCGTGATGGAGCGCAAATGGAATTGGAAACACAAGCATTGGTAAATACAATGCCTTCTTTGCCAATACGATCAATATTTGGGGTTTGAATCAAATGATTGCTATAGGTGCTTATGGCCTGATATGCATGATCGTCTGACATTATAAAAATGATATTGGGTTTTTCATGGACAACGGCATCTACATTTTTCTTCTTTTCACCGCAGGAAATCACCATTAGAATTAGGATGGTCAAGGAAATTTGCTTTGTCATAATTTTCATGAGCGTAATTGTTTACACCTAAAAGATATAAATTATTTTCTTCGGTGTATTAATTGGAGATTCAAATAGGGGCGCCCAACTGATAAGTAAGGGGTTTTGTGTAACTTGCGTTGAGGTTAACCATGGTTTTCTAAACGAGCGAATTCCCATTGAATCCACTAAAAAAACTTTTTAAGCAAACATTTGTATACGGCCTGGCAACTGTTTTGCCAAGAGTTATTTCGTTCTTTTTACTTCCGCTATACACTTCTGTTTTTGAGAATGCATCTGGCTATGGTCAGTATGTAAACATTTACGCATGGATTGCTATTTTCAACGTCTTCTTGGCGTATGGAATGGAAACCGCCTTTTTTCGGTTTTATCATAAAAGAGAAGACAAGAAGTCTGTTATTTCCACGTCCCTCATATCTTTATTGGGGTCTTCTTTATTTTTTTTGACTCTGGCCCTTGCGGTAAAGGATGGCTTGGCAAACGTTACCAATATTCAGGTTGACTATATAAAATTCACCACCTATATTTTGGTTTTGGATGCATTGGTAATCATTCCTTTTGCGCTTTTGAGAGCACAGGAAAAACCAATGAAATATGCAGTTCTAAAAACTATTAATGTTGCCATTAACCTTGGATTCAATGTTTTTTTCCTGATTATTCTTCCAAAGGTGGTTCAAGATACCAATGAAGGGGTTTTAAATTCGATATATAAAGAGGGATGGGAGATACAGTATATCTTCATCTCCAATATCATTGCAAGTGCAGTTACTCTAATCTTGTTATTTCCTACGTACTTTAAAGTTTCCTATAAGTTTGATTCAAGTTTATGGAAGCAAATGCTCAAGTATTCTGGACCAATTATGGTGGCGGGAATTGCATTTACCATAAATGAGGTTGTGGACAAGATTTTGTTGACAGAGCTATTGCCTCAAGATATAGCGGCCTCGGAAGTGGGAAAATATGGAGCATGCTACAAACTAGCACTATTCATGACCTTATTTGGAACAGCATTTAGAATGGGAGTGGAGCCTTTTTTCTTTAGTCACGCTAAAACCGAAAAACCGCAGAAGACCTATGCCCAAATCACCAATTATTTTGTGATATTGGGAAGTATCATATTATTGGCAGTAGTGGTGTTCATAGATGTTTTAGGAAAATTATTAATTCGAAATGCCACCTATTGGGAAGCATTGGATGTGGTGCCTATTATATTATTGGGGAGTCTATGTTTGGGAATATATCATAACCTGTCTGTTTGGTATAAAATCACGGACCAAACAAAGTTTGGAGCCTATATTTCTTCAATTGGGGCTTTGATTACATTGGTAATTAACATTGCCTTTATCCGTAAAATAGGATATATGGCTTCTGCTCTGGCCACCTTGGCCGCTTACGCAAGCATGATGCTGTTATCGTATTATTTTGGAAGAAAATATTATCCGGTTCCTTATAATATGCGGAAAATAGTATTCTATCTAACCATATCAATTTTGTTTTCTGCCTTGTCCTTTTACGCTTTTAATCGAAATTTAATGGCAGGAGGGGTGCTACTTTTGCTATTTTTGATGCTAGTTTACAAAATGGAAGGAGACAAGTTAAAGACCATATTTCTAAAGCGTGAAAATTAAAATAATTAATACCTCAAATCATCAATTGCCCCATTATGAAACACTTGCTTCTGCAGGCATGGATCTGAGGGCAAATATTACCGAACCCATTACATTAAAGTCACTCGAAAGAGCAATTGTCCCCACAGGGATTTTTATAGAATTGCCTGTTGGTTATGAAGCTCAGGTAAGACCACGAAGTGGACTGGCTGCCAAAAAAGGAATTACCGTACTGAATGCACCTGGAACGGTAGATGCCGATTATCGAGGGGAGGTTGGTGTCATTTTGACAAATCTTTCTTCAGAGGATTTTATTATTGAAAATGGGGAACGTATTGCCCAGATGGTGATTGCAAAACATGAACGAGCGGAATGGACCGAGGTAGATTCTCTTTCTGAAACAGATAGAGGAACTGGAGGTTTTGGGAGTACCGGCGTGAAATAGCCAGATAAGTTTTACGTTTTATAAACTATTGACAACTGAACACTTACAACTTTAAACTGATTGCATGAAAATAATAGTACCCATGGCGGGAAGAGGATCCCGATTAAGACCACATACATTGACAGTTCCAAAACCATTGATTCCAGTTGCGGGAAAACCTATTGTTCATAGATTAGTTAGTGATATTGCCAAAGTGTTGGGAGGGAAAATAGAAGAAGTTGCATTTATTTTGGGGGACCCTGCTTTTTTTGGAGAGGAAGTTGTAGACAGTCTTATGGAATTGGCAGAGAGTCTAGGCGCTAAGGGATCAATTTATAGACAAGATGAACCTTTGGGCACAGGCCATGCTATTATGAGTGCTAAGGATTCTTTGAGTGGTCCTGCGGTTATTGCTTATGCAGATACGCTAATACGAGCGGATTTTGATTTGGATACATCTGCAGATAGTGTGATTTGGGTGAAACAAGTGGACAAGCCAGAGGCATTTGGAGTTGTAAAATTGAGCGACCAGAATGAGATTGTGGAGCTGGTTGAAAAACCACAGGAGTTTGTGTCGGATTTAGCGGTTATCGGTATTTATTACTTCAAGGATGTTGGTGTTCTTAAGAATGAATTGCAATACGTTTTGGATAATGACATTATCAATGGAGGGGAGTATCAAATAAATGATGGTATAAAACGGATGATGGAGAAGGGCATGAAATTTGTCCCTGGAAAAGTTGATGAGTGGATGGACTGCGGAAACAAAAATGTAACCGTGGAAACAAATCAGCGAATGCTCGGGTTTTTGGAAGAGGATGGTGAAGTATTGGTTGCTAATTCTGTTGTAAAAGAAAACACAAACATTATTGAACCCTGTTTTATTGGAGAAAACGTGGTGCTTAAAAACACAACCGTAGGACCTTATGTATCTATTGGAGATGGAACAGTTATTGAAAATTCAACCGTTAAAAATAGCTTAATTCAAAGTGATAGCGTGATCAAAAACGCTAATTTGGATAATGCGATGATAGGTAACCATGTAGTTTTTGATGGTAATTTTGAGACCATTAGCATCGGTGACTATTCCGTTATGGAGTAACTATCAAAAATGCTTGGACGAGCACATAAATTCTGATGCGAATTGAAAAAACGAATAGGCATATATATACTTGCTTCTTTATTTTCTTTTTGGGCATGGGCCCAAGAGGAAGAGCAGAGTGCTGAGGTTTTTTTAGATGAGTATACGGATGAATTTCAGGAGCGCTTTTTTGAAGCACTAAAACAAAAGGGAATTCAAAACTATGATAGGGCAATCAGCCTTTTTTTGGAATGCAAACAATTGGATTCATTCAATAGCGTAATAGATTATGAGTTGGCCAAGGCATATTTTTTAGATAAGCAATATATTCAGGCGCAGCAATATGCCGTAGATGCCATAAACGCAAAACCAACAGATTTTTGGTATTTGGAAACACTGTTGAACATTACGGAAAAACAGGGAACATCTATTGAAGTACTGGAGGAACAACTTCCCTTTTCCAATAGTAAGTTTCAAGAGAATCTAGCCGTTTTCTTTTTTAAAAAAGAAAAGTATAATGAAGCTTTGGCTGTTTTGGAAGGGCTACAAGGTTCTAAATTTGCTAAAGAACTAACTTTAAAAATCCAAGACTCCATTCAACAGACCAATAAAACGAAGACAGTTGTTGTTGCTCAAGATGAAAAACAACAACGAGAAGATAGTGACCCTCTGGTTGCATATAAATCGGAAATAGAAGAACTCTTCGAAAAAGGAGATTTTAAGAGAATGGAATCAGCTTCAAAAGATGCGTTGGATTCCTATCCGCTACAACCCTATTTTCATTTTGCCTATGGCACAGCCCTCAACAGAACTTCAAAATCCACAAAAGCGGTTGAAGTTTTAGAAAGTTCTCTAGATTATTTGTTTGATGATAATGATTTGATGAATAAAATATACAGTGAACTATCAAAGGCATATTCGGCAATTGGCAATACCCCAAAAGCAAATGAATATTTGAACAAAATAAAAACGGGTCTGTAATGCAGTTATTTCAAATACAAAGACAATCCATCACCTTGCTTTTAATGGCACTGGTTTTAAGTTCTTGCAAAAGCACAAAGGCTGTATCTGGCGGTGAAGTTGATTCTGGAATTTCGGCAAAACGGATTATAGAAAACCATTATGCCAATCAGGTTGACTTTAAAACTTTGAGCGGGAAGGTAAAAATTGATTACTCGGATGGTGAAAAAAGCCAAGGAGTGAATGTCAGCCTTAGAATGGAGAAGAATAAAGTAATTTGGATAAGTGCCCCATTTGGGATGGTTAAGGCACATATTACTCCGGAAAAGGTGTCTTTCTATAATAAGTTACAGGGAGAGTATTTTGATGGAGATTTTAGCTATCTAAGCGACCTACTAAGAACTGAGCTTGATTTTGAAAAGGTTCAAAATTTGTTATTGGGCAACGCAGTTTTTGATTTGAGAGAGGACAAATACACTTCTGCAATCAGTGAAGGCGATTATCAATTAAAACCGAAAAGAGCAAAGGAACTGTTTAAAATATTATTTCAGTTGGAACCCAAAAACTTTAAAATTTCCTCACAAGAAGTTGCACAACCGGAAGAAGACAGACGACTACAAGCAAAATATACCTATCAAGATATTTTAGGAAAGATACTTCCAGATGAAATCCAGATTGTTGCGGCAGAAAATCAAGATAGAACAACTATAGATTTAAGTTTTAAAAACATGGAACTGGATAAATCTTTGAATTTTCCATATAAAGTTCCAAAAGGGTATAATGAAATTATATTAAAGTAATATGTTAAATAAAATTTCATATTGCATTCATTTACTGATTTTTATTTGTTTTTTTTCTACATCAACCCTGGCACAAACCAGCGAGCAAAAAGCGTTGGAAGCAAAACGGGAACGATTACAAAAGGAAATAAAGGAAATCAATAGATTGCTCTTTGCCGAGAAGAAGGAAAAGGGCAATGTTTTGGACCAAATGGAAGCCTTGGATAAAAGAATCAATGTAAGACAGGAGCTTATTCGGGTAACAAACCAACAATCCAATTTGCTCAACAGACAAATTAATGTGAACATCAGAAGTATAAGTAAGCTTCGTGAAGACCTGAAGATTTTACGAGATGATTATGCCAATCTTATCCAAAAATCATATCAGAATAAGTCGCAAAGCAATAGGCTAATGTTTCTGTTGTCTGCTGAAAACTTTTTTCAAGCTTTTAAGCGACTTCAATATATGGAGCAATATGCCAAGCATAGAAAGAAGCAAGGGGAAGATATCATTAAAAAGGCTGATGAGTTGGCCACTCTCAATAGGGATTTGGTCTTACAACGGAAAACTAAGGAGCAATTATTGGCAGAAAATAAAAAGGTCAAGGCTAATCTGTTCAATGAAATAGAATCGCAAAAGAACTTGTTACGAAGTATACGACAAAATGAAACTAAGTACACTGCCGCCATTGCGCAAAAGCAAAAGGAGGCCCGTAAAATAGATAGAGCAATTGAACGACTTATTAAAAGCGCGATTGTTAGCACAAACAAAAAAGCGGGAAAATCTAGTAGCACAAAATTTGTTTTGACTCCAGAAGCCAAGTTGGTGGCCAATAACTTTTCTGCCAATAAAGGAAAACTTATCTGGCCTGTTGAGAAAGGTGTAAAAAGCCAAGGATATGGGGTTTACAGTGATAAGTTATACCCTGGGATAAAACATAGAAACAACGGCGTTACCATAGCTACTGATCAGGGAAGTAAAGCAAGGGCCATTTTTGAAGGAGAAGTTATCGCAATAATATCTGTTCCTGGTGGGAGTAGAGGAGTTACGATAAAACATGGAAATTATATAAGTACGTATTACAACTTATCAAATGTATATGTAAAGAAAGGAGATAAAGTAGTGGTAAAAGAAGTACTTGGCGACATTAATACCAATCGGTTTGATGGTACAACAAAGTTGAAGTTTTATCTTTATCAAGATTCCAATCGGTTAAACCCAGAGGATTGGATATATCAATTGTAGCATATGAAGAAAATAACGGATTTACAGGGAACATTTGAACTACACAATGGGGTTCAAATGCCATATTTTGGCCTAGGAGTTTATTTATCAAAAGACGGCAATGAAGTAACCAATGCTGTAAAGGAGGCATTGAACCATGGTTATAGACATATTGATACAGCATCAATTTATAATAACGAAAAAGGAGTAGGGATAGGAGTCGAGGAAAGCAATATAGAAAGAAAAGACGTTTTTGTTGTAAGTAAGGTATGGAA
This sequence comes from Flagellimonas eckloniae, assembly GCF_001413955.1. Lineage (NCBI taxonomy): Bacteria > Pseudomonadati > Bacteroidota > Flavobacteriia > Flavobacteriales > Flavobacteriaceae > Flagellimonas > Flagellimonas eckloniae. The sequence continues at coordinate 2,854,384 of NZ_LCTZ01000002.1, read as the reverse complement.
TAGTGATCAAGGATACGATACTACGTTAAAAGCGTTTGATGATAGCTTGGAGCGGTTGGGAATGGATTATCTGGACCTTTATTTGATTCATTGGCCAAAGGGAGACAGATCTAAGGAGACATGGAGGGCAATGGAACGTCTTTACAATGAAAAAAGGGTTCGTTCTATTGGAGTAAGTAATTTTCTGCAACATCACATAGAGGATTTATTGACCGAAGCCGATATAGTGCCCATGGTGAATCAAATGGAATTTCATCCGTATCTGGTGCAGCAGGAATTGGTTGATTTTTGCAATCAAAAAGGAATTCAATATGAAGCTTGGTCGCCAATGATGCAGGGGAAAATCTTTGATTTGGATGTTCTAAAGGATTTGGCAAATAAATATGATAAGACGGTAGCCCAAATTGTTTTACATTGGGACCTTCAAAAAGGGGTGGTCACTATTCCTAAATCTGTTAAGAAAGAGCGAATTATTTCCAACGCCACTATTTTTGACTTTGAATTGACACCAGAAGATGTTCAACTACTGGATAGTCTAGACAAGGGGCAAAGATTTGGTCCCGATCCTGACAATTTTGATTTCTAGGATTTAGGACGTAAACAAGGCCCTAAGCTCTGTAGCGTCTGAAGGTTTCATTTTTCCCGCCAGGACCAAACTCAGTTGTTTTCTTCTAAGGGCAGCGGCAAAACGTTCCTTTTCCAAATCTGTTTCCGGTTGTAGCGGTGGAACTTCAGTTGGGATTCCGGTATCGTCAACAGCAACAAAAGTATAAATAGCCTCATTGGCCTTGGTACGTTCCCCGGTAAAGCGGTCTTCCATCCACACATCAATAAATATTTCCATTGATGTTTTAAATGCCCTTGAAACAGCTGCCTCAACGGTCACTACACTTCCTAAGGGGACTGAACGGTTGAATGCAACATGGTTTACCGATGCCGTAACCGTTATTCTTCGGCTATGTCTTCTTGCAGCAATACTGGCTGCACGATCCATCCTGGCCAAAAGTTCACCGCCAAAAAGATTGTTTAAAGGATTGGTCTCGCTGGGTAAAACCATATCGGTCATCAACGTACGAGAATCATTAGGAGTTTTTGGACGCATGCCTTGTTCTTTTGGGCAAAGATATTGAAGTGAACTATGGATTTAAAGAAACAATAACTATTTCTCAGACAACAACCAAGCATCCGCAGAAACGGTTCGTTTAATTTTTCTTAAGTAGCTTAGGGCTTCCTTAGGGTTTTCAAAACTATCATAAGCAACTTGGTGAAGGCCAAACTTATTTGTTCCTAAATAAAATGCATTATATCCCTTTTCCTTAAGAAGTCTTACCTTCTTTTCGGCATTTTTTTCAATTCTAAAAGCACCTGCAATAACATGATGTTTTCCTAGCTGCTTTTTATTTACTTTAATGTTGATTGAGGGAAGTTCCAGTGGAGCACTTTCAAAAAAAGTAGCTTCTTGTATATGGCGGGAAATTTCCTGTTGGGCATCCTGTTGTGCTGCTATTTGTTTTTGTTGAAAATCAGTATACGTATTGTACGAAGTAACACCCAATGATAAGGAAATCAATAAAACAGCTGCATATTTTAACCAAGGTCTAAAAGAAGATTCTTCTCTTTTCTCAGGAGTGATAATAAACGGAATCTTTTCCTCCAATTCTTCAACCTCCTCTTTCAAAACTTCACGTTGAATAGGAGTGGCGGTAAATGCCGACAAACCAAAGGAAGAGGTTAGGTAGTTGATTTTGTTTTCTGGCTGGAATTGAATTTTTTGATTTTCATTCAACCAAAGCTTACCAACACCGTAAAGTTCAATACTCTCACCTTGATTCAGTTTTTTGTTCCATAGTTCACCCTCGTTTTCCACCTCTTGTAACAATTCTTCGTATCCCAAGTGCTTTACTTTAGCAATGTGGGAAACTAAAAGACCATCGTTCTTGGATAATTGGGCATTAAAGGAAACTGTTTTGGTAGGAGGAACCAATGTGTTGGTCTTCGCATCAAACTCCGCTGATTTCCCATGTGCCAAAAATGCCCCAAAACCAGGGACAACAACACAGTTATAATCGTATAAAAGTTCTTCTATGTAAGAGTCAATCCGCATTTGCACAAATATTATAAAAAAAGGTAGAGCACAAAATAGACCTCATCACTTTTTATTAACATTTGAAATTTTGTAATTTGTGAACAACTTAACCTATTTACTACATGACTGAAAGTGAAATAATAGCCGCACTTCGGCTACAGGCAATTCCAAATATTGGCAATGTACTAGCAAAGAGAATGATTGCCCATTGTGGCAGTCCAACAGCAGTTTTTGAGGATAAAATACACCATCTCTTAAAAATTGACGGCATTGGCATCCTAACCCTTAAAGGATTTCATAATGCCAACTATATTGATGAAGCTGAGGCAGAGTACAACTATCTTCTCAAGGAAAAGATTGCATTTTCATATTTCACAGATGAAGATTATCCTGAATACTTGAAACACTGTGCAGATCGGCCAATATTACTTTTTAAAAGCGGGAATATTGATTTAAAAAACCGAAAAATCATCAGTGTTGTGGGTACACGCAACGTTACAGGTTATGGTGTTGATTTCTGTGAGTCCTTTATTGAAGAAATAGCCCCTTTAAACCCCATTATAGTGAGTGGTTTTGCCTATGGCGTGGACATAGCAATTCAAAAAGCAGCTATGGAAAAAGGATTACAAACCATAGGTTGCTTGGCTCATGGGTTAAACCAGATTTACCCCAAAGCACATAAGAAATATGTTTCTACCATAGAAAAAAATGGAGGGTTTTTTACGGAATTTTGGAGCACAAGTAGTCCTGACCGAGAGAATTTTCTAAAACGAAATAGAATCATTGCTGGATTGAGCGAAGCTACTGTAGTAGTGGAATCAGCAGAAAAAGGAGGCAGTTTGGTCACTGCCGATTTGGCAAATGGATATAACCGCGAAGTCTTTGCAGTTCCAGGAAGATCTACGGATAAATTCAGTAAAGGGTGCAATGATTTGATCAAATACCAAAAGGCACATATATTGACCTCTGCAGCAGAACTCATCTATAATTTGGGATGGGAATTGGAGGAGAACGCCAAAAGACCCAGTGTGCAAAAAAAGTTGTTTGCAGAATTGGATGAAACGGAACAATCTATCTATCACTATCTGCAATCTACTGGAAAACAACTATTGGATTTGATTGCTTTGGAGTGCAAAATTCCTGTTTTCAAGGTTTCATCAACACTTTTTAATATGGAAATGAAGGGATTGGTGCGTCCATTGCCAGGAAAGATGTTTGAAGCTATATAGTATTTTCGCGATCAATCCACTTCAAAATGCTGTACAGCACTAACTGGTCTGCCATCCAAAGTTATCCCCTCAACTTTTATCAGATATTCACCTGGAACATCATTGGTAAAAAAACTAAAATTTGATTTTCCATTGGTATCTACATCAATATTAGGTTGCCAATGTAAAGTGGTCCTATAATCTCCCTGTTCATGCTTTGGTTTTGGAACATCGTAATTTGGACTATAAAATTCCCGCACCTTATAAAAACCATCTACTTTAAAGGTAGCTATTCCAGGTGAAGGTTGCCGTTTATTATTATCTATCCAGATTGTACCTTTTGAATAGATAGCAATTACACCATTAGCAGCACGAGATCCATAAATGGCAGCGCTAGGGCCCTTTAACACATCTATAAGCTCTACTTCTATAGCTAGCATAGCACCGACAAATCCAACATCAACTTCAATACCATCCAAAAGAAATAATGGAGAGGGAGATGAACTGAAGCTTGCAGCTCCCCTAATCCGAACGTTTTGATCTGGGTACGAACCAACGACCTGTACTCCTGCAATGTTCCTTAGCAAATCAAATACGCCTAATGCCGCCGAACCCATAATAGAATCTGCGAAAACACGATTATCAGGAGTTCCATAAATTGCAATTTTATTTATCTGTTCATCAATAATTTCTTCACGGGTCTTTTTTTTAGCTTTTACAGTTACTTCCTTAAGCTGGGTTACTTTTGGATTATACTTAAAATCGTTCAATTCCCTGTTGTAAGCCAGTTCTTTATATGCTTTTGGAAAGTCAAACCTTATAGTTTCATGTACTAGGGGTTTTTGATTTTCAATTGGCACTTTAAGCAAAAAGTCATCAGCATGAATGGCTAGTTCATTGTCCCTTATTTTTTTTGATTCACTTACAGGGACAGCTTTCACAAAAGCCTGTATGGTATCTTGGAAAGCAAAAGGACCAAAGCTAAAATTGCCCTGGAAATTTGTGGGCTTTTTCTCCTGATACACAAAAGGATCTAAAGTACTTAGGGTAACCCAAGAGGTCTTGGGGCTGTATTTATTTCTAAAACTAGTGGTTTGGCCTCTTATCATGATTCCTTTTTCAGGTTCAAAAGCCAGCTGTTTGTTAACCTTGCTGTTCAAGAAATCTTTCCAAATAAACCTACGCCAGCCATGTGTTAGCATCAACATATCTAGAAGATGATTTTTGGTGTAACTATCATCTTCCAAGAAAAGGTCAGGATCAAAACCGGTCATGCCAATATCTGAATTCAACAGTAACCAACTTACAATGTTGGAATTTTTTTTAGTCTTGTTGGGGGTCTTAATTATACTTGACGAGAGGCTTCCGCTCAATGGGCTGTTTTTTAAGTCATTGAGTGCTATTTCCACGGATACCTTGTCTCTTTTTTCATATTTTTTGGCATCCGTTTTTGTTGAAAGAGCGGCTTTTCCGTTCTCGCCATCAACAAAAATCAATCTTTCACAAACAGGCTCACCTTCAGCTGTAAATAGGGTAAAATGTGCTACTCCATTGCCCAGGTCTTTGGTAAATAATCTAACGGAATACTTTGTGTCATTGGATTTTTCAATGCGGTTAAAAAAAGTATATCCGCGCATATGACCAACAAGTAAAGTCCCCAGTAAACCACTTTTATGGTTTGTAGCCACCCTGAGGGTAACAGATTCTCCATTGTTGTTTGCGTTTAACACATATCCTTTTTTCAAAGGAAGTGGCATAGCATACTTTTCTTCATTGCCATTAATTAAAATGCTGGCATAATAGGACTTTCCAGGTTCTGGTTTATATAAAGCTGTACCCAAACCGTGATCAAAGGTCTTGAAAGGGGAAACCATATTGTTGTCTTGATCAACAATACTTCCTTCAAGGGATATGCCTATTCCTTGAGTATTGGTGACTTTTATCCCTAGCTTGTTCAGTATTCCATTTACAAGATTTCCTCCTTCCGGAAAAAATTGAATAGTGGGCCTTTGATGTTTTATGTTAGATATGCTTTCTTGTGCTAAAGTGTCTACAGTTACAAAAGGCTCATCATCATTTGTTTGTTGTGCCCAAATATGGATTTCTTTTGAAAAGAAAAAAGGCTCTTTTTCGTTCAACATATATGTAGTGTAGGAACGTAATCTATAAGTGCCTTGATCAGCAGTTTCCGGTATTTCGATATCTCCGTGTGTGCCAAAACCATAATCTACGTATAGTTTTCTCTGAGCAACAATACTATCCTGTAGATTTAAGAGATCAACATAAATTACCTTACTTTTTTTACTTGGCGTATGGGCAATACCATCAACCAGATATACTTTGAACCAGATGGTCTCTCCGTTGGTATAGAATTCCTTATCTGTATGTATATATGTTTTTTCGGGACTATGCTTATTGGTGTAAGAGGCTAGTTTACTAATTACGTTTTGGAAAATTTGATTTTCTTGGGCGCTGGTTTGTGCAAGTCGAAACAGCAAAAAAATCGCTATAACAAATACCGTCTTTTTCTTCATTTGCATATGTTGAAGATAGACTGTAAGATATGTTGTTTAGAATATATTTGAAAAAACTTTAACGTTGAAGTACAAAATATAACTTTTTATAAAGTAAATATCTAGTATCCTAACTTCTCACGGACACGCTCTAAAACCTTCTCAGCAACTTTTTTGGCTTTTTCAGCACCAATAGCAAGAATTTCATCAACTTCATTAAGATGGTTCATGTAGTATTCAAATTTTTCCCGTGGCTCTTCAAACTTGTTTAGGATAACTTCGTAAAGCGCCTGTTTGGCATGGCCATATCCATAATTTCCAGCTAAATAATTGGCACTCATCTCCTCAATTTGGTCATGTTGCGCCAGTATTTTATAAAGGGCAAATACGTTGTCGGAGGTAGGGTCTTTGGGTTCTTCCATGGGTGTGCTGTCAGTAACAATTCCCATAATTTGTTTGCGCAACTTTTTATCTGGTTGAAATAGGTTGATGAGATTTCCCTTACTCTTGCTCATTTTTTCTCCATCAGTACCTGGAATGTACATGGTTTCTTCTTGCACCTTAGCTTCGGGAAGCACAAAAGTTTCTCCCAATTGACTATGGAATCGCGAAGCCACGTCTCTTGTCATTTCCAGATGCTGTAATTGATCTTTCCCTACGGGAACAATATTGGCATCATACAGGAGAATATCTGCAGCCATTAACATAGGATAGGAAAAAAGTCCAGAGTTTACGTCTTCCAATCGATTTGCTTTGTCCTTAAAAGAATGTGCCAATGTAAGTCGCTGATACGGAAAAAAGCAGCTAAGGTACCAGGCAAGTTCTGTTACCTGAGGCACATCACTTTGCCTGTAGAAAACGGTTTTTTCAACATCCAGGCCAAAGGCCAACCAGGTTGCAGCGGTTGCATAAGTGTTTTGTCTAAGTTCTTCTCCGTTTTTTATTTGGGTGAGGGAATGCATATCCGCAATAAAAAGGAAAGACTCGTTTTGTGGGTCTTGTGCCATTTGAATGGCTGGCATTATTGCCCCTAAAATATTTCCTAGGTGAGGAGTGCCTGTACTTTGAATTCCGGTTAAAATTCTGGACATACTTAATTTTTAAGGCGTAAAAGTAACAATCCAAAAGGGATAAAAAAAGTGGCTTGTGCGCTGATAAAATAAACGTAAATAAATGTTATTTTTTAAAGAGGCCAGCAACAAAAAGTATTACTACCGCCCCAATAACTCCAGTTATAAGGTCACCCACAATTCCAGAGCCAATATGAACCCCCAAGGTGCCAAAGAGCCAATTACCCACTATGCCTCCAACAATCCCTAAAATAATGTTCAATAGTGCGCCAAAACCACCACCCTTCATTATTTTGCCAGCTAGCCAACCCGCTAATGCACCAATCAATAAGGCATATACTAATCCCATAATTAAGTTTTTAAGGTTATTCCAATAAAGATATTCAAAAATTCTACTTTTGGCTCATGCTTCCAATTTTGAGAAATATAGGACATGTCTTGTATAGAATTTGGTTTTATGTGCTTGTGGCACTTCCAATAGTTGTCTTCTTTCCTTTTTTGGTATTGACCACACTTTCTGAAAAGACCTATAAAGAGTTTTTTTGGCTGGCACGAAATATATGGGCGAGAACTATACTTTATGGTATGGGTTGTTTTCCAAAAATTACAACAGAACAGTCTATGGAAAAAGGAAAAAGCTATATGTTGGTTGCTAACCATACAAGTATGTTGGATATTATGCTGATGTTGGTGGTAAGCAAAAACCCTTTTGTATTCGTGGGCAAAAAAGAATTGGTGAAGATTCCTGTGTTTGGATTTTTCTATAAGCGAGTTTGTATTTTGGTAGACCGGGATAACATTAAAAGCAGGACAGGCGTATATAGAAGGGCACAAAGAAGATTAGATCAAGGATTAAGTATTTGTATTTTTCCAGAAGGCGGAGTACCTGAAGAACATATTGCTTTGGATGAATTTAAGGACGGCGCCTTTAAAATGGCGATAGCGCATAAAATTCCGATTGTTCCGATTACCTTTTATGATAACAAAAAACGATTTTCCTTCACATTTTTAAGCGGTGGTCCCGGTAGCATAAGAGCAAAAGTCCACAGTTTTTTTGAGGCTGGTATTTTGGGAGAGGAAGATAAATCGACATTGCGCGAAGAGGTTCGTGAAGTTATTTTAAAAGAGCTTGAAACCACAAAAGTTTAAAGCGGAATCTTAATAACTACCTTAGTGCCCAAGGGGGCATTGTTGTTATCTACCTTATCTATGATTTGAAGATAATCTTGATCATTGACAATTGATTCCAGGCGTAATTTGGTAATCTCCAATCCTCTTGATTTTTTTTCCTTTTGATAAATATGCTTTCTTTGTATTGCTTGTTTTCTGCCAACACCATTGTCCTCAACTACGGACACGAGCTCATTACCATCGAGCATAAAATTTATGGAAAGCTTTTTATCAGTACCTTCTTTGGGCAACAATCCATGAACAATGGCATTCTCAACAAAAGGTTGGAGAATCATGGAAGGGAGCTCAATTATACTGGTATTTAAGGTGTCATCAACTTTTATAGAATAGGAAAAAGCATTGTCAAATCTCAAGGATTCTAACTCAAGATAATCCTCAAGCATTTTGACCTCTTCTGAAAGCGTTGCATTGGTCCCTATGGAGCTCTCCAGAATATTGCGTGACAATCGACCGAACTTGGAAAGATATTTTACGGCATTTTTGTTGTCCTTCTGTAGCACCAAATGCTTTATGGAACTCAAAGAATTAAAGATAAAATGTGGATTGATCTGGGCGCGTAGCGCTTTCGTCTTACTCACAAACGCCTCTTGTTGCAACTGAAAGTTCTCTCGCAATTCCAAATGGAACTTATAATTTAATCCAAAAACAAAAATCACCATTTCCAAAGACACTCCTAGGATTAAATAATAGGTGCCGTCCAGATATAGTCCATCCTCGGGTTCCACAAAATAAATACGTAACAAGGGACCCATTGAATACGCAAAAGAAGCTAAAGCAATAATGCGACCCAAAAGATTTTTACTTGTTAAAAACAAATATATTATGGCGATTAAAGCGATGGCGCATGTGAACTCGTAGGAATACATGACGATTGATACTGTATCGACTGAATAAAAAACACCAATTAAAACAAGGGTGGCAATATTTAAAACAACAAGGATTTTGCACACTTTATGAATTCCAGGATAGTCTCTTTTAGTTCGTAAATAACTCATAACAAAGAGAACATAACTCAAGTTACCCAATATTAGGAAACTTTGCGAAAGATTATGTTTCAGATAACTATTGCCGAGAAACAAATCATAAATCCCAAATTTATTTCCAGCGAGGTAAATAAAAGTTACCACAATATATATGGAATAATAGAGGTATTCTCGATTTCTTAACAGTAGAAAGAATGAGAGTGTGGAAAACCACATAATGAAACAAAGCCCTGCAAAAAAGTAATAGATAACTTGTTTAAAAAAGTCTTTTGTGGTCATGTATTCATTGGGAGGAGATATACAACGCTTAAAATGCCAGTTATTTACATCCTCATTGAAGGTTATGCGCTGAGCCTTAATCAGTAGATAACGATCTTCGATAAGATTTTTGGTACTCAGAGTTATGAACGAATAGTAATAAGAAGTGCCTATTTTTTTGGTGATATTACTTTCCTCAAACTGTCCAATGGGTTTTTCTGTTGTGGCGCCATCTATTTGATAAAAAACACTTCCATAGTCGAAAATATTTAGTTTTAGGTAGAAGTCTTTAGCTTCACTTTCATTGGAGAGTAGATTTTCAAAGTCCAGCTGAATCCAATAGATATCTTCAGACTGTGTTTTTTCTTTGAAAGCGTTAGGACTTTTAAATAGGTCTGGTGAGGCTAGAACCTGCTGAAAATTCAGAGTGGCATCTTGTGTTTTAAATACAAGGAATGGAATTTCTTTTTCAAACGTTTCCAGAACACTTTGTTCCTGTCCAAAACCTAAAAAGGGTGGCACTAGAAGCAGTAAGATTAATATAAACTTTAGTGGCTTTGGCATAAACTTTTTAAAATTAACGAATAATCCCTGTTGGGATATTTCTTACGATAATTTTAAAAACAAAAACACCTCGCCGAAACGAGGTGCTTAAATGATTGTCTAAAGGGACAATCTTCCTAACCAACTTCTTTATACTAAAACTTAAAACTTATACCACTATATACTCCAACAGAAAATGGCCTAAACTCACCTGCTGTTTCCGAAAATGTGTTTAATTGATATTTTAAAATAGGCTCCAAGTTCAATTGAACTTTTGAAGAGAATTCATAGTTAAGTCCCACACCAACATTGGTACTAAAATTCACCGAATTTGCATTATTGGCTTCACCAACTTCGGTCACTAATTCTTCTGATTCCAATAAAACCGAATTATCCACTAAAAAGAGAGAACTAACACCACCAATTAAATCCACACCAAATTTTTTGTCTATTAGCGCATAATTAAGCTCTAAAGGAACCTCTATATAGCCAAGTTGCTGTACCATTTTTCCATCCAGTTCAGGAGTCTGGGAGGCACTTAGTTCAAGTGAAGCATCATTTGCAAAAGATTGTGGTAGCTCATTCTTGCTTTGTACAACCAAGTTTCTAGAAGTTTGACTGTAATCAATATTGTCTATCAAAGCATTGGTAGAAGCATCTAAGGATGAGGAGAACACAATTTCATTGGTATCATAGCCGTAATTAACTTTGTGTACACCAGATCGCACTTTAAGTCTCTTATTTAAATTATAGGCAACCGTAAGGCCATAGCTTAAATTAACATTTCCAGATTTTGAATTGGAAGCAAAATTGGAGTGTATTGGCGAGCCATCACCAGTTGCATTAAAATACACCGGGGCAACGGAAGGTCCAACGGACCATTTACCGCTTGTGCCATTCTGTGCAATGGCTTCTTCTTCCTGTTCCTTAATTACATCAAAAATTGATTGTTTTTCAACTATGTTTTTTTCCTCTTCCTTATTTTGGGCAATAGCCTCATTTTCTGAAAAGCTTCCCAGACTTTTTTCTTGTTGTAACGGAGTATTATCAATCTTGTCCGTTAAAAGGGGCTCTTTTTTATCGTTCTGTTCTGAGGAAACAATTGTCTGGACTTTATTTTTGTTTAAAGCATCCGTAACATCTTGCTGATTATTCCCAACTTCAGATTTTCTGATTGCCACGCTATCTACGGAAGCAATATTTTGATTTGAGTTATCAACAGTATTAAAACGAACATCATTTCTTTCTAGACTCTCTTTTGTTTCTGATGTGTTGGTAGAAACAATTTGTTCCTCAGGTTTTATACTTTGGTTTCTATTTATAGACCCTTGAGCGTCTTCTTGATTGTTCATAGTTGAACCTTCAACGGTATCTCTGTTGTCGTTTGTTGTAGCTTCGGTCAGTTTTTGAGTTTCAGAACTCTCTGAAATACTATCCTTATCAAAAATAGTTTCATTGTTTTCTGTTTCCGTGACAATTATTGGAACATTGTTGTCTGTATCCTCAAATGGATTCATAACATAAAATAGAATTGCCAATAAAGCGGCAACCCCTCCCAGTTGCCACCAAATTGGCACAACTCTTTTCTTTTTCTTTTTGTCCAAAGAGGCTTCAATGGAATTCCAGACTTTTTCATCCGGAACTTCATGAAACTCCTTAAAAGTTTCTTTGAACAGTTGCTCTAAATTCTTTTTCCCCATTGTGAAGTCATTTAAGCAATGTTTATATTTTCTTTTATAATCTTTTCCCTTAAAATCATCTTGGCCCTGGCCAGATTTGATTTTGAAGTACCAGCGGATGTCCCCAACATTTCGCTTATTTCTTTATGGCTGTAACCGTCCAAAACATATAGGTTAAATGTTAATCTATATTTATTTGGTAATTCCTGAATGTATCCCAACAAAGTGGATAAACTAATATCCGTCTCTTCAATATCCACATCCATTTCTTCGCCAATATTTTCGGAAACCACATTTAGATGTTGCTCCTTTCTATATTTTTGAAGTACGGTGTTAACGGTAATCCTTTTGATCCAACCTTCAAAAGAACCATTAAAATTGTACTGATCTATTTTATTGAAAATCGTCATAAAACTGTCGTGAAGACTGTCTTCAGCTTCAGTTTTATTACGGGAATACTTGAGGCACATACCGAAAAGAATACCGGAATATTTCCGGTATAGTTCGGCTTGAGCCTTTCTTTTTCCCTTTTTACAATTATGTATCAGTTCTTCAAGATCCAAATGTTGGTCAATTTTGGATTATAACTATTTTTAGTTTGGAACGTTCACCGGAATAGTATACTCAATATAGGTTGCATCGTCATTTTCATCCATTCCTGAAAAAAATCGAAAATGATAGTCCTCTGTAAAAATCACGTTAAATTCAAATGTTGCAACAACTTCTTCAGTTGCTTGCGTACATGCCGTATCATCTGTAAGAACTGAACCTATTGCTACAATATCTCTATCAGTCTCTGCAGGTTTGGAAAAGTCAAACCCTTCAAAAAAAGTACAGCTATTAGGACGCAAATAAGTTACCTCTATGGTATATGTTTCATTCAAATCAAACGACTCAGGAACCGTGGCTTCAATTATATCAAGTGTTGTAAAATGAAAATTTTGACCATCATCATCCAAGTTGCACGAAGTGAATAAGGAACATGCTCCAAAAAGAATAAATACTAAAATTACCTTTTTCATCAATAAAATCTTTTTAACCCCTAGATGAACGGTATATACAAGGGTTGCGTGCGATTTCTACAACCTACAGATTAAACGGATAAAAAGTAAAGATTAATTTATGAATTCACAGTTGTGATTGCCTCCCTGATTTTGGTTTCCAATTCTTCAGATAGTTCTGGATTATCTGCAAGCAAGGCCTTTACCGCATCTCTTCCTTGGCCCAACTTTGTATCACCATAACTAAACCAAGACCCGCTTTTCTTTACAATTTCATAGGCGACTCCCAAATCTAAGATTTCCCCAACTTTGGAAATACCTTCGCCATACATAATGTCAAATTCAGCAGTTTTAAAAGGAGGTGCAACTTTGTTCTTCACTACTTTAACCCTGGTTTTATTTCCAAGAACAGCTCCATCCGTATTTTTTATTTGTGTGGATCTTCTAATGTCCAATCGTACGGAAGCATAAAATTTAAGGGCATTTCCACCGGTAGTCGTTTCAGGGTTTCCAAACATTACCCCAATTTTTTCTCTTAGTTGATTAATGAAAATTACGGTGCAGTTTGTTTTGCTAATGGTAGAGGTCAACTTTCTTAAAGCCTGAGACATTAAACGAGCATGGAGCCCCATCTTTGAATCTCCCATTTCTCCCTCAATTTCACTTTTTGGGGTAAGCGCAGCAACAGAATCGATGATAACAATGTCAATAGCCCCAGACCTGATAAGGTTATCGGCAATCTCTAATGCCTGCTCACCATGATCTGGCTGTGAAATGATAAGGTTGTCAATATCAACGCCCAAATTTTTTGCATAAAAACGGTCAAATGCATGCTCTGCATCTATAAAAGCGGCAATACCGCCGTTTTTTTGAGCTTCTGCAATTGCATGCAAGGTCAAGGTTGTTTTACCAGAAGATTCTGGGCCATAAATTTCAACGACCCTACCTCTTGGATAACCACTTACGCCCAAAGCAACATCCAATCCTAAAGATCCAGAAGGAATAACTTCAACATCTTCCACTACACTATCCCCCATTTTCATAACGGCACCTTTTCCGTAGGTTTTGTCCAATTTGTCAAGTGTAAGTTTTAAGGCTTTTAATTTTGCTTCTTTTTCGTTGCTCATGGTTCTCGTAATTAGGAAGGCTAAATTACCATTTCTTTCTTCATACCGCAAAGCAGACGCAACCTTTTTAAAAGTTGGTATCTAACGGGTACTAACTCGAATAATAATAGCGGACTTTTCTTATTAGTTCGTTGCCAAATGGCAAAAATGGGAAAATCCGCGCTATGAAAAAGGATTAATCGGTTAGAAAGGTCTCTTGATAAAAGAGGCCTTTTTTGTTTTAAGGATAGAGTTTTACCTTTGCAGCTAGTATAACAACATTTCTTAAACTTAAACAATTGGTATAGTATGCAACTGTACAATACATTAAGTGCAAAGGAAAGGGAGAAACTTATTGAAGAAGCCGGGAAAGACCGACTTACTATCTCTTTCTACAAATATGCGCACATAGCAAATCCTGAAATTTTTAGAAACCACTTATTTATCCATTGGGATGAATTGGATGTGCTTGGAAGAATTTATGTGGCAAATGAAGGAGTAAATGCCCAACTCTCCGTTCCTGCAGAGAATTTTGAAGTATTCAAAGCACATTTGGACAGTGTTTCGTTTTTGGAAAATGTGCGGCTCAACATCGCCATTGAACAAGACAACAAGTCTTTTTTGAAGCTAAAAGTCAAGGTTCGTGAGAAAATCGTTGCGGATGGATTGAATGATGACACTTTTGATGTTACCAATAAAGGCGTGCACGTTGGAGCGGAAAAATTCAATGAACTTATTGAAGATCCGGATACTGTTCTGGTGGACATGCGAAACCATTATGAAAGCGAAATAGGTCATTTTAAAAATGCCATAACCCCGGATGTGGATACATTTAGGGATTCATTGGATATCATAGAAAAGGACCTTTCAGAACATAAAGAAGACAAAAAACTGGTCATGTACTGTACCGGTGGAATTCGATGTGAAAAGGCAAGTGCCTATTACAAGCATAAAGGGTTCAAAAATGTGTATCAGTTAGAAGGCGGGATTATCGAATACGCGCGACAAGTAAAAGCTAAAGATCTGGAGAATAAATTCTTAGGAAAGAACTTTGTGTTTGATCATAGAAGGGGGGAAAGAATATCCGAAGATGTTATTTCCAAGTGTCACCAATGCGGAAACCCATGCGATACCCATGTCAATTGTGCAAACGAGGCATGCCATCTTCTTTTTATTCAGTGCCAGGAATGTGCAGAAGCTATGAACGATTGTTGTTCATTGGATTGCAAGGAAACCCATGAATTGCCGTTCGAGGAACAGAAACGACTGAGAAAAGGCATACACGCTAGCAATAAAATTTTTAAAAAGGGACGTTCCGAAGTATTAAAGTACAAAAAGTAGCATTTCACTTCTGCAACAATTTGTGCTATATTTACAATTAGTTATTTATGAACCCTTTTTAAGGAAATGCTGGTCATTTCTTTAAATCAAGATACAAAATATGGGATGTAGCAGTTGTTCAACCGGCAAGGATGGACAACCGCGTGGTTGCAAGAACAATGGTACTTGCGGCACAGATGGTTGTAACAAGCTAACCGTTTTTGATTGGCTTTCCAATATGTCGCTACCCAACGGTCAAAAACCTTTTGATTGTGTTGAGGTACGTTTCAAGAATAGTAGAAAAGGTTTTTTTAGGAATACGGAGAATCTTCCATTGGCCATTGGTGATGTTGTGGCCACACAGGCCAAATCTGGCCATGATATCGGCATAGTCACCCTTACAGGGGAGTTGGTAAAAGTGCAAATGAAGAAAAAGAAAGTTGCATTTGACGATGAGTCGGTACTCAAAATCTACAGAAAAGCTTCACAACGGGATATTGACATTTGGCAAAAATGTAGAGATAAAGAACCCGAAATTCAGAAAAGATCTAGGGAAATTGCTATTTCATTAAAACTTCAAATGAAGCTTAGCGATGTTGAATTTCAAGGAGATGGTTCAAAAGCCACATTCTATTACACAGCAGAAGACCGGGTAGATTTTAGGCAATTGATAAAGGATATGGCCAAAGCTTTTAGTATCCGAATTGAAATGCGCCAAATAGGTTACAGACAAGAAGCACAGCGTTTGGGAGGAATTGGCTCATGTGGGCGAGAACTTTGTTGCTCAACTTGGCTGACCGATTTTAGATCGGTAAGTACAGCTTCAGCCAGATACCAGCAATTGGCATTGAACCCCCAAAAGTTGGCAGGTCAGTGCGGAAAGCTCAAATGTTGCCTCAATTATGAGCTGGATATGTACCTGGAAGCATTGAAGGATTTTCCGTCACAAGACAGCAAGCTAATGACCGAAAAAGGCATAGCCTTTTGTCAAAAAGCAGATATTTTCAAAGAAACACTCTGGTTTTCATACCGGGATGACCCGGCTACATGGCATGCGTTGCATAAAGAGCATGTAACGGAAATTCTTGAAATGAATAAGAAAAATGAAAAAATAGCCAGTCTAGAAGAATACGCACAAGATAATGTAAACGAAGAGAAGTTGGTTTTTGAAAATGTTGTAGGCCAGGACAGCCTTACTCGTTTTGATAAACCCAGAAAAAACAAGAGAAACAACAAAAAGCGAAGAAAAAACAAACCGAAAGCTTCCCGTAATGCACAATAATTTCTTCACAGTCCTAGTTTTAGCAATATGTTTAGTTTCATGTAACAGCAATCTAGTTTTTTCGGATTATGAACCTATGGCAAATGGTAAATGGAATTTAGATGAAACTGTACATTTTCAATTTTCAGAACTAGATTCTATTGAACCCTATAACATGTTCATTAATATTAGAAACGATAATACATTCCCGTTCAGCAATTTATTTTTAATTGCTGAATTGGAATATCCCAATGGAGAAACCATAAAGGATACATTAGAATATAAAATGTCAGAACCATCGGGGGAATGGCTGGGCCAAGGTTTGGGGAGCATCAAGGAAAATAAACTTTGGTTCCATGAAAAAATCGTTTTTCCTGATTCTGGCGTATATAAAGTGAGTATTGCACACGCAATGCGCAAAAATGGGGATGTGGATGGTATCCATACCCTTGAAGGCATTACCGATGTAGGTTTGGAAATTGAAAAAAGCACCCAATAACAATGGCAAAGGCTAAACAAAAAAAGCAAAAAGGCTTCTTCACATATATTAAATGGTTTTGGATTCTATTTGGGTCGGGCATTCTCTTCGCTATATTGATTTTTCTTTTGGCGGCTTGGGGGGCATTTGGTGAAATGCCAACATTTGAGCATTTAGAAAACCCCCAAACTAATTTGGCCACAGAACTTATTTCTTCAGACGGAGAAACTTTAGGGAAATATTTTTTAGATGATAATCGTACCTGGTTGGATTATAAGAATCTTCCTGAGAATTTGGTTAACGCCTTAATTGCAACTGAAGATGCACGTTATTATAATCACGCTGGAATAGATGCCAGAGGAACTCTTAGAGCTTTTGCATTTCTTGGCACCAAAGGTGGAGCCAGTACCATTTCACAGCAATTGGCAAGACAATTGTTTGTTGGAAGAAAAGCACAAGATTGGAGAAGGTATCTTCAAAAAGTCAAAGAGTGGGTTATTGCGACCCGTTTGGAGCGCAATTATACCAAAGAAGAAATCATAGCCATGTATTTCAACATCTATGATTTTGGCAATAATGCCGATGGTATTCGTTCAGCTGCAAGAGTTTATTTTGGAAAAGAGCCCATGGAGTTAAGAACAGAAGAAGCAGCCATGCTGGTTGGGATGTTCAAAAACTCCTCTTTCTATAACCCAAGACCACATAGAAACCCTGTGGGCACAAGGAATAGAAGAAATGTGGTTTTATCTCAGATGGCCAAATATGAGTACATTTCCGAAAAGCAAAAAGATTCACTCCAAGCATTGGAATTAAACTTAAATTATAGCCCGGAATTGCATAATGAGGGTCTGGCCACCTATTTTCGTATGTATATGCAACGCTGGTTAAATGGATGGGCTAAAGACAACCCTAAACCTGATGGTGAAAAGTATAACATTTACTTGGACGGGTTAAAAGTATATACGACAGTTGATTCCAGGATGCAGAAAAATGCTGAAGAAGCTGTACGGGAACACATGAAAAATTTACAAGCTGAGTTTTTCCACCAAAACACCCCAAAGCGCAACCCAACTGCCCCATTTTTGGATTTGACTAAAGGAGCTATAGATACTATTATGCGTCGCGCTATGAAACAATCTGAAATGTGGCGTAATCTCAGTAGAATGGGAAAATCTGAAAAGGAAATAGAAGAGATTTTCCATCAGAAAAAAGGGATGACGGTATTTGATTGGAATAGTGATTCCTTTGACAAGGATACCATTATGACTCCAATGGATTCCATTAGATACTATAAAACCTTTTTAAGAACGGCCATGATGTCTATGGAACCTCAGACTGGACACGTAAAAGCATGGGTAGGCGGTGTTGACTATAAACATTTTCAATACGATCAGGTATTTCAAGGAACAAGACAAGCAGGGTCTACATTCAAACCCTTTGTTTATGCCGCTGCTATTGATCAATTGCGTTATTCCCCTTGCGATTCACTACCAGACAATCAATATTGCATTGAACCCTTAAAGCATGGGAATATGGAAGCATGGTGTCCCAAAAACTCTGATGGCAAATATTCTGGGAAAAATTTAACCCTTAAAAATGCATTGGCCAATTCTGTAAATACGGTTACCGCGCAATTAATAGACAAAGTTGGTCCTGGATCAGTTGTAAACATTGCCAAAAATATGGGCATAACACGAGAAATTTTGGAAGTGCCTGCAATAGCCTTGGGAGTTCCAGAGGTTAATGTTTATGAAATGGTAGGAGCGTTTGGAACCTATGCCAATCAGGGGGTTTATGTAAAGCCTGTCATGGTAACCCGAATTGAAGATAAAAATGGCACAGTACTTTATGAATACGTGCCGGAGACAAAGGACGTTTTAAGTAAAGATGTAGCCTATGCTATGGTGAACCTTATGGAAGGGGTGACCCAAGGAGGTTCGGGCACTAGGTTGAGACACACTTTTGCAAAAAATCAATCAGTTTATAAAGATATAATAACAGGGTATCCGTATGAATTGACCAACCCAATTGCAGGTAAAACAGGAACAACTCAAAATCAAAGTGATGGTTGGTTTATGGGAATGGTGCCTAATTTGGTTACAGGAGTCTGGGTAGGTGGTGAAAATCGAGCTGTCCATTTTAAAAGTATTCTTTATGGTCAAGGCGCTTCTATGGCATTGCCTATTTGGGGCTTGTACATGAAGAAAAATTATGAGAATGAAGAACTGGGTGTTTCCAAAGACGCTTTTGAAGAGCCAGAGGATTTGTCCATTAATGTAGATTGCACAAAAATACTGCAAGACCTTCAAGATGATTTGGATACAGAAGACGATATGGAAGATGTAGGATTCTAATCGTTTAGTTCAGAAAATTTTGCCCCAAGCTATATCTTTAGCTTGGGGCTTTTTTATTTAAATCGTAATTTCAAGCAATCAGAAAATAAAGAATAGATGATTAAAAAGACAGTTCCAGATGTAAAAAAAGCATTAGCTGGTGTTTCGGATGGGATGACCTTTATGCTAGGGGGATTTGGGTTGTGTGGAATCCCAGAAAATGCAATAGGGGAGTTGTTCAGATTAGGAGTTAAGGACATTACATGTATTTCCAATAATGCTGGGGTAGATGATTTTGGTCTGGGATTGCTTTTACAACAGCATCAGATCAAAAAAATGATTTCATCCTATGTTGGTGAAAACGATGAATTTGAACGCCAAATGCTGAGCGGAGAGTTAGAAGTTGAACTAACTCCTCAAGGTACATTAGCAGAAAAATGCAGAGCAGCCCAAGCCGGTTTTCCGGCATTCTATACTCCAGCAGGATATGGAACAGAAGTAGCGGAAGGGAAGGAAACCCGTGAGTTTGATGGAAAGATGTATGTTTTGGAACCAGCTTATAAAGCCGACTTTGCATTTGTGAAAGCTTGGAAGGGAGATGAAGCGGGCAACTTAATATTTAAGGGCACAGCACGCAATTTTAATCCCAGTATGTGTGGAGCTGCAAAAATCACAGTGGCTGAAGTAGAAGAACTATTGCCAGCCGGAAGTTTGGAGCCCAATGAAATTCATGTACCTGGAATATTTGTACAGCGTATTTTTCAAGGAGACAATTATGAAAAACGAATTGAACAAAGAACCGTTAGGCAAAAAGGGTAGATATGTTAAATAAAAATGGAATAGCTAAACGAATTGCCAAAGAGGTCAAAGACGGTTACTATGTGAACCTTGGAATCGGAATTCCAACTTTGGTGGCCAATTTTGTTCGTGATGATATAAGCGTTGAATTTCAAAGTGAGAATGGGGTTTTGGGAATGGGCCCTTTTCCTTTTGAAGGTGAAGAGGATGCCGATGTTATAAATGCTGGAAAGCAAACCATAACGACGCTCCCTGGGGCATCGTTTTTTGATTCTGCCTTGAGTTTTGCAATGATCAGGGGAAAACATGTAGACCTAACCATTTTGGGAGCAATGGAAGTAGCGGAAAATGGAGATATAGCTAACTGGAAAATTCCTGGGAAAATGGTCAAAGGTATGGGTGGGGCAATGGACCTTGTGGCATCTGCAGAGAATATTATCGTCGCTATGATGCATACCAACAAGGCAGGAAAATCCAAACTATTAAAAAAGTGTAGCTTGCCGCTTACAGGGGTAGGCTGTGTAAAAAAAATAGTAACAAACCTTGCCGTTTTGGAAGTTGTTCCCGAAGGTTTCAAATTGCTGGAAAGAGCCCCTGGAATTTCTGTTGATGATGTTGTCAAGGCTACAGAAGGAAGATTGGTTGTGGAGGGTCAAATTCCGGAAATGAAAATCTGATAAATACTAATCGGTTTGTTTACAACAAATTCAGGTTATTACACAACATTTTCTTTATTTGGTAATTCATCGATCATATATTTGCTTTAATCGATTTTTTTACCCAAATTATCACCATAAAAAAACAACACCATGGCACCCAAATTAAACCAAACTTCTGTGGATGACAACATCCAAGTGTACAGAAATGATTTTTTCACTGGATTTATTTTATTGATAAAAAAGCTTTTTATGCTTTAATCCGGTAGAACAACAAAAAACTTTAGGAGCCAACATTCTTGTTTGGCTCCTTTTTTTTTCAATACTTTGGAGTTCCTAAAATGGTTTTTAATGAGGTTGAATTTACGTCTGTGCACAAATTTGGATGTGGATGTTTTGACAAAGATATCCAGGGACACTTTCGGGGCTGCTTTTGAAAAAGACAATGACCCCAATGATTTTAAGGACTACATGGATTTTGCCTTTGGCAAAGAGAAGTTATTGTCTGAACTTAAGAACCCTAATTCTTCTTTTTATTTTGTGTTTGATGCAGAAACTTTGGTCGGTTATTTTAAAGTAAACGAAAAAGAAGCACAAACGGATGTTAATGATGGGGAGTCTCTTGAATTAGAGCGTATTTATGTTGTTCAATCCTATCAAGGAAAGCAAATAGGCGGTTGGATGCTGGACAATATTGTGGAACTGGCTAGAAAAGAAGCTAAAACGTATATTTGGTTGGGCGTATGGGAGCGGAATATACGGGCCATCAAATTTTATCAAAAACGTGGCTTTAAACAATTTGGGACCCATCCCTACTTTATTGGAAACGACAAACAGACGGATTGGCTTTTAAGATTAGACCTTTAAAAGATTGTCCAAAAATAGAATATCACCTTCCGCTTGAAGCTTAAAAGCAATTGAATTTTCAAAAGCAGCATGAATCAATAATGAAATTGCCTTTGCATTGGTTTTGGTAAGACTATTGCTTCTGTATACCACATCTCGAATAGTTGAAAAACTAACCTTGCTGCGTATCGCAATATTGGCAAAGTCATTTTTTGAAACGTTTCTACGAAGAATTATAGAAAGCCTTTCACTGATTGGTTTTCCATAATCTTCCTCCAAAAACATGGTGTCACTATTAATTCTAAGATCAAAATGTTTGATTGAACCCATATCAATTATCTATTAGTTTACTGATTATTATATCGGGGTCAAATCGTATTTTCTATATTTGATTGTAATTCAATTACAGAAATGTGATTTTTTGCTGCGCAAAATTTAATATGCGTAATAATATTACACAATATAGCAATTATATGTACGCAATAAAGCAATTAAGGCGTAAAAAAAACCTTAGCCAATCAGATTTGGCCTTGGAAATTGGTGTTAGCTTAAGAACCATACAGCTTTATGAAAAAAAAGATGCCAATATCCCCATTAAAAATCTTACAAAAATTGCCGCTTATTTTGATTTAAGTATTGCGGAATTGTATCTGCAGGAAGTCAATGAAGCTCAAGAAACCTACATAAGAAGACAACCATTTACCAAAAATGGAAGTGTTTTTTACCCTATGGACCATGGCAAATATTTGGTTATGGCACCATTGATCTTAACGGAGCATCAAAATGAATACATAGAAAGTTTAGTGGAAAATGATTTTGGAAAAAGTACATTTCAATCGGGTTTTATTGTTGATTTTTTAGGAGATGAAGCTTACAGAGCTTTTGAAATTTCCGGAAACTCCATGGATGACGGTAGTATTGTGGCCATTCCCAACAAAGCAATTGTGCTGGGTTTAAAATTGGGCAGAACAGCTCTTGAAAAAGAAAACAAAACAATGTGTAACAAGCCTTATATTCTGGTCTGTAGGGATAGGATTATCTGTAAATGGATTACGGGATTTAACGGCAAGGAGAATGCGGTATATTGTCAAAACCTAAATAAATCTCCGGAGTATCAAGATTTTGAATTGCCTTTGGACGATATTCTCGAGATTTTTGAGGTAGTCAAAAAACAACTTTAATAATCCCCAAACACAAACCTACACTTCAGATACCGTTTAAAATTTCAGCCGCTTGGTCCAATACATCATCGGTCTTGGCAAAACAGAAGCGAAGTTGCTTATCATCTCTGTTGTTCAAATTAAAAACAGAAACGGGAATGCTGGCCAATTTGTTTTCCTTAATAAGTCTTTCAGCAAAGTCTGTATCGCCCTCATTAGTAATTTTAGAATAATCGAGTAATTGAAAGTAAGTGCCAGCAGAAGGTATCATTTCGAATTTTGAACCCTTGACGGCTTCCAAGAAATAATCCCGTTTTTTTTGATAGAACGCGTTTAAATCCAGATAGTGACCTGGAGTTTTTAAATATTCGGTCAAGGCTTTTTGAGTAGGATGGTTTACACAGAACACATTGAACTGGTGCACTTTTTGAAACTCTTCCATCAAAGATTTCGGTGCAATACAATAACCAACTTTCCACCCGGTAACGTGAAAAGTCTTTCCAAAAGAGGAGCATACGATACTTCTTGTAGCCAAATCTGGAAACTTACTTACGCTTTGGTGCGCTTTACCATCAAAAACAATATGTTCATATACCTCATCACTCAACAAAATGATATTGGTATCCTTTAGGATTTCTTGCAGTTGGAGCATATCATTTTCAGACCAAATGGTCCCCGTGGGATTATGTGGAGTATTGATAATCACCATTTTCGTTTTTGGGCCAATGGCAGATTTAAAGGTATTCCAGTCAATTTTATAATCCGGTCCTTCAAGTTGTACGGGAACTACCTTAGCGCCAAAAAGTTCAATGGCTGGTTCATAACAATCATAGGCGGGCTTTAACACTATTACTTCATCATCTTGGCGTACAAATGTGGATATTGCTGTAAAAATAGCCTGTGTGGCCCCTGCGGTAATGGTTATTTCAGATTCTGGATGATAGGTTTTGCCATATAGCGTTTTGATTTTTTCTGATATGATTTCACGAAGGGTGAAAGTACCCTGCATTGGCGCATATTGATTATGGCCTCCTTTAAGGGCTTTATCGACCAGTTGTAGAAGCTTTGGGTCCGGACTAAAGTTAGGGAATCCTTGGGAAAGGTTTACGGCATTATGTTGATGTGCCAATTTTCCAATATAGGTGAATATATTGGTGCCCACATCAGGTAATTTTGAACTAATTGTAATCATTTTTTTGATGATTTTCTAAATGGGAGATTACTTTTTGCAGACAAACTTCCAAATTCTTTTTAACCTCACTTTCCCAAAATCGAAATATGGTATATCGCAAACGTTTCAATTCTTCGTTTACCTCTTTGTCCCTCTGCATGTTTCGTTCAATTTTGGCAATCCAAAATTCACGATTGGTCTTTATTTTGGTTTTTCGCTCTTCCCAATTTTGACCATGCCAAAACTCCCCGTCAATAAAAATGACCGTTTTGTATTTATTCAGGACAATGTCCGGTTTACCAATCAATTTTTTATAATCGATACGGTATCGATAGCCGGCAGCCCATAGTGCTTTTCTGAACACAAGTTCCGGTTTAGTATTTTTGCCACGAATCTTGCTCATGATTTTTGAGCGCTGTGGGGTAGTGTAGAAACCAGCCTCCTCATTAAAACGGGGTACTTTTATACGTTCTTCGGGATATTTTTCTGGCATACATCAAAATAACAAAAAACCCGAACTCCTTAAAGTGGAATTCGGGCTTTTTATATTGTAAAACAAATACGTTTATCCTTTCACACTGGCAGATAGATACTCACGGTTCATTCGTGCTATGTTTTCCAAAGAAATGCCTTTTGGACATTCAATCTCGCATGCTCCGGTATTGGTGCAGTTTCCAAAACCTTCCAAGTCCATTTGACGTACCATATTTTCAACACGCTCGGCAGCTTCTACCTGACCTTGTGGCAATAGCGCAAATTGAGATACTTTTGCCGAAGTGAACAACATTGCACTTGCATTTTTACAAGCAGCTACACAGGCACCACAACCAATGCATGTTGCAGCATTAAAAGATTTGTCTGCCATTTCCTTTTCAATAGGAATTGCATTGGCGTCTACAGGCCTACCAGATGTGTTGACAGAGATATACCCTCCAGCTTGTTGAATTCTATCAAAAGCCGTTCTGTCCACAATAAGATCCTTGATTACAGGAAATGCTTTTGCCCTCCAAGGCTCAATTACGATTTCATCACCGTCATTAAAACTACGCATATGCAATTGACATACTGTAATCATGGAATCGGGTCCGTGTGGACGACCATTGATCATTAATGAACAAGTACCACAGATGCCTTCGCGACAGTCATGGTCAAATTCAACAGGTTCTTCTCCTTTTGAAATCAGTTCCTCATTGAGAATATCCAACATTTCCAAAAAAGACATATCACTTTCCACACCGTCCAAAGTGTAATCTACCATTTGTCCTTTGGTGGAAGCGTTTTTTTGTCTCCAAATCTTCAAATATAATTTCATAGCTATTTTTATTTGTAAGAACGTGTTTTTACTTTGATGTTTTCGTAGACCAAATCTTCTTTGTGCAGTTTTGCATCACTTGGTTCCCCCTTATACTCCCAGGCAGACACAAATTTGAAATTTTCGTCATCA
This sequence comes from Flagellimonas eckloniae, assembly GCF_001413955.1. Classification (NCBI taxonomy): domain Bacteria; kingdom Pseudomonadati; phylum Bacteroidota; class Flavobacteriia; order Flavobacteriales; family Flavobacteriaceae; genus Flagellimonas; species Flagellimonas eckloniae. Next base: position 2,829,279 of record NZ_LCTZ01000002.1, on the reverse strand, counting down.
CGCAGCGCTTCTCCTTCGGGAGTTTGATATTCTTCCCTAAAGTGCCCTCCACAGGACTCGTTACGCTCTAAAGCATCCTTTGCGAAAAGCTCTCCGAGTTCCAAGAAATCAGCAACCCTTCCCGCTTTTTCAAGTTCTTGGTTCTTGCTATCGGGCCTACCTGGAATTTTCACATTTTCCCAGAAATCCTTTCGCAATTCAGCAATCTCTTTAATGGCCTCTTTTAATTCCTTTGCGTTACGTGACATTCCGCATTTGTTCCACATGATCTTACCCAATTTCTTGTGGTAATAATCAACGGAATGTATTCCCGTCCCGGACATTAATTTTTCAAGCTTATCCGTGACATTCTTTTCAGCGGCATCAAACTCCGGAGAATCAGTGGATATTGGTCCTGTTCTAATATCATCGGATAGATAATCCCCTATGGTGTAAGGCAACACAAAATAGCCATCTGCCAGACCTTGCATTAGAGCGGAAGCACCTAAACGGTTAGCGCCGTGATCACTGAAATTGGCTTCGCCAGCGGCATAACAACCGGGTATTGTAGTTTGCAGATTGTAATCTACCCAAAGACCACCCATGGTATAATGAACCGCAGGATAAATCATCATTGGAGTTTTGTATGGATTTTCATCTACAATTTTTTCATACATCTGGAAGAGGTTACCATATTTGGCTTCCACAATTTTTTCACCTAATTCACGAATAGTGTTGTCATCAACATCTTTCATCCCAGAAGTCAAGGCCTTCTCTCTTCCGTAGCGCATTATTGCTGCAGAAAAATCCAAGTAAACGGCTTCACCGGTTTTATTCACTCCAAAACCTGCATCGCAACGTTCTTTTGCCGCCCTTGAAGCAACATCCCTTGGCACTAGATTTCCGAACGCGGGGTAACGTCTTTCCAAGTAGTAGTCACGTTCTTCTTCGCCCAATTGTGTTGGTTTTAATTTCCCTTCACGAATTGCTTGGGCATCCTCTAAACGTTTTGGCACCCAAATACGGCCATCGTTTCTAAGGGATTCTGACATCAACGTCAGTTTGGACTGATGATCTCCTGAAACAGGAATACATGTTGGATGAATCTGTGTAAAACAAGGGTTTGCGAAAAAAGCACCTTTTTTATGTGCTTTCCATGCAGCCATTACGTTGGCTCCCATACAGTAAGTAGAAAGGAAAAATAGATTTCCGTACCCTCCTGTTGCAAGAACTACGGCGTGCGCCGAATGTCTTTCTATTTTTCCACTGACCAAATCCCTAGCAATAATTCCTCTTGCCTTTCCATCTACCAAAACCAAATCCAACATCTCATGTCTGGTATAGGATTTTATTTTTCCTCTTTGGATTTGTCGGTTCATTGCAGCATAAGCGCCCAACAACAATTGTTGTCCCGTTTGTCCTTTAGCATAGAATGTTCTGGAAACCAATACTCCACCAAAAGAACGGTTGTCCAAAAGACCACCATATTCACGGGCAAAAGGAACACCTTGTGCAACACATTGGTCAATGATATTGGTGGAAACCTCCGCCAAACGATATACATTGGATTCGCGGGAACGGTAATCCCCTCCTTTTACGGTATCATAAAACAAACGATAAACGCTATCTCCGTCACCCTGATAATTCTTGGCTGCATTTACACCACCTTGGGCAGCAATGGAATGTGCTCTTCTTGGGGAATCTTGATAACAAAATGTTTTTACATTATATCCTAATTCGGCGAGTGTTGCTGCAGCCGAACCTCCTGCTAAACCGGTCCCAACTATGATAATGTCAATATTACGTTTGTTGGCGGGGTTAACCAGGTCTATTTCGTTTTTATGATTTGTCCATTTATTGGCCAATGGCCCTTTTGGCTCTCTAGAATCCAATACTCCCATAATTAATGTGTTATTGGGTTAAGGTGGTGGTACAATGCTATAAAAGCAAAAGCTAAGGGTACGACCACTGCAAATAGTTTTGTAAAAGTTTTAATGGCGGGAGTGTACTTATTGTTGACACCCATACTTTGGAACGATGATGAAAACCCGTGCCATAAATGAAGACTTAGCAATACAAAAGAAACCACATAAATGATGGTTCGCCAAAAAGGGGCAAATTTCTCTACGGTCTCGGCATAGTAGCGTGTTGGGTCTTCTGGATTTGCTTCAATATATTTATAGGTCATTTCATGAATCCAAAAATCATAAAAATGTAATCCTAAAAATGCAAGGATAACCAAACCTGAATAAATCATATTTCTGGATACCCAAGGAGCATTAGCGCTGCCTTTATACTTCACATAGCCAATACCCCTGGCATTTCTGTTCTGAATTTCAAGTACAAAGCCCATTACAAAATGGACTATAACACCAATAATTAGAATTGGTTGCATAAGATATTGCACCAAAGGGTTGTACCCCATAAAATGGGAAGCTTCGTTAAAAAACTCCGGAGATATTACAGAGGCAAGGTTAATGGTAACGTGTAAAACAAGAAAAAATACTAGAAAAAGGCCCGAAAGTGCCATCACTACTTTACGGGCAATCGAAGATTTTATCAATCCACTCATTAGTGCTGGTTTTACCTACAAATTTACGGCACAACTAAGTTTTTAACAAGCTTTCAACAAGACAAGGGGTCTTATTTAGATTGATTATAAGGTGAATTTGTGTTTGTTGAATTTGTCTTGGGATTTAGACATAAAAAGAAGTATAACATTCAACAAAAAAGCCCCATTACTGGGGCTGTAACCAAATTATATTAGAATATGGTTAACACTAATCCCATTCCAAATAAAAGTAACCTCTTAAACTTTCGGAATCAGGATAAACAAACTTTACGTATTCAAAACCCTCTAGAGAGGCATTTGGAAGTGTATTGGTTAAAATGTCTCTTCGTTTCCTTGCTAATCTTACTGTTGGTTCACCAGTAGACTCGGTAAACCTAAACTTTGTTGTGTAAACAACTGATTATAAACCACTGAAACATTGTTTTCTGAATGGTCTTTGCTGCAGGCAATTGAAAAAAATATAGTGGGTAGAAAGAAATATTTTTTTGAGGGAAAAGCTTTCATAATGTAAGGTTTAGCTAGGGGATAGATTATGAACAAAAACAACCCTCGACAATTTTAGGATATTGTCGAGGGTTTTGGACATTACTATTCAATATTGAAGAATTCTATGACCTCTTCGTAAGACATTTTTGAATAATCTAGGGGTTCCTGTTTTGAACCAGTAGTTCCAATAATTATTGTTGTGCCAGCAGGTTCTTCACCAGGAATGAGGATATAGCGATATTCCCCAAAAAAAGGAACACCAACTGCTTCACCTTCTTCATTTGCAGCAACAGTTATGACCAACTCTCCTGCTTGCTCTGCTCTAAAATAGTAGGATTGTTGCCGTGCTGCTCCAAAAACAATAGGTAATGGAAAAACATCGGTATCATTGGTTACCGGTGCTGGGGTAGAACGCCCAAAAACTAAGATCACTCCTTCATTTATGATATCATCTGTAATCAATGGTGCATTAATAGTAAACGAAGCTGATATTGTGATAATATTATTATCAAACTCAGAATCAATCCAACCAGAATAAATAACATTGGCAGTGCCTGGTTCGCCTTGTTCCCCTTGAGCGCCATCGGCACCGTCTGCGCCTGCCTCACCTTGAGGTCCGGCTTCACCTTGTTCTCCCTGAGGCCCAATCGGACCAGTAGCTCCATCTTCAGCGGAGCAGGAAACAATAAGTAATGCGCCAATTAGCGCCATAAAAAATCCATTGAACAATCTCTTTTTTTTCTGCATAATAATTGAGGTTTATAATTTGTTGACAAACCTATAATCACTCCTTGTGCAGATTGTCCAGTTTCTTTCAATTTTGAAGAATCAGGACAACATAAGTTGTTGCTGACGGTACTCAGAAGGTGTGAGCCCAGTACGTTTTTTGAAAGCGGTGTAGAATACTGATTTTGAGTTGAAACCCGCCTCAAGACCTATGGAAACAATTGTATAATTGGAAAAACTTAAGCCAGTCAACATTTTCTTGGATTCATTGACACGATACAAATTGATGAATTCTGAAAAGTTCATACCACCAAGTGTATTCACAATTTGCGAAAGGTATCCAGCACTGATGTTAAGATATTCACTTACTAATACTAGACTCAAAGAAGGGTTCAAATAGGGCTTTTCTTTCTCAAACCAGTTCAAAAGTTCTTTGTAATAAATATTATCATTAGTTAGTGTAAAGGAAGAGGCAGTATTTATTTGGGCAAGCTTGGTTGCCGTAAGTTTTGCAATCAATTGAAAAAGTAGTAGATGACGTTCGGTAAAAAAGTCTTTCTTGGAACTTTCAGAATCAAGAACCCCAAGCAATCTATCTTCATAGACTAAAGGCACAGCCAATTCTGAACGCCTTTTTTTATCATCCAGAAGGTAGCGATTGTCTTTTTCAACATCATTCACCAGTTCCCATTTCTTGTTTTTGCCAGCTGTGCCAACAATTCCCTTTCCTAGCTGAATTTCAATGGGGCTAAGAACTTTTTTATTTCCAAAATTCTTGCTGCCGTAGGCGGCTTTTTGTTGCAAAACTTCTTGGTTTTCATTCCAAAAATATACTACACAATCCTCAAGCCCAAGTTTGGCAATGCAATTTTTGGTAATATCCCAGACCACCTCGGTTTCATTCTTTTTATCAAAAAGGGATGTGGCAAAATACCCAAGAATTTCAGTCACATCATATCGACTTTCATGGATAGAAAGTAGTTCTGTTTCATTGAAGATATGTTGTAAAGCGGATATTTGGAAATTGTCGTTAATGGATTTAAAAGTTGTTTTTTGAAGCTCTTTTTTATGTTTTATCTCATTAAGATGCTTTTTCCCTAAAAAGAAAAGTCCATAATAAAAGACAATAAAAAGACCCCACAGCGGATAATACGGACCATGACCGGACCAGCCGTCAATTACTTTGATTCCTATTATGACCCCCAGCCATAGAAGGCAAAGAAAAACCATGTAGAAATACATTTTTTTAAGCCATTGGGTCTTTCTTTGAACTATTTGATAGGGTAAACTTCCAATGCTGTTCTCATATTTTTTTATGGTCCTATAGTTCCAAATTGCCGCCATCAAGGCAAATGCCAAAGCACTGTTTTCATCCCAGACTGCGTTAAATTTAGCAACTGATCTTGCCGGTAGATATGAGTAGCCCATCAAAACATTAAGCTTAAAAAAAGTATAAAGCCCAAAAAACAGAAAAAAGGGAATTAAAAAATAGGTTCTATATTTCTTGAAAACCTCAGCACGCTCAATATAGGCATAGGCAAAAGCGGTGAAAAGAGTAGGGCACAAAAATTGAAAAGGCATGTAGAATAACAATAGTAAGGGATACATTTTGGTAATGCCAGAATCGATTAAAATAACTTGGATAATAACAAAATTGGACAGCAAAATGTACCAATAAATATATTGGGACATTTTGTCTTTCTTGTATTGTATGATCTTATAGAGGCATAAAGCGACTATTGGTATGATTGCCACTAATATGATTGCATTAAATAAATTCCAGTTCATTTTTAGCGCTTTGATTTGAGTGAATTAAAAGTAGCCTCTAAACTGGATGTGTGGTGTATTTAAGTTTTAGGTGGTATACAAAATTGTATAGATGGTAGAGAAATAAAATTTTAAATAGAATGGAATGATTATTTTTTTTAACCGATATTGAAGACAAGTTTAAAACCAAGCAAAAAATAACTGTGGATATTGCCATTTTATCTGTTAGTCTTAACGTGCATTCAACCAAGAGAATAGTGGAGGAAGCTCAAAAAGCGGGTCACTATGTTGAATTGATAGACCACACAAAATGCTCGGTTAAATTAGGTGATGAAAAACCACAGATTTATTTGGGAGAGGAAAATGTTACAGATGAATTTGATGCTATTATTCCCAGGATAGGCGCCAAAGTTACCCGACATGGTGCCGCTATTGTAAAACAATTTGAGATGAACAATGTTTTCAGTACGGCCCGTTCTTTAGGAATTACCAGAGCGCGAAATAAAGTCAGGACGCTTCAAATTATGGCGCGAAAAGGAATTCCAATTCCGGAGACACTTTTTTCTATCAACCCTAATAATATTGGAGAGCAGATTGAACTGTTGGGAGGACCTCCTGTAATCATAAAACTGCAAGAGGGAACCCACGGGAGTGGAGTGATTTTGGCGGAGACCAAAAAATCTGCCAAATCCATTATCGACACTTTTTACAAAATGGATACGAGTATTTTACTCCAAAAATATATAGAAGAAGCCAACGGGGAAGATATTCGAATTATAGTTGTTGGCAACAAGGTTGTAGCGAGCATGAAGCGGATAAGCGATCTGGATGATTTTAGGTCCAATGTGCACAGGGGGGGCGAGACTGAGGCGATTGAACCTACGGCAAAAGAACAATTTATTGCCTTGAATGCAACCAAGTATTTAGGTTTGGGCGTTGCGGGGGTGGATTTAATGCGGTCTAAAAAAGGGGCAGTTTTGATTGAGGTCAATGCATCTCCTGGACTTCAGGGCATAGAGGGTGCAACAGGTATAAATGTAGCAAAGCATATCATTCAATTTGTTGAAAAAAATGGCCGCAGACGAAGAAAATAAAGTTATTGTCATAAATGGAGAGACGATTTCACCTGGGGAAAACAAGTTGGTGAAAATCAATATTGCACGTTTACCAACTGGGACATTAATCGATATTCCTGTTCATGTTTTTAATGGAAAAAAAGCGGGCCCTACAGTTTTGCTGCAAGCTGGTCTTCATGGGGATGAAATAAATGGCGTGGAAACATTGAGGAGGCTACTTCAGGATAGCCAGTTTAAAATTAAGAAAGGAGCTGTTATTGTGGTTCCAATTCTAAATATTTTTGGATTTATTCACTTCTCCAGAGATGTGCCGGATGGCAAGGATGTAAATAGAAGCTTTCCTGGAAGTAGAACTGGATCATTGGCAAGTAGGATTGCCTATCATTATACCAATGAAATTTTACCACAAATAGATTTTGGGGTTGATCTGCATACGGGTGGTGGCCTCCGTAACAATTTTCCGCAAATTAGATTTACTTTGGAAGACGAAAAAAGCAAAGAGTTGGCATTGCTGTTTAATGCACCTTTTCATTTTTCTTCACGCTTGATAGCAGGCTCTTTTAGGAAAACAGCCTTTAAAATGGAAAAACCAATTGTTGTTTATGAAGCTGGAGAAAGTATGCGATTTGATGAGCAATCGATAAAAACAGGTATTCAAGGAGTAAAAAACATTTTGATCGGTTGTCAAATGCTTTCAGGGAAAGTGCCAAAAAAGACTTCAGTTCGGGTTGAAGCAACACGATGGATTCGAGCATCTAGAGCGGGAATGTTTATTCCTGCAGTAAAAAATGGTAGCGCTATTGCCAAAGATGAGGTTTTGGGAACTATTACGGACACTTACGCCAAAAAAAGCAAAAAAATCAAAGCTCCCTTCGATGGATATGTGTTTTGTATTAATAACCAAGCTGTGGTAAATCAGGGAGATGCATTGTTTCATATTGGCAAATAAACCCCTATGCCAATTCTTTTTGTTCTTCAATTTTGGCAAGACTCCATGCAATAGCTTCCTCTAAATCTGAAAACTGTTTAATGGAGTTTTGAAAGAACATGCGCTCGAGAATCAAACTAGCAAAGCTCCCCTTAGTACTGCCTACCACGGAGTAAAAATTAAGTTGATGTCTATTTTTGTAGAATTTGACCCAATCTGATGGCACTACATAATAATTATTGATGCGATTGGAGATATAGGCAATGGGTTTATCCTCTCCAATAACTTCATGGGCAGCAGCAACAGCTTTCTTGGCCATGTTCCAATCCATTGTCACGCCCTCTTTCATTTCGGATATTACAAGACCATCAAAAAAATAGAATATCCCAAATTCGTATTCTCTAATTTCTTTAATGTTCTTAAAAAATTCAATGTCCCTAACACGTTTCATAGCTAAAACTGTATTTAAAAAAGGAAGGTAAAGATATTAATAATCATTGATTTTTATTGAAAGTAAAGGATTGCTGTATAGATGAAAGTTTCTTACACGTTTTGAATACTAAAACTTGCTTAACTCCATTTCAATGGCCACCCCGGGGCCTTCCATGGGGAATTCAAAAAGTGAAAGAGTGGTGGCGTTTTTTTCAGCATTCCTGGTAGCATTCCCAAACTGGGCATCAAAAATAAAATTCTCTTCAATGGATAGGGTAAAGGAGTTCTCACGGAAAAATCCTGATCGTATCTTTTCCAGATCCAGATTCCATAGTGCGCTTCCTGCATACAAGGTGTCGTTTCTTACAAAATCAAAATCAACCGTTGTTTCATTAAAAATAAATGTTCCTAAATCACCATCTTCCTCAAGGACCTCGGTTGAGCCAGCACCATTGGTGAAAAATTCCCCATAACTGGATTTAATGTATGTAACTTTCCATGTCCCGATCAAGGATTCTCTTCCTTGTTCCAAATCCTTACTACAGGATAGAAAAAGTAATGGGAATAGGCTGAAAATGAATATCCTTTTCATGCGAAAAAATATGTAATCAACAAACACTTTATAGATGCAAACTAGCGGATAAGTTGCTTATAAATAACTCAACCACCATTTTTCTCTATGGGCGGTCTTATAATCATTGTACCAACTACAAATGGGATACATGGCAATTGTCAAAATAATCCAAATAAGATAAACAATCCAAAGATTAAATCCATATCCTTGGAGTTCTGGTTGTAGTGTTACCCAAATATCTATTGTCATATCAGAAAAACTAAAACCTGTTGCCAGTGCGGCAAGTACCGCAAAAAAATGAATCACATAGATGTGTACTATGTAAAAAAACATGGGTACTCTGCCAATAACAACTAACCTGTCCGTTAACTTTCCCTGCCAACGTTCCGCCAGTGCTAGGAAAATAATGGAGGGTCCTAAGGTTATCAGCAAATAAAACAATGATGGAGGATATTTGGTGATATTAAAAAAAGAGGCTATGGTTAATCCAAAAGATTCTTGTTGGGACCACGTATATGGATCTCCGTATATGTTAATCATACGGAGCACAAAAAATAAAAGTGTTAGACCCAAGCCTAATTGAAACAATCGTTTTATTCTGAATTTAGAATCAACCGAAGGTTTATATAATTCACCAAAATAATAGCCAAGAGGCATTACAAATATCCAAGGAATCAAAGGGTAACCCACAAAAACCTGAAAACCTCCTAGATCAACAATATTAAAAACGTGTAAAAAAGTCCAAATTCCTGAAGATATTGGCGTGGTTGGAGCTATTGAATCGAGGAGATTATGACCGCATACCACAATAATTGCCAATACAATCATTAATTTCTTTGGAAAATAGATGAAGCCAGCCAAAAAAATCATGCTCATACCCAATACCCAGATAACCTGTAATAATGTGGTAGTATAATCCAATTGGAACATCCATGCCAATTTTATTATGGTTAGCTCCGCAATAAGTAACCATAGCCCTCTTTTTAACAACCAAATGGACAATGATTTTTTATCCCTGCGTTGGCCAACAAAAAAGGCTGAGGTTCCCGCTAAGAAAACAAAAACTGGCGCGCAAAAATGGGTGACAAAACGAGTCCAAAATAAGGCAACATTTGTTTTTGTTAAATCGGTTGGGTCAAAAAAGAAAGCATCATAGTGAAAGTAATCACGGACATGATCGAGTGCCATAATGATCATTACAAGTCCTCGCAACATATCAATGGATTTGATGCGTTTTCTTCGGTCCGTTTGCATGGTATGGTTGTAGTTGTTTAGTTTTATTTCTGCATATTTTTCAATTGTATTCCCAAAGCTTTGGTTGACAATTGAACCTCAATCAATGATAAAAACAAGGAAATCATCAGTGCTATCAAACTGATGCCGAATATAATATTTGCCCAGACATTCAGCTCTACATAGATTAGGAACATGGAGACAGCTGAAAGTAGAAAACTGACAATGGCGCTTGCCTGCATGTTTTTAATAATGCTTAACCGTTTTCGCAGTTGGGTAATTTGACGTTCAAGAGGTGAGCCTGCTGTTGCTTCAAACTCTTTGTGTAATTGTCTGATTAGGGCAGCGATGGCCAAGTATCGCGCATTGTACGCCAACATGGTCAGAGAAATGGCAGGGAACAATAATGCTGGAATACTTAATGACAGCTGCATAATTTTCTTTTTAGGAAGGTATTTTAAAACGACTATTTCTTTGTCGGGGCCGTCCTGCTACTGGAATTTTTTGCTGAAGGAAAATCATTCGGGATAGCCTGTGTAACTTTTCCAGTTGCGGCCCATTCTGTCCCTCTTAAAAATGTGGTGAGAAACCCTACGCATGATACAGAGTAATCCGCATGCCCCATTATACTATGGAAGATACGTCCTTTGCCATAGGTAAGTGCCATTAAAGCTGGTTCATGCCGTCCAGTACCTTTGTTTTCTTTGGAAGCATAGGCTGTTGCTAAAACTTCCATGTTTTCAGCGGGACCTCGCAAGCTATTGTACAATTCATCTTTGGTGTGCATCCATTCCATTGGTAGCCCTTTGGTAATAGGGTGCTCGGTATTCCTGACTCGAATGGCATATTCACTTTGTGGACCATGGGCACCTCCTTTACCTGGGGATTTATCTCGAATCAATTCACCGGCATCATTGTAATACACATAGGGGCCATCTTTTTCAGTGCGATTGCCCCAGCCTCCTAAACCAATCATTCGGTTGTAGGCAGGCCATTTGGGGAATGAGTTATCGGCAGCGTGAAAAACTACCAAGCCTCCGCCTGCATCCATATAAGACTCAAAGGCCTTTTGTGTTTCTGTTGCCCATGGAGCTGCATTCCAACCAAAATTGCAGATGATTACATCGTATTCAGAAAAATTTGGACTGAAATCTGGGTCGGTTTTAGGTTTTTCCAAAGCTGTGGTTGTAGAAACTCCATCAATTGGGAATGAAGCGATAAACTCTTCTCCTTTCCAGGTATAGAAAGTTCGCGCTACGGATACCGTAAACAAATTGGTTTCTTCCATATAATCTTTTAACATGGAAGTAATTTTAGGCCATTGTACATGATTGTTCTGGCCATCAACAATAAGAACTTTTATTGACTTGGAGTTTGCTTTTTCCGTTTGTGCAGCCATTGAATGTACCAAAAGGATAAAGGTTAACATTGGCAACAAATACTTCATTTTAGATAACATTATGCTTTAATTTATTCTATTTTAAATTCAAGTTTTTCAACACTTCCATTTCCAGAAATTTCTGCTACATAGGTTCCTTTGGGCAAATATGTCTTGCCATTTTTGGCTTCGGTCAATTTCATTTTGTTCTTCTTTAAAAAGTTGCCTTTCCCTTTTTTGGAGAAAGCTAAATCATATGAGATGATATTTATTCCTTGTTCAGCAGCCACCTCAGTAAAACTGACTTCTATACCATTTATGGTTAAGATTTTAGCAACATAGGTTCCAGGCTTGGCGCAATAAAATGAAAAATCCAATCCAGGAGTATCCGGTTTTGCCCAAGAACTCCACGAATTGCCCCATTGTTTGTTGTGCTTAATGTTATCTACATTGAAAACTACCAACTCATCGGACAAAACTTCTGAATTCATTTGCTGTAAAGCAGAGATATCCACTTTATAAATGCTTCGGCCATGGGTTCCTATTAATAAGTGCTTGACTTCTGGTTGAATTACCAAATCGTGGACAGCTACATTGGGTATACCATTTTGGAGCAATTCCCAAGAATCTCCACGGTTGAAAGAAACATAAAGACCATTGTCCGTACCTACAAAAAGTACATCTTCATTTTGTGGATCCTCAACCAAAGCATTCACAGGTGAAGTGGGAATGTTATTCGCTATGCTCTTCCAGTTCTTTCCATAATCTTCACTAACATAGATATAAGGTGTAAAATCGTCAAAGCGATAACCATTCAATGTAGTATAGACACGTTCTTTTTTATGTTGGGAAGCTGCCACTTCGCTAACCCATAGATTTTTTGGAAGGGTGCTGGATGTATTTTCCCAACTTCCTCCGCCATTTTTTGAAACGTGAACCAGCCCATCATCACTTCCTGTGTAAATCAACCCAAATTTAAAAGGGGATTCCGAAATAGTTGTTAAGGTTCCATAGGCTACATTGCCTTTTTTTCCGCCCTGGGTTAGGTCATCAGAAATCACTTCCCAATCATCTCCTTGGTTTAAGGAGCGATGTAATTTGTTGCCCCCTAAATACAAAATGTCCTGATTGTGTTTCGATAGTAAAATTGGAGTTTGCCAATTGAATCGATATGGGGATTCTCCCAATTCATGTTTGGGTTGAATGTATTTTCGTTTGTTATTTTCCAAATCCAACCGGTAGTAGTTTCCAAACTGAAAACCAGTGTAAACAATATTGGAATTTCTGTTGTCAATTTGTACTTGCATACCATCGCCACCCATTATAGTCTGCCACGGATTTTTTCCGGTTTGCTGCCATTTACGGTCCTCCTTGTTGTTGTGGACACCTTTCCAAACGCCATTATCCTGTAATCCACCATAAACATTATACGGTTTTTCATGGTCTACATTGATGGCGTAGAACTGACCAACGGTTGGGGAGTTGTTCTTCATCCAACTATGTCCATCATCATACGTGATATTCACACCACCATCATTTCCATTGATTAAGTGTCCGGGTTGTTTTGGATTTATCCAAAGCGCATGGTGATCGGCATGTACATTTTCTTTGCTAATAGATGCAAAGGTATTTCCACCATCTTCAGATTTGATCAAGGGTACACCGGCTAAATAAATATGGTCTTTGTGGTTGGGGTCAACACGAATTTGGGCAAAATAATATCCATAGCTATAGAACAAATCGTCTATATAATTTTCATTCATTTTTTTCCAGGTGACACCAGCATCATCACTTCGGTATACTTCTGCGCCAACAACAGGAGTATCGAACAAGGCGGAATTGGCATTTTCCAAGTACTTGGCCAAATCAACAGGTTGCACCGCGCTGCTTCGCACCATTTGTTTTACATTTTCGGCCTTATATTTTTCTTGAAATCCATTTGATTTTAGGTATTCATTTAACTTTTTATTATCAAGGGCAAGGAACGTTTTAGTATCCATTGTTTTAAAATCGTCCTTGGTAAGCCCTTCCTTTTTCTCAGTGGATCCTTTTTTTCTTCTAAACTGACTATCATGAACTGCGTAAACGGTTTTATCATCAAAAACCGCAAATCCAATTCTACCTACACCTTCCCCTGTTGGAAATCCACTTTCAGGTGTTGAGGACAAAGTCCAACTATCACCACTATCAATACTTTTATAAATTGCTGAAGCAGGGCCATTACCTTTAAAGTTCCACGCTTTTCTATCTTTTTCCCAAGCTGCTGCATACTGAATATTGAAACTGTTAGGAGCATGGGCCACATCAATAATTCCCGTAGTTTCATTCACAAAAAGGGTCTGTTGCCATGTTTTTCCGCCATCACGGGTTTTATAGATACCTCTTTCTTGATTTGGAGAGTAGAGGTGACCCGTTACGCCAATTACCACTTCGTTGGTATTATCTGGATTGATTATTATTCGGCCAATATGGTGCGAATCAGGCAAGCCCATATTTTCCCATGTTTTTCCTTTGTCCGTTGATTTTAATATGCCAATTCCAGCATATGAAGAACGTGAAGAATTGTTTTCTCCTGTTCCCACCCAAATAATGCCTGATGGCCAATCGACCGCAATATCCCCAATATTTTGGGTATTGGAATTATCCAGAATTGGTGAAAATGAAATTCCGTTGGTAGAGGTATGCCATAATCCGCCGGAGGCATAAGCTACATAAAACTCCGAAGGGTTTTGAGGGTTTACCTCTAAATCTACCACACGCCCGCTCATTACTGAGGGGCCAATATTTGTTAAGGGGATGTTTTTTACCAATGAGGTTTTGGCCATTTCATTTTTTTGCTTCAAGGCATTCATTACTTTTTGTGAAGCGGTAGGAGATTTCTGGGCATTACCAGTTTGGAAAAATAAAATCAAGCAACAAAACAGGAGGTTTCTCATCAAAATCAGGGTTTAATTCTTTTGGTCAAGGTATGAATAAGATACCGCAGGAGCAAACTGATAAATTGAAATCATTAGCTCATAAAAATTGACAAAGTGTAAATTATAAAGCATAATTTTTGCAATATTGACAAAAAATCACTTATTTATCCTCCAATAACCATTAAAATTTTAAACATGGAAGAGTATTTACCGTTGATTATTCAACTAATTTCTGGAGCTGTTGGTGGAAACCTGGCAGCAAAATTATTGCCTAAACTAAACTTAGGAACATTGGGGAATTCCATTTCTGGAATCCTTGGTGGAGGACTAGGAGGTTATTTGCTTGGAATGCTCGGCTTAGGAACCGATGGAGGAATGGATTTGTCAGGAATTCTTGGAAGTGTTGCCGGAGGCGGCGTTGGAGGTGGTGTAATTATGGCCATTGTTGGTGCTATAAAAGGCGCCATGTCCAAGTAATCAAAATTATACAAAGTATAAAGGAGCCTAAATGGCTCCTTTTTTGTTTGTGCCCCCACAGCCAAATTTCTACATTTGGGAAAACAATAGGGTTCAATGAAGTATCTACAGATCAGTAATCAGCTCTTTATAAAAAATCGCAAAAAATTTATGGCTCAAATGCAGCCAAAGAGTATTGCGGTATTTAATTCCAATGATATTTATCCCATTAGTGCAGATAGCACCATGCCCTTTGAGCAACACAGAGATATTTTTTATTTAAGTGGGGCCGATCAAGAGGAAACTATTTTGGTACTCTTTCCGGATGCTATGAGCAGAAGCCATAGGGAAGTATTGTTTGTTCGTGAGACAAATGCCCATATTGCTGTTTGGGAAGGTGAAAAATTGACCAAGGAAAAAGCAACGGAGGTTTCTGGCATTCAAACCATTTATTGGCTTTCTGATTTTGATAAAGTCTTTTTTGATTTAATGACAGAGGCGGATACTATCTATTTCAATACTAATGAGCATTACCGTCAATCGGTTCAGACCCAAACCCGTGAAGATCGTTTTATTGCTAAATGCAAGCAGGATTTTCCCGCCCATCAATGGGCAAAAAGCAACCCTATTTTACAACATCTCAGAGGCATAAAAGAGGTTGAGGAAATAGCTTTGATGCAACAGGCTTGCGATATTACAGAAAAAGGATTTCGGAGAATTTTGGGATTTACGAAGCCAGGAGTCTGGGAATATGAAATGGAAGCGGAGTACCTTCATGAGTTTGTGAGAAATCGCTCCAAAGGGTTTGCGTATACTCCAATTATTGCGGCTGGGAATAATGCCAATGTACTTCATTATATAGAAAATAATCAACAAGTAAAAGATGGGGATTTGATTCTAATGGATGTAGCGGCTGAGTACGCCAATTATTCTAGCGATATGACCCGAACCATTCCTGCCAATGGAAAGTTTACGGATCGACAAAAAGCAGTTTATAAGGCGGTACTTCGGGTAAAAGATAAAGCCACAAAAATTCTCGTGCCTGGAACCATTTGGGCCGAGTATCATAAAGAAGTGGGTAAACTAATGACCTCAGAATTATTGGGATTGGGATTATTGGATAAGGCGGATGTGCAAAGCGAGGATGAAAAGTGGCCAGCGTATAAAAAGTATTTTATGCACGGCACCAGTCATCATATTGGATTGGACACCCATGATTACGGAGAGCTAAAAACACCAATGAAAGCCAATATGGTCTTTACCGTAGAACCCGGCATTTATATTCCAGATGAAGGAATAGGCATTCGTTTGGAGGATAATGTGGTTATCCAAGAAAAAGGTGAGCCCTTTAATTTGATGCGGAATATCCCTATTGAGGTTGAAGAAATTGAAGAATTGATGAATTCCTGACTTCTAGGCAAAAAATCTTCCTTCCTTGTTAATTGAAAAAAGCGTACCATCTATCTAAATTGTGTATTCACCAATTTTGCCATAATGGTTCAAACAAAACACGCGTAATTTAGATTTCCCAGGATAACTCGGATTTATGAATCAATAAATTAGAGTTATGCAGTAACATTTCTATTTACGCTATGGACTTCTTTATAGAATTGCTTTATGTTTTGGCGCACAACCGTTTTGTTTTTCTCATGGTTGCGGTACTGCTCATATTGTTGATGCGATTTTTGGCGCAATCAAAAAATTTATCGAATTTAAAAAAGAAGATTTTAACCAAGGGATCTTCTTTATTACTACTTGTAGCCTTGCTCTTGTTCATATTTGGTTCGGATTTTGCAAACAAGCTCATTTATGATCATGGTGAATTTGGAGAAGGTATTGTTGTTGAAAAAAAGGAAACAGGCGACATGTACAATCAAGAACCTGTAATACGGTATGTAACCTTGGTCAAAACTGAAAAAGAAGAGACTGTACAGACTGCCTTTGATAGTGATCATTTCAATTTATACCCTGAATTGGACGGTACCAACTACTATCCAGATGTTGGAATATCGTTCACGGTTAAGCATCTTAAAAGAAACCCGAAAGTGTTTGTCATTATAACCAATGATGATAGTCCGTATGGAACTAACCTTGGTTGCTCAGATGTATTGAAAATACTGAAAGCCGCGAAAAGTAAATTGGATTTTAATCCAGATGACGAAGCATTCAAAAATCAATATCGGAAATACAATGAAGCTTACCTTTCAAGTGGTTGTGCTGAGATTGAAAATAAAGACAGTTCAAACCAATTTTTAGATTTACAAAAGCAGAACGGTAATGCTCTGCCAATTAACGATTTTGTCAATGAATTTTTGTTAAAAAAAGTCACTACAATAAAAAGGCCATGGTTGGGTACAAAATGGAATCTACCCAAAAACACAAAGCCATCTTTTATTTCAAAAGAATTGGTTGGTCATCTATTGCCTAAAATAGCACTGGAAAAGCAATCCTTTCTAACCAACAAGCAGGAAATATTTCATTTTGCAAAACTATCTCAAGTTGATGTTGATAAAATTGGAAGCGGGTTTTACAATCCTGAACATTGGGTTTCAAAATTTGATGTGCCTATTCATTCCTATAAATTCAGTGCACCACTTTCATTACTTTTCGTCAAAGAAAATAAAAGTCAAATAGTGGGAATAGATTCAATTGTTGGCGATAGGTTTTTCACTTTTCATCCACGTCAAAATGTTGAAGGGGAACTGGATCAGGCTCTAGTTCCGATTATATATAAAACTCAGCTTCCAGAGCATATTGATTTTGTTTCGTATCTCACTCCGACTGTATTAAGGGTTATGGAGAATTCCGAGATAATAGTAAGTGTGGAGTCTGTGGCTTATGGAGATGTAGATTATCCAGGTACGTTAAGCATAACCCAAGTGGATTTAAATGGAAATGCGGAATATGATATTATAAGAATCAAAGATGACCTATTGGATTTGGTAACTACAGAAGAAGATGAAGGCGAAGGTTTTTCAGGTGATTACATTTTGGTTTATATGGAGGATGAATGGTATTTGAGTTCTTATCGAATTACAGGTTTTGATGGAATAGAGGGATATTAATTTCGAAACAAGCAATAATTTTAAGGATAATCAGAGATGATCTTTTTGTGAGAGGGGTCTAATTCAATTGGAAGAGTAAGACTGACTTTCCAATTGCGGCATATACCTATTTAATCTGAATTTGTACATTAAAACCCCCGAACTTCACTTACTGTTGGATGTAAATCATTAAAACGGATTCATGTCCCCTTTACCTTTCATTTGTAATTAAAAAAAACCAAAAAGTATACAAGATTCGAAAATCTGTGTAAGAGGTTATGATACATTCACTTCTACCTTTGTCTATTCTTTTTAAACAATAAGCAATAATGAATACAAATAAATTCGGCAAAAAAGGATGGACACCTGATAGAATTGAAAATTTAAATGGCAAAACATATGTTATAACAGGTACTACGAGCGGGACAGGATTTGAAGCCGCGAAAATATTGCTATCGAAGGGAGCAAAAGTGGTAATGCTTAATCGGAATCCAAAAAAATCTGCTGACACTATAGCTATATTGAAACAAGAACTTGGTAATACTATAGATGTATCATCCATACGAATGGATTTGGCAGAACAAGCTTCTGTAAAAAATGCATCAGAAGAAGTTCTTAAAACTGTTCCTCAAATCGATGCACTTATCTGTAACGCTGCAATTGCTCAAGTGCCTAAACAAACACTTACCGTTGACGGCTTTGAAAGTCAGTTGGGTGTAAACCACTATGGTAACTTCTTACTGCAAGGATTATTTTACTCACGTATTGAAGAATCGAAAGGACGAATAGTTGTTGTAGGCAGTATGGGTTATAATTTAGGGATTAAATCCATTCAGTTTAGCGATATGAATTGGGATAAGAACTATAGCCCTAATGGGGTATATAGCCAAAGTAAATTAGCACAGATTATGTGTGTTTATGAATTACAAAAAAGGTTGAAAAAAGCTGGCAAAACTAATGTGAAAGTGTATGCTTGTCATCCAGGAGCTTCCCGAACTTCATTGATTAAAACCAGCGGTAGTTTAATGACCCGTTTCATTTGGCAGCTTATGAAATTGTCCCCATTTGTTCAATCGTCTGAAAAAGGTGCTTATCCACAATTGATGTGTGCTACAGAGCAAAACCTTGACCAGGATGGTTTTTATGGCCCTACAGGAAGAAATTATTGGACTGGTCCGGTTGGAGAATGTAAATTAGAACCACACGCAAAAGATAAAGTGGTTGCAACTAAACTTTGGACTGTCTCAGAAAAAGCAACAGGCTTTAAGTGGAATTTTTAAATTAGTTCAATGAAACATTTCAAAACATTATCATCCTATTTGGATTATCTTGAGCTACCACGCCCAGAGCATCCAATGTTGAGTGTGTTTTCTGCTAAAGGTGAAGGTTTTCTGCCTTGCCCAAAAGAGAGTTCACCGCCCATTACAAACGACTGCTATTCTATCAGTTTGAAGAAGATTGTAAAAGGAGATTTAAACTACGGAAGAACTAAATATGATTTCACCAATGGCGCTTTGATTTTTATTGCTCCAAGACAAGTATTGCAATGGGATAATAGTGTAGTGTTTGAGCAAAAAGGCTTTTCAATAAACTTCCACGAAGATTTTCTAAAAGGAACAGGATTAGCAAAACAAATAAAGAAATATGGCTTCTTTTCCTACTCAGTAAATGAGGCTCTACACCTTTCGCCAAAAGAAGAAAGGCAGATGGAATCCATTGTAGAGAATATTGGAATAGAATACCAAAACAATCAAGATGAGTTTAGTAAAGAAATTATTATCTCTCAGTTAGGCACCCTTTTAAAATATGCCAACCGTTTCTATGAAAGACAGTTTTTAAACCGAAAGGAGCTTTCTAATGATTTGCTGGAGCACTTTAATCTACTAATATCCGATTATCTTGAATCAGGAAAACTACAGGAAAAAGGTATTCCTAGCATAGAAAAAATAGCTTATAAAATGTCGGTTTCACAACGCTATCTTAGTGATGCACTCAAAAAAGAAACGGGTAAAACCACTACCGAGCACCTGCATTTACATTTGATAGATGAAGCAAAGAATATTTTATTGCAACCCAATAAAAGTATAGCAGAAGTGGCTTATGAATTAGGATTTGAATATCCACCCTATTTTTCAAGATTATTTAAAAAGAAAGAAGGTGTAAGTCCTACGGAATACAGAGAAAAATATAAAATGAATTAAACTATGGAAATATTAAAATTAGCCACTGAATGGGCAAGAGCCGAAGTCTTTTCAACACGATTCTTTATCTTTTTCGCAATATTATTTTTAATCGCAAGTATTGGGTTTTGGCAGTTAGGAAAAACGGATATTGCAAGAGCGTACATCATTCCAACCTTGGTAGCAGGTGTTTTGCTATCGAGCATAGGTCTTGGGTTATTTTTCACCAATAAATCAAGAATCACAAAATTTGAAACTGCCTACAAAAGTGATGCCTCGGCATTTGTAGCATCAGAAATTCTACGTACTGAAAGAACCTTAAATGAATACAAGGCAGTTGTTTTTAAAGCTATTCCGATTATAATCATTGTAGCCGCTATACTAATTATTTTTATTAATACACCAACTTGGAGAGCAATTAGTATCACAACGATTGCTATGCTAATAGTCATCTTATTAGTAGACGGAACTGCCCACGCAAGAATTGAAGCCTACCAGAAACAATTAGAATTAGCACATAAGAAAGCATAGACTTAAATTAACCCAAGTGAGGTTAAAAAACAACTATGCACAACAGGGCGTACAATGAGTACTCTTCTTAATCCGCTTTAGCTTCGCGTAGAGTAATCAGGATACGCATCATATCATGAAATGAAAAGTATCATCCTCAAAGCATTTACTTCGTTTTTTTCTTAGCAAAATTCTCCAAAACAAAAACCACCAAAGCTGGTAACACCCATTCCATATGGTTTTTCCTAAAAGGGAATAAATTCTTTTTTGGGCGAAATATTTTTGCCTTATTATATCTTGTTTAGTGCGAATAGCGCCTTATCTATTTGCGAGTCCAAGCCATCAACATTCCCTTGATTTTAAATTTAAATTCAGCTAACTTCACTTGTTGTCGGCTGATATAGCTTATTAAAACGATTGATATCTTAAACTTTAGCGGCAAACTAAAAACTGTAACAAATATTAATGCACCTAATCTTTAGAATTGAATATTTATATCTAAAGCAATGCGGACATTAACTTTAGCATTTTTTTTATTCCTTCAAATATGTTCAATAAATGGACAGACTTCATTAAAAAAAATTAACCTAAACAGTGGAAAGTACAAAGTAGGTTTCAAACACTACACAGTTATCGATAGTACAAGAAACTATCAAGTTAAAAATGAGTTTAACAACCAATTTATATTCAGACCAATACCCATTAGTATCTGGTATCCATCTGAAATTAAAAATGCCAATTCCAAGCAAATAACTGTTTTAGATTATTTGGAGATTTTAAAAGAAGAGGAAGAATGGGAAAATTTACCTAATGAATTTTTACTGGATTGGTTTCCTTACTTATGGAACACACCTCAAAACAGAGCCCATTTAGTTGAAAAAACAACTGCTTTTTCTGACACCAATTTTTTAAAAGGAAAATATCCTGTTGTCCTTTACACACCCAGCTATCAAGCCTCTTCAATTGAAAATTTTGCAATGTTTGAGTATTTAGCAAGCAATGGTTTTGTAGTGATATCAAGCCCATCAAGAGGTACAGATACAAGATGGTTAGAAGGAGGCACTATAAAAGATATGGAAACACAATCTAGAGATGTAGAATTCCTGCTAAAGGAAATTCATAACTACAAGAATATAGATTTGGACAAAATTGCATTAATGGGATTTAGTTTTGGCGGACTATCCAATGCTATTACGGTTATGAAAAATAAGAATATCAGTGCAATAGTAAGTCTTGACGGAACTGAAAGATATAGATATGATGTGTTAGAAAAATCTGCCTATTTTAAATTAGATAATATCAACATTCCATACATTCACTTTGCCCAAAAGGATATACCAGGAATTGTTTTAAAAGAGGACAAAATCCCAGCAGAATTAAACCATAAGTTCCAACTATATGATTCTTTAAAGTATAGTAATGTTTATAGTTACAAATTCCATGACCTTACCCATTCTAATTTTAGTTCTTATGGTGTTTTGTTTGGCAACAGAGATAAAAGACAAGATAAGAGTGACGATAAAATAATGGCTTCGTACAAACAACTTTCTGAACATGCTCTGCATTTTCTAAATGCTATCTTGAAAAACGAAGAGAAATCGAAGGAATTTATTGAAAATAGTCCTGATAAAAATGGTTTTTCGAAAAGTATGATTTCAAAAAAAATGAAGAAATCTGTTGTGACAGAATTTGATTATAAGGATTTCAATGACTTGGCATTGCATCAAAATTATCGGGATTTAATTCTTCTATATAAAAAAACATTGTCAGGGCATCCAAATTTAAAACTAGAAGAAGGGATGTTAAACACCCTGGGATTGAGATTGTCATTTGACCCCGAAAGAACGGAACAAGGTATCAATGTTTTTTTATTGGCTGTGCATATCTATCCTAATTCAGCGAATTTATATGATAGTTTAGCTGAAGCCTATTTAAACAAAAAAGATTTCGAAAATGCGATTACTAATTTTAATAAGTCATTGGAGTTGAATCCTGAAAACCAAAATGCAATTAATAGACTAAAACAATTGAAAGAATAGAGCCCGGTCATTAAGTTGTCTATAAGTAATAATGGTTCAAATGAAAAAAGGTCAGTGTAAAACCAAAAGTTTATCTCCCTTTTTGTTTACTAAGATTTCCCAAAACAAAAACCGCCAAAGCTGGCAATACCCATCCTATATGGTATTCCCTTAAGGGAATCCATGAAGTAACTGAGACAATGGCATCTCCATAACCAATGCTTCCCAGAAAATCAGGGATGCTAAATAGTATCGTTGTTCCAACCACCCATCTAAATACTTTTGGAGCTGCGAACTTCTCCGGCACAACATTCAAAAGAATCAAAACAATGGTAATGGGGTAGATGAACATTAAGACAGGAAGTGCCACGGCAATAATGTAGCCTACATTAAATTGACCCATTAATATACCTAAAAGGCATCCAATAATAGCAGTAATGGTATATGCTAGTTGGGAGCCATTAAAACGCCCTTTTATAAAATCAGCGGTTCCGGTAACAATCCCCACCGCAGTTGTAAAACAGGCTAGGCTCACCAAAATACTTAGGAATACATTGGCAGTGCTCCCCAATGTTTTTAGGCTAATGCCACTTAAAAGCGCGGTTCTGGAAATTTCAATATCAAAAGAATTTTGAAATAGTGCTCCTGTTATAATAAGTCCTGTGTAGACCAAAAAAAGACCCAAGCCTGCAAGCCAACCTGCTTTTCTAATCAAGCTTTTTTTAACCTCATAGGAAGCCGATTTATCTTTTAGATTGATAGAAATAATGATAACACCACCCACTACTACAGCGCCAATGGCATCAAAAGTTTGATAGCCTTCCAAGACTCCTGAGGTAAGTGAATTTTCAAATTGGGAGATTCCAAAGTCAAAATCCAAAGTAAAGACAGAGACGCCTATAATAAGGAGTAGAATCAACAATATTCCGGGGGTAAGGAACTTTCCAACGATATCTAAAACCTTGGAACGATTCACGACAAAAATATAGACCAAAGCAAAGTAGACAATGCTTGTAAAAAGATAAGATGAATCCCAAATGGGCTGAATGGCCATTTCATGGGTAACGGAAGCTGTTCGTGGTGAGGGCAATGCAATAGAAATGGCATACACTATATAACAATACACTACGCTGAATAATGGGGATACCTTTTTTGCAAAATCGAACATCGTGCCTTGAAGCTTGGCGTGGGCCAAAATTCCCAATATAGGAATAAGGACTGCGGAAATACAAAATCCCAAAGCCACTAACCACCATAAATCTCCCGACTTAAAACCCAATTGTGGGGGAAGAATAAGATTGCCGGCACCAAAGAAAAGTGAAAAAAGTGCAAAAGCTGTTATCGCAATTGATTTCCGACTCATATATTGTTAATAATTTTTTTGTTAAAATAAATCAAAAAACTATATTTAAGGATTGCTTTTCATCGCTCGAATATAACTTTTTATCGATAAGTGTGTATTTCATCGAAAAAATAGCTTTGAAAAAATATTGATAAAATAAAAAGTTATTAACAGGCGTTGCTTAAATAATAGACGAATTAAAAACCAATCTCATATAAAGTAGAATTAAAGTAAAATGTTTTTTGCATTTTTCGACCCCAAATCGTACTAATGCGCTCCCAAACAAAACCAGCTTATGAAGACAACTACTACCCAACATGGCAACAAATTTTCTTCTTTTTTCTGTAGCTTATTCGGACACCATTACACCGTTTCCAGAAAAGTAACAGAGCACATCAAAGAGTACAAATGTTTACATTGTCAAAAAGAAGTTACCACAGATGTAAGTGGCAAACTTTCTGCATTAACACCTCAAATGCAGGACATCAACAGTACTTTAGAAGATATGTATCGTAAGAGACAGAACAGACAAGTTCCTCAAGTAGCTTAAAACAAGTCCTACGTTCTAGAAATAATTTCAAGGTTTATTCCCGGAGATTAAGAAAGCGCTTAGTCTATTCAGTCCTGTGCCCCAAGACGGTTTAGCAAGAAATGCTCTTGGTTTTCGGGATTTTTTTATGATGTAAAGGAGTTCCAACCTTGTGCAGATAAAGGAATCTTTGTTTCTCCCCTCGTAATTAAATTAGCTCCTTCTCCTTTTTCTGTCATATGTCCAATCACCGTTAAATTGGGATTGCCTTTTATTTTTGGAAAATCTTTCTGATCAATCGTAAACAACAGCTCGTAATCTTCTCCGCCGCTCAAGGCAATCATGGTGGAATCCATTTTAAACTCTTCAGCTGCAGAAATGACCGTAGGATCAAGTGGAATTTTATCTTCAAAAAGATTACAACCTACGTCACTTTGTTCGCATAAATGCAAGATTTCTGATGACAGTCCATCACTAATATCAATCATGGCAGAGGGCTTCACCTCTAATTTTTCCAATAACTCTCCAATATCTTTTCGGGCTTCGGGTTTTAGTTGGCGTTCCACTATATAGGAATAAGGTTCCAAGTCTGGTTGATTGTTTGGGTTTACCTTAAAAACCTCTTTTTCCCGTTCTAAAACTTGCAGTCCTAAATAGGCTGCACCCAAATCTCCAGTAACAACGAGAAGGTCATTTGGTTTTGCACCATTTCTATAAACGATCTGATTTTCCTCCGCAGTGCCCAAAGCTGTTACACTGATTAACATTCCAGTGGTGGATGAGGTGGTATCCCCTCCAACCAGATCCACATTATAAATTTGGCAGGCCATGGCAACACCCTCGTAAAATTCCTCAAGAGCTTCTAGTGGAAATCTATTGGAAACCGCAATGGAAACCGTAATTTGTGTGGCCTTTGCATTCATGGCATAAATGTCCGATAGATTTACAACGACAGATTTATAACCCAAATGCTTTAACGGCATATAACTAAGGTCAAAATGGACACCTTCAACCAGCATATCCGTAGTTACAATCGTTTTCTTGTCTTTAAAATCTAGAACCGCCGCATCATCACCAACTCCAACAACAGACGAACCTTGGTTTAACCCAAAGTTTTTGGTCAAGTGTTTTATTAACCCAAATTCTCCTAGATTCTCCAATGTAGTTCTTTGTGGATTCTTATCTTCTATCATTCCGCAAAAATAAACAGGATAATTATAAATTGTATCTTTAAAAGAAACTTAAAATTGCTACAAATGTTGAGACCTACCCTATTGGTTTTGATTGGGGTGTTCATGGTTTTTGGATGCTCCAGTGACAACAGCCTATCTTCTGAAACTGAGCCTGACCTTACGGATGATGTTAATATTGGTACAGGAGAAGTAACATTGGGCCAAACCCCCTGCCAAGGTGGAACAGCTTCAATTTACCCTTGCAACGGATACGACTTGTTATTTCAAATGGATTTAGATGCTTTTGCAGGAGGAGAAGGCAATGATATTTGGGGATGGACGGACACAGTTAACAGTAGAGAATATGCACTGATTGGTTTGGATAACGGCACTGCATTTGTTGATATTACAGATACCACAAACCCTGTTTACCTAGGAAAATTATTAACTGCCACGGTCTCTAGTGGGTGGAGGGATGTTAAGGTATATGGAAATCATGCTTTTATTGTTTCCGAAGCAGCAAACCATGGTATTCAAGTTTTTGATTTAACAAAACTTAGAAATGTAACGGATCCACCACAACTTTTTACGGAAGATGCCAGATATACCGGAATAGGAAACGCCCATAATATTGTAATCAACGAAGATATTGGCTTTGCCTATCCTGTTGGAACCGCAAGAAATGACGACTTCAATGGCGGAGTACATTTCATAGATATCCAAAATCCAACAAGTCCTAATGAAATAGGAGGCTATGGTGACAATGGGTATACGCACGATGCCCAAGTTATTACCTATTCTGGGCCGGATACGGATTATACAGGCCGAGAAATTTTTATTGGGGCCAATGAAGATCAAATTGCCATAGCGGACATTACGGATAAAGCCAGTCCAACAGAGATTGCTACGTTGGGATATGGAAACATTGCCTACACCCACCAAGGATGGTTTACGGAAGACCATCGGTACTTTATTTTAGGAGATGAATTAGATGAAATAATGTTTGGCTTTAATTCCAGAACCCTCGTTTTCGATATGTCGGATTTGGATAACCCAGTTCTTCACACCACCTATATTGGACCCACAAGTGCCATAGACCATAATGGTTATGTTTTGGGGGATGAGTTTTTCTTGGCCAATTATACTGCGGGAATGCGAGTATTGGATATTTCCGATATTGAAAACCAATCAATAACCGAAAAAGCATTTTTTGATACCTACCCTTCAAATAATACTGCTCGTTTTGATGGTGTGTGGAGCGTCTATCCCTTTTTTGAAAGTGGAAAGATTATCATAAACGACATTAATTCCGGATTTTTTGTTGTTCAAAAATCCAATTAAAAGGCAGCTATGAAAAAGATATTGATGATTTTTCTTTTGCTTGTTTTTTGGTCTTGTACGAATGATGATTCCAAATCAGAAGCGTTGGATGAAGTTACTTTTTTGGGAGAAGTGGATTGGATCAAAAATTTTGGGGGTGCCGGAGAGGATACCGCGCAATCTATTGTTCAAACTTCAGATGGAGGATTTGCAGTGCTAGGATTTAGTAATAGTACTGATGGTGATTTACAAGGCAAAACGCTTGCTGTTAACGACTATTGGTTGCTAAAATTTGATGTAGATGAAAATCTTGAGTGGAGCAAAACATATGGAGGGAGTAAAGATGACAGAGGACAATCTGTAATACAAACTTCGGATGGAGGCTTTACCATAGTGGGCTATGCTATGAGTGATGATGGTGATGGAAGCAACAATGAAGGCTTTCATGACAACTGGATACTTCGATTGGATGCATCTGGAAATATTATATGGGAAAAGAGTTTTGGCTTTTCTGGGCATGACCATAGTTATGATGTGATTGAAACAACTGATGGAGGATTTTTCTTTGCAGGATTTTTGGATGTGACGCTTTCTGAAGGAGAAGGAAATTTTGGAAAAGGAACATCATACCTAACTCGACATGGGGTTGGTGAGTTTTGGGGAACAAAGCTTGATGCATCTGGTAATTTAGTTTGGCGCAGATACTTTGGCGGAACAAATAACGATCGTGCGCATGGCGTGGTTCAAGCTGATGATGGGGGTTTTGTTATGGCCGGTTTTTCCGAAAGTGATGATTTTGATATATCAAATACCAAAGGGAGCTACGATTTCTGGGTGGTTAAAGTAGACGAAAATGGAACCATGCTTTGGGAAAAATCCCTTGGAGGTACTGGAATAGAAATTTCATATGATATTGCCAAAACAGCAGATGGAGCATACGCGATTACAGGAAATACATTTAGTATGGACACTGATGTTTCAAAGAACAATGGAGAATCCGATGTTTGGGTCATCAAAATAGATGATAATGGAAACCTAGTTTGGGAAAAATCATTTGGAGGGATGGGTTTTGATGCTGCAAGAGGGATTAAAACCACATTGGATGGTGGATTCGTTGTTGCGGGAAATTCAAAAAGTTCCGACGGAGATACCAATGAAAATAATGGAGAAAATGACCTTTGGATTATAAAAATCGATGCCAGCGGAAATCTGCAATATCAAAAATCAATCGGAGGTTCTGGGCTGGACTATGGATTCGACGCTTTGGAGACTAAAGATGGAAGCCTGATCTTAGTAGGGGAAACCGCCAGTGAAGACTTTGTAGGCCTTGAATCAAAGGGAATGACGGACATGGTCGTTATTAAAATAAAGTAACCCAATCTTCCATAGAAAAACACTATCGGGTTATTCGTTATAATAATGTTAGGAATCGTGGTAAAACCCTACTTATGAAGTATATTTGTTAGCTATTTAGATTAAATCCAAGTAAGAATGATTAAAGTTTCGGAGACAGCCAGACAAAAAGTGGTTACAATGATGACGGAAGAAGGCTTTGATGCTTCTAAAGACTATGTGCGCGTAGGTGTGAAAAGTGGAGGTTGTAGTGGATTGTCCTATGAATTAAAGTTTGATACAGCTTCAACTGATACAGATAAGATTTTTGAAGATAATGCAGTTCGTATTATCGTTGATAAAAAAAGCTTCTTATACCTAGTGGGAACCACTTTGGAATATTCAGGCGGATTGAATGGAAAAGGCTTTGTCTTCAATAACCCAAATGCCCAACGCACGTGTGGATGCGGAGAAAGTTTTTCACTTTAACCGTTGTTGCCAATTAATTAATTGAGAAAAGATGGCTTACACAGAAGAAGAATTAAAAAAAGAACTGGAAACCAAGGAATATGAATATGGTTTCTACACAGATATTGAGTCGGATACTTTTCCAAAGGGACTGAATGAAGAGATTGTTCGTGCAATTTCCAAGAAAAAGAACGAACCAGAATGGATGACGGAATGGCGATTGGAAGCCTTTCGTGTTTGGGAAAAATTGGAAGAACCAGAATGGGCAAATGTTCATTATGAGAAGCCGGATTTTCAAGCAATTAGTTACTATTCAGCGCCTAAAGCTGCAGACCCTAATAAATCATTGGAAGATGTAGATCCTGATTTATTGGAAATGTATCGGAAATTGGGAATCTCTGTTGATGAGCAAAAGCGATTGCAAAACGTAGCTGTAGATATTGTTGTGGATTCTGTCTCTGTGGCAACCACGTTCAAAAAGACCCTGGCAGAAAAGGGAATTATCTTCATGCCCATTTCAGAAGCAATCCAGGAACATCCGGAACTGGTAAAAAAATACATGGGCACCGTTGTTCCCAAAACAGACAACTTCTATGCGGCCTTAAATTCAGCGGTATTTACTGATGGTTCTTTTTGTTACATTCCAAAAGGGGTAAAATGCCCAATGGAACTATCCACATACTTCAGAATCAATGAAGGAGGTACCGGTCAGTTTGAACGTACTTTGGTCATTGCGGATGAAAGTAGCTATGTAAGTTATTTGGAAGGGTGCACAGCACCATCAAGAGATGAAAATCAGTTACATGCCGCGGTTGTAGAACTTATTGCTTTGGATGATGCGGAAATAAAATATTCAACCGTACAGAACTGGTATCCTGGAAATTCTGAAGGAAAAGGTGGAGTTTACAATTTTGTGACCAAGAGAGGTCTGTGCGAGAAGAATGCAAAAATTTCTTGGACACAGGTCGAAACAGGTTCTGCGGTAACTTGGAAATATCCTTCTTGCATTCTTAAGGGAGATAATTCTGTTGGGGAGTTTTACTCCATAGCTGTGACAAATAATTTTCAGCAAGCAGATACTGGGACCAAAATGGTTCATTTAGGAAAAAACACCAAGAGTACCATTATTTCCAAAGGAATTTCAGCAGGACAATCACAAAACAGTTATCGTGGCCTGGTGCAGGTGAACAGTAGGGCGGAAAATGCCAGAAATTTTTCACAATGTGATTCCTTGTTGATGGGCAATCTTTGCGGAGCGCACACCTTTCCGTACATAGAGGCAAAAAACAAATCGGCCCAAATAGAACACGAAGCTACTACCAGTAAAATTGGAGAAGATCAGATTTTCTATTGCAATCAACGTGGAATTGATACAGAAAAAGCCATCGCATTGATTGTAAACGGATTTAGCAAGGAAGTTTTGAACAAGCTTCCAATGGAATTTGCTGTGGAAGCACAAAAATTATTGGAAATAAGCCTTGAAGGCTCAGTGGGATAACCATTAAACACTATTGAAGAAGAATACGATGCTAGAAATTAAAGATTTACACGCAAGCATAGAAGATAAGAAAATCTTGAACGGAATCAATCTTGAGGTGAACGCAGGAGAAGTTCATGCTATTATGGGGCCAAATGGCTCAGGCAAGAGCACCTTGGCATCTGTGATTGCAGGAAAAGAAGAGTTCGAAATAAAGAAGGGCAGCCTTGCTTTGGATGGTGAAGATTTAGAAGAATTAGATCCAGAAGAAAGAGCACATAAGGGAATCTTTTTATCATTTCAATATCCAGTTGAGATTCCTGGGGTTTCTGTGACCAATTTTATGAAAACGGCAATTAACGCGTCTAGAAAAGCAAGAGGCTTGGAGGATATGCCTGCCAACCAAATGCTGAAACTGATTCGTGAGAAATCCGAAATGTTGGAGATTGATAGAAAGTTTTTATCACGCTCCCTTAATGAAGGATT
Source organism: Flagellimonas eckloniae (assembly GCF_001413955.1). NCBI lineage: Bacteria > Pseudomonadati > Bacteroidota > Flavobacteriia > Flavobacteriales > Flavobacteriaceae > Flagellimonas > Flagellimonas eckloniae. The sequence goes on along the minus strand of NZ_LCTZ01000002.1, from coordinate 2,798,876 downwards.
TTCCGGCGGAGAGAAAAAACGAAATGAGATTTTTCAGATGGCAATGTTGGAACCCAAACTCGCCATTTTGGATGAAACAGATTCAGGATTGGATATTGACGCACTTCGTATTGTTGCAAATGGGGTGAACAAGCTTAGGGGAAAAGACAATGCAATAATCGTGATAACCCACTATCAACGATTGTTGGAATATATTGTTCCAGACTTTGTACATGTCTTGCATGACGGAAAAATTGTAAAGTCGGGGACCAAAGAGTTGGCTCTGGAGTTGGAGGAGAAAGGATACGACTGGATAAAGCAGGAAACGGTTGTTTAATGCCAATTGATGTAAAATGGATTTAAAAGATAAATTACTTTCTTCATTCATAGCATTTGAGAACAATATGGACTTAGATCATCCAGTACATGATGTTCGTTCAGAAGCCATCAAGAATTTTGAAGAAAAGGGCTTTCCTTCCAAGAAAGAAGAAGCTTGGAAATATACTTCCCTGAACGCTATTCAAAAAGTGGACTTCAGTATTTTTCCAAAAAAAGAAAATACGTTAGAGTACAAGGACATTAAAAAATATTTTCTTCATGAAATAGATACCTATAAAATTGTATTTATTGATGGGGTTTATAGTTCATACCTGTCTGAAACCACACACGATGGAGTGGATGTTTGTTTAATGAGTGCCGCATTGACCAAACCACAATACAAACAGATCATAGATGTATATTTCAACAAAGTGGCGTCAAAAGACGAATCGTTGACCACATTGAATACGGCTTTTAGTAAAGAAGGGGCTTACATTTATATTCCAAAGAATAAAGTGCCCAAAAAGCCTATTCAAATAGTGCATTTGGCCACGGGTAATGAAGCTGCTTTGATGCTGCAGCCTCGAAACTTGGTAATTGTTGAGGAGAATGCTGAAGTTCAGATTATAGAACGTCATCAAAGTTTGACGGGCAATGAGGTGCTTACCAATTCCGTGACCGAAATATTTGCGGCCAAGGATGCCAATGTGGATTACTATAAGGTTCAGAATGATGAGAATACAGCATCGCTTATTGATAACACCTATATTTCCCAAAAAGATAAAAGTGTAGTTCGTGTCCATACCTTTTCATTTGGTGGAAAATTGACTCGAAATAATCTAAACTTCTATCAGAATGGGGAATACATGGACTCGGTGTTAAAAGGAGTAACTATTTTGGGGGAAAAACAGCATGTAGATCATCATACTTTGGTACACCATGCACAACCCAATTGTGAAAGTCACCAAGATTATAAAGGAATTTTTGGCGAGAAATCTACAGGAGTCTTCAATGGAAAAATTATTGTAGACAAGATTGCCCAGAAGACCAATGCCTTTCAGCAGAACAATAATATACTGATTAGCGATAAGGCCACTATCAACACAAAACCACAATTGGAAATTTTTGCAGATGATGTAAAATGCTCGCACGGGTGTACTATTGGCCAGTTAGATGAGGATGCCTTGTTCTATTTGCAATCCAGAGGAATCCCTAAAAAGGAAGCAGTGGCCTTGTTAATGTACGCTTTTGCCAATAATGTTTTGGAAAGTGTTCGCATTCCAGAATTGAAGACCAGAATCAACAAGATTATTGCCAACAAGCTTGGTGTTCGGGTTGGATTTGATTTGTAACTAGATATTTTCTTCTTATTAAAGGGAAATCCGAGCAATGATACAAACAACTTTAGATATTGAAACCATCCGCAAAGACTTTCCCATTCTAAATAGAGAAGTTAATGGAAAACCTTTGGTGTATTTGGATAATGCTGCTACATCGCAAACACCACAACAGGTTATCGATGTTATTGTTGACTATTACCAAAATTACAATGCGAATATTCACCGTGGAGTGCATAGTCTTTCCCAAGAGGCTACGGATGCTTACGAAGCGGCACGAATTAAAATTAAGAAACACTATAACATTGCCAAAACCCATGAGGTAATTCTAACTTCGGGAACTACACATAGTATCAATTTGGTGGCAAACGGATTTACATCTTTTGTAAAGGAGGGTGATGAGATTTTGGTTTCGGCAATGGAACATCATTCCAATATTGTGCCTTGGCAAATGCTTTGCGAACGTACAGGAGGGGTGTTGAAGGTAATCCCCATGAATCAGAAAGGAGAGTTGGTCATGGAAGAATTCCATGCCCTGCTTTCAGACAAGACCAAGTTGGTGTTTTGCAACCATGTTTCCAATGCCTTGGGAACCGTAAACCCTATAGAAGAGATCATTGATGCATCCCATAAAGTTAGCGCAGCTGTTTTAATTGATGGTGCTCAGGCCGCTCCTCATATTAAAGCGGATATGCAAGCTCTGGATGTTGACTTTTATACCGTTTCGGCACATAAGGTTTGTGGTCCAACCGGAGTGGGAATGCTATACGGCAAGGAGGAATGGCTAAATAAATTACCACCATACCAAGGAGGAGGAGAGATGATTGCAGAGGTTACTTTTGAAAAGACTACATACGCAGATTTACCGCATAAGTTTGAAGCGGGAACCCCAAATATTTGTGGCGGAATAGCTTTTGGCGCTGCTTTGGACTACATGAACAGCATAGGTTTTGAAGCTATTGCCCAATATGAAGAAGAACTGCTTCAATATGCTACAGAGCAACTGCTTGCCATTGATGGCTTAAAAATCTATGGAACCGCTAAAAACAAAACTTCTGTTATCTCCTTTAATATCGATGGAATCCATCCGTATGATATCGGAACTATTTTAGATAAATTGGGCATAGCCGTTCGCACTGGTCATCATTGTGCACAGCCCATTATGGATTTTTATAAAATTCCGGGTACAGTTCGAGCTAGCTTCAGTTTTTATAACACCAAAGAAGAAGTTGATGTTTTGGTTGAAGGAGTAAAACGAGCTAAAAATATGTTGCTTTAGCGTAGAAGTTATCTTTATCTTAAACGTTTGACTAACAATCATCCTAATTGTATTTTTGAACAAAACTGACAGATGACCATAGAAAGTATTCAAGAAGAGATTGTAGATGAGTTTTCCATGTTTGATGATTGGATGCAACGGTATGAATACATGATCGAATTGGGGAAATCACTTCCTCTGATTGATGAGCAATACAAGACCAATGATAATATCATCAAAGGCTGTCAGAGTAAAGTGTGGGTACATGCAGAACTGGATACTGATAAATTAGTTTTTACTGCGGATAGCGATGCGATAATCACCAAAGGAATCATTGCAATTTTGATTAGGGTATTTAGCAATCAGAGGCCGCAAGATATTATCGATGCCAACACAGATTTTATTGATGAAATAGGTCTTAAAGAGCATCTTTCGCCAACAAGGGCAAACGGATTGGTGAGTATGGTAAAGCAATTAAAATTGTATGCCATCGCTTATCAAACACAATTAAATTGAGAAAAATGAGCGAAGAAATCACAATAGACACACAAGAACTGGGAGAGAAAATAGTAAGGGTCTTAAAGACCATTTACGATCCAGAAATTCCGGTTGATATATATGAGTTGGGTCTTATTTACGATGTATTCGTAAATGAGGATAATGATGTAAAAATTCTAATGACCTTAACATCACCTAACTGCCCGGTAGCAGAAACATTGCCAGTTGAGGTAGAAGAAAAGGTTAAATCGTTGGACGCGTTGAAAGATGTTGAAGTTGAGATTACCTTTGATCCTCCATGGACCCAAGAGTTGATGAGCGAGGAAGCCAAATTGGAGTTGGGAATGCTTTAAGTAAAATAAGATATCTGAATTCATATGTCTGAAATAGTAAACAGAGTAGCACAAAGTAAACTAATAACTTTTGACCTTGAGGAGCTATACCCCAAAGGCCAAAGAGTTGTGTTGGATATAAAAGATTGGCTTCACGAAGGTTTTATTTTAAGGGAGAAGGAATTCAGAAAACACTTGGAAGAGCATGATTGGTCAGCTTATACAGACGCTTATGTTGCGTTGGGTTGTTCCACTGATGCAATTGTCCCAGGATGGGCCTATATGTTGGTCGCCTCCAAACTCAATCCCTATTCCAAAAAAGTGGTAATTGGAAGCTTGGACGATTTAGAATTATCCTTATATCAAACCCTTTTGGAGGATATGGATGTTTCCAGTTTTGAGGATAAACCAGTTATCATTAAAGGGTGTTCCAACAAACCAGTTCCTGAAAACGCCTATATCTTGGCAATGTCTAAAATTCAAGCTGTTGCAAAAAGCGTCATGTATGGAGAGGCATGTTCTTCGGTACCTCTTTATAAAAAGAAATAACCTAAACTTGTTCGGGGGTTATGTAGTTAGACGATACATTCCATGACTATTTTACAAATACCGAAAAGGCCCTGGCCGGAGTGACTCCGTCACTTAAATTTGTGGCAACACCATTTTTCCACATTTTGGCTGTATCAATTGCGTTTACACTTTCCTCATATCCTGCTACATAGATATCAGTTCCATTTATAAAAATAGAGTTTGCGATAGCTGGGTTGGTACCATCAGTTAGGTTATAAAGAATTTGTCCGTTCTTCCATACAAACAAGGCGTTACCCTCGGCTCCGGCAGCATACACATCTGTGCCCTTTACAACTAAAGATATTGCGTAGCTATATGTAGAACCATCAGTTAGATTATATAAAGGAACCCCATTTTTCCAAATTTTTGCAGTTGCCCCGTTTTCCGTTTCCTCATTTCCAGCTACATAAACGTCATTTCCATCTACATAAACTGAATATGCCTTGGCACTATTGGATCCATCGGTAATATTTGTTACAACTCCATTTTTCCATAGTTTGGCAATGTCCATACCATTTTCATTTCTCTCAAATCCAGCAGCATAGATATCAGTATTATTAAGGAAAAGCGAATACACCGCTGAAATTTTAGAGCCGTCTGTAAGATTATAAAGGAGTTGACCATTCTTCCAAATTTTACTAAATGTATTGAAGGATTCATTGTTAGCTTCTCTTCCTGCGACATAGACGTCAGTATTGTTCGCTACTACGGAATAAGCGTATGCATTTTCAGTTCCGTCGGTAAGATTGTAGAGTACTTGTCCGTTTTTCCATAGCTTGGCAACCTCTTTACTTCCTTCTATTTCTTGACCTGCTACATAAATATCGGTGCCATTCACAAAAATTGAGTTTGCTTGTGCTGCTGCACTTCCATCCGTTAAATTGATAGGTGTTCCGTTCTTCCATATCATGGCTATATCATCGTTACCGTTATCTTCTCTTCCTGATATAAAAACACTGGGGTTAACTTTTATCATACATTCAACATAAGCATCATTGCCCAAATCTGCGGTAATGATTACGCTTCCTTCCGCAACACCCGTAACTTTTCCATTTTCATCAACAATGGCAATTGCCTCGTCTTTTGAGGTCCATTCAATATCCGCGGCCGTCGCCGTTCCCACAATGGTAGGAATTAGGGTTTCACTATCCAGGGTGAAAAGTTCCAAAGTATTCTTGTTCAGGGAAATACTGTTTTCCGGAAGGCTTTCCATAACGGTAAAACCCCCAGCGGTATCAGTTTCCCCATCCACGGTAACGCTTATGGCACCGCTTACAGCGCCCTCTGGGACGGTCACAAAAATCTCAGTGGTGGAGGAACTGCTTATTGGAGCCACCACACTCCCTATTTTTACCGTGTTGGCTGATGAGGTACTACCAAAGTTTTTTCCGGTAATCCAAATGGTTTCTCCCACTTCCCCAAATAGCGGGGTAAAACTTAAAATACTTGGTCCTTCCTTTTCGGGAGTACTTGGACTATCTTCTTTGGAACAGGAGACGAAGAACAAGACCGCCGACAAGATTATTGTTGGTAAAAGTAAAAGCTTTTTCATAGTGTGGATTTTGTTGCTTAATTAAGCAAGTAATCCATAATTTGGGCTTCTATTATCAATCAGTTTGCGGATATGTCTTTTAGTTTGACAGATGCCCTGTTAGAGGAAACGGATTTAGCCAAATAGCCTTAACAACAACTTAGTTAAGGGCTATAAAAAAGTATATATTTCAATGTGACATTTCTTACTTTTGTGTTTCTAAACATAAAACTCCATACTATGAAAAAACTACTTTTTACTTTAATTGCATTCTTTATTCTCATTGCCGTTAAAGCACAAACAGAAGAAGAATTGAAAGCTTTAATGGCCCCCAAAAAAGATTCCATTGCTGCAATCCAAGGACGTGTTAATGCGCTACAAGCCCAAATAGATGCCTTGCCAGGATGGAAGTTGGGAGCATTTGGCACCATTGGTGGCAGCCTTTCAAATTTTAGCAATTGGTATGCCCAAGGGGTTCCAAACAACTCCTCAGGAAATATTGGTTTTACCTTTAATGCCTTTGCCAACCTAAAAGAAGAAAAATTCTTCTGGAGAAACGCATTGACCACAAACTTTGCCTGGATCAAGTTGGACGATAAAGACGACCCGGATGATGATGATGGTTTTACGGCAACAACGGATGTTTTTAACCTTTCCTCATTATACGGGAGGAACATTAGCAAAACATGGGCAGCTTCGGCTTTGTTGGAATACCGCACAACGGTATTGAACAATTTCAACGACCCAGGATATTTGGATATTGGTATCGGTTTTACCTGGAATCCTATTACAGATTTAGTTGTGGTAATCCATCCATTGAACTACAATTTTGTGTTTGCAGATGATGATACCATTTATGAGTCTTCTACAGGTGCTAAAATTGTTGCGGATTATACCAAAAAGTTGGGTGCCGTTAATTTCAAGACCAACCTTTCCATGTTTCAGAGCTACAAAAGTGGAGATTTGAGCAATTGGACCTGGACCAATTCATTTTCGTATACCTTATGGAAAGCAATAGGTGTTGGGTTCGATTTTGGGCTTCGAAACAACAAGCAAGAAGCTTTGGATTATTCCATCAATACTCTAGGGAATGATACAGAAACCTTTGCTACTCTTGATAATGAACTACAAACATATTGGACGCTAGGTCTTAGCTATGCCTTTTAAACTTGTAACTAAAAGAAAACAAAAAAGCCCTCAAATTTTGAGGGCTTTTTTTATGGGGTTATTCTACTAATTTGGGGTGTTTTGTTTACCAAGGTCTAAGTAGGTTAAGCTTATGGAGACCGGGTTATAACACTAACACTTAAAAACAATATGAAAGTAGTTTTTCTGTGGTTTATGCCTAAACTTTTGTTGTGAACAGGCAAAAAGATGTGGTAGAAAATGTTAAGGGATACACTTCAACGGTAAACTATGCAACTCGTCTGATTCTAAATATAACACCTCACTTTACTAAGGAGATTAAACAAATCTCTGTTAGCTTTTGAAACTCCAGTATTAGCAGGGCAGAAATTTTTCCATCAATTTGGTTTGTATACAACAACCTTAAAAAAAAGTACCTTTAGTCGTATAATATTTTGGAGATGAAACGATTAGCTCTTTCCTTTTTATTCCTTTTCCATTCGTTCTTGTTTTCGCAATCAAGGGTTGATAGTATCCTTCAAAATATACCCTTGATGCTAGATGACAGCACGAAGGTCAAGGCCTATTTTGATTTGTTTTGGGAAAGTTATAGACGAGATTATAAAATCTCTTTGGAATATGCTTCAAAGGCGGAAGAACTATCCAGAGAATTGGGACTATCATTTCAACTGGCAGATGCCCACAGAGTAAAAAGTTTCCCCCTCTCTGGAATGGGGAGGTATAACGAATCCAAAAAGGAGCTTGAAAAGGCGTTAGAGATTTTCAAAAGGTTAAACGATAAGAAAATGACCGCTTGGGTCCTAACTGAATTTGGATGGCTAAGTAAAACCCAATCCAATTTTGAGGAGGCTCTATCTTTTTTTTGGGATGCCCTGAGAATTTCAAGTGAAATAGGGGATAAAGACAATATGGCCCAAAACCGAAACTACATAGCTGCGGTTTATGTGGAACAAAAACAATACAACAAGGCGATTGAAAATTACAAAAAAGCACTAGATCTTGTTGAAGAGTTGGGAATAAAACCTGGAATTTCTGCCTGTTTAACCAATTTGGCCTCCGTATACACCCTAGCGGGGAGTTATGAAGAGGCCCTGAATATGAATGCTAGGGCTTTGGAGTTGAAAATTGAAATGGGTGACCGCCTCGGAGAAGCAAGAGTGCGGAACAACCTCGGCTCACTGCATAGTCGGCTCAGAAATTTTTCGAAGGCCGAAATGAACTTTGAAAAAGCTTTGGATATTGCAATGGAGGTTGGTGATAAAAGAACTCTTTCCACTATCCAGTTTGAAATGGCCCAATTCCATTTTGACCAGGGTAATTATTCAAAAAGCCTTGAGGTTTCCAGTACACTTAAAAACAGTACAAATCCAAATGAAGAATTGGAGCTTTCCGTAAAGCTCCGAAAGTTGCTTTTTGAGACTTACGGCAAGCTTGGGGATTATAAAAAAGCCCATGGCAATGCCTTGGAATGGAAATCCCTTGCAGATAGTCTATACAATAAAAACATGTTGACAGTTGCCAATGATTTGGAGGCAAAATATCAAAGCGAACAGCAAAGCAAGGAGATAGCGTTACTGGCCTCTGAACGGGAATTACAGGAATTGCAGCTCAGCAGCCGCGAAAACCAACGCAACGTCCTTATTGTGATTGCAGTTTTGGCGCTATTAATTATTGGATTACTTTACAACCAATACCGTATCAAACAAAAAGCAAATAAGGAGCTTCTGGAAATCAATCAGTTGAAGTCGAATTTTTTTGCGAACATTTCCCATGAGTTCAGAACCCCACTTACCCTGATAAAGGGCCCCATTGAGCAACTCGAACAAAATCCGGAGGAAAAATTGGAAAGGGAAGAGGTCAAAATGATTCGACGAAATACGAATAAGGTTTTGGGTCTGGTCGATCAGCTGTTGGAACTATCAAAAATTGATCAGGACAAACTCCAACTAAAACCTACGGAGGGAGATTTGTACAAATGCTTACGAACCGCTGTTTTCTCATTTAATTCCCATGCTGCCCAGCGACATATAGACTATAGGGTGGAGATTCCCAATAAAACACTTTGGGCTTCATTTGATCGGGATAAATTAGAAAAAGTCATCTATAATCTGTTGAGCAATGCCTTTAAATTTAGCGAGGATGGGGCCATGGTCAGTTTTTCAACTTCCTACGCCAATGATTACCTGAATATTCAAGTGTCTGATAGTGGAAAAGGAATTTCAGAAGACAAATTACCCTTTATTTTTGACCGGTTTTATCAAGTGGATGGAGGAACCACAAAGGAACAGGGAGGCTCTGGAATTGGATTGTCACTGTCCAAAGATTTGATAGAGCTAATGGATGGGACAATTACCGCATCAAGTGAGGAAGGCAAGGGAACTTTCTTTACGGTACAATTACCGCTCTTGAAGATTGAGACAAGGGAAAAAGGAAATAAAAACGTAATCGATGCCAATAGGAATGTTGCGGAAGAACCCCAGATCAAACCCTATGAGTTTGCAGAAACCGATGACCGAGGTCTACCCCAGATATTATTGGTAGAGGATAATGCAGATATGCGTCAATTTATCAAAGGTAATTTAATTCAATCCTATAAGATTTTGGAAACTCATGATGGTCAAAAAGGATTGGAAATGGCCCAATCAAACCAACCAGACCTTATAATTACTGACTTGATGATGCCCAAGATGGATGGAATCGAGCTATGTAAACAGTTAAAAGAAAGCTTGGATACCAGTCATATTCCAGTTATCATGTTAACGGCTAGAGCTGGTGTGGAAAACAAAATAGAAGGTTTGGAAAGTGGATCGGATGATTATCTTACTAAACCGTTCAATGCCAAAGAACTCATCACAAGAGTCCAAAATCTGATTGCCCAAAGACAAAGACTGAGAAATCATTTCAAAGAATTTGAAACTAAATTAGATCCTTCGAAAATAGCGACCACTTCTTTGGACGAAAAGTTCATAAAAAAATTCTTGGATTTGTTGGAACAGAAACATTCTGATTCTGGGTTTGGGGTACCACAAATACAAAAAGGCATGGCCATGAGCAAAACCCAATTACATAGAAAAATAAAAGCGCTTACCAATGAATCTCCTGGAGAAGTGCTACGGAACTTTAGGTTAAAAAGAGCCGCTCATTTATTGACCAATAAATCGGATACCGTAACCCAAATTGCATACCAAGTTGGATTCAATAACCTTTCCTATTTTGCCAAGTGCTTTAAAGCATACTACGGTGTTTCTCCCTCCTCGTATTGATTGGAACCAAATTGTTATAATCTGGCACCTTATTGTCAGCATTTCACTGGGTCTGACTTTAGCTTTGGTCTAAGACCCCCGCACAGTTAAGGCATATGATGCTTTTGTTAAATTTAAAATTATGTGGAATGAAATCTTTAGTAAAGTATTTATTTGTATTGATGGCGGCATGGTCCTGCTCCTCGGATAGCTCGGATGAAGGTGAGAAGCCCTCAGGACCCAGTTTCAGTTTTCAAATTAGCGGGGCTGTTAACAAGACGATATCTGGAACCGAGATTTTTTTCAATGAGACTTTTACTGATGTAAAGGACTTTGAGGAAAACGATGTCACCTTGTCAACATTGTTGATTATTGCCCAGGATGCCAATACACCATGTCAAGTCTCCTTTGCGGTAACTCAAGAAGGAAGTGTTGGATCAGGCAATTATCCAATGGGAACAGACCTGTTTTCCTTTTACAATGCCTTTATGAATTATTCAAGTGATGGTGGAGCCTCAATTTCGTATCAATCGGATTCGGGAGGTATAGACATTGGTTCAAATGGTGGGGGTTTTGTTTCTGGATCGGTGAATGTAACCCTACCAGGGGTAGGAGAATCCGAAGAGGCCATTACAATAACGGGATCTTTTGATGCTGAAGGAATTTGAGAGAATACATAGGGCAGACAGCAAATCCGATACGGCAACCCAAGTTGCGTATTTGGTTGATTTCAACAATCTCACCTACATTTTAAGACAGATTGCCATGTATATAAATGTACTCTAGGAACACTAGTGTTATCATCTGGGATTAAACTGTCAGCATAAAAGAGCTATCACAACTAGTTTTAAAGTGATTTCAAAGTGCCCCTCTACTATTAAACAAAAATGTAACCACGATGAAAAATTTAATTTTGTTTTCAATGGCCCTCATATTGTCTTTTTTGACGGTTCAGGCCCAGGATGTTCAATTTGGGGCCAAGGCAGGGCTAAATTTTGCAATACTTCAGCCCGATTTAAATGACCCAGCTACGCGAACTGCTGTGCATTTGGGTGCAGTTGCCGAAATCTCCATTTTAGAGAAGCTCTCCATCCAACCGGAACTTTTGTTCTCTACCCAAGGAGTAAAGGATGAATCGGACAATGATGAGATTGTGCGATTGGATTACTTGACCCTACCAATTCTAGCGAAATTGTATTTGACGGAGAATCTAAGCATAGAGGTCGGCCCACAAATAGGACTCTTGCTTAAGGCAGAGGTCGAGGATGATGGAGAAACAATTGATATTAAGGACGATACAAAATCAACAGATTTTGGAATTGCCTTGGGACTGGGGTATAAAATGGACAGTGGACTTAATTTTGGAGCGCGATATACTTTGGGGTCTAATGTAAATGATATTGATGAAGACCCGGATAAGTTTGCCAATCGGGTATTTCAGCTGTTCGTGGGATATATATTTAATTAATACTGATCTAGGTGTTCCGGGTATAAAAAGTTGTTATAGGGAAAACGGGTTACATGAATGTCACGTACCTCATCGTAGACCCGTTTTCTAAACTCGTCTAAATTTTCTTTGTTTAATGCCGAAATGAACAGTGCCCTATCGCCTATTTTTTCCATCCAAGTGTTTTTCCAATCTTCAATGGTAAAATGGGCTTTGGTTGGTTCGGTTACCAAATCATCTTCTTCAATGACTTCCGCTTCGTATTGGTCAATTTTGTTGAAGACCATTATGGTCTTTTTATCGGCACTCTTAATCTCATCCAAAATTTTATTTACGGAAGCGATATGTTCTTCAAAATTGGGATGGGAGATATCCACTACATGCAACAATAAATCAGCTTCCCGAACTTCGTCCAAAGTACTTTTAAAACTCTCTACCAGTTGAGTAGGTAGCTTTCTTATGAAACCAACAGTGTCACTTAATAAAAAAGGTAAGTTGCCAATGACCACTTTTCGTACTGTGGTATCCAAGGTGGCAAAAAGCTTGTTTTCCGCAAATACATCACTTTTGCTGATAACGTTCATCAATGTGGACTTGCCTACATTGGTATAACCAACCAAAGCAACTCTTACCAAGGCACCACGGTTACCCCGTTGGGTCTCCATTTGTCGGTCAATTTTGGTGAGTTTCTTCTTTAGAAGAGAAATTCTATCACGGACAATACGTCTATCCGTTTCTATCTCTGTTTCACCAGGACCACGCATGCCAATACCCCCTTTTTGGCGTTCCAAGTGAGTCCATAGTCCAGTTAGCCTTGGCAAAAGATATTGATATTGGGCCAATTCAACCTGGGTTCTGGCATAACTGGTCTGTGCCCTTTGGGCAAATATGTCCAAGATTAAGCTTGTTCTATCGATAATTTTACAACGAAGTTGTTTTTCAATGTTTCGTTGTTGGGCTGGAGATAGTTCATCATCAAAAATTACAGAGCCGATGTCATTGGCTTTTACGTATTTTTCAACCTCCTCCATTTTACCACTACCAATCAAAGTTTTGGGATTGGGAATTTCCATACGCTGTGTAAACCGGCAAGAGACCTCGCCTCCAGCAGTATAAGTCAAAAATTCCAATTCATCCAAGTATTCCGTGACCTTGGTTTCATCTTGGTCCTTACTGATAACACCAATAAGCACCGCCTTTTCATAATCTGTAACCTTCTTTTCTAACATTGAATCGATTAAAGTGCAAATCTAAACAATGTTTTGGAAGCCGTTTTTTGTACTTTGGGTTTTTATAATTTTAGAAACCCAACTAAGCTCAATTAAATTGAATAATTCAGAAACCCGATTTACCGTAGCATTTTACAATCTTGAAAATTTTTTTGACACCAAGAATGACCCTCATAAATTGGATGATGATTTTACTCCAGACGGAAAAAAAGTTTGGGATGAATCAAAGTTTAGCAGGAAAACTAAAAAACTAGCAAGGACCATATCACTTATTGGACAGGATGATAGTGGAACGCCTCCAGTCCTAATAGGTATTGCTGAGGTTGAAAATAAACAGGTGATAGAAGCTCTTCTTAAGACAAAGTCCCTTCGGGAGGTTAATTATGATTATGTTCATTTTGATTCTCCTGATGAAAGAGGCATTGATACAGCTCTCATTTATAACAAAGAACGTTTTGAAGTGATTTCTTCGGAGACCATTCCTTTAATGGTAGACAATGATAATGGAGATAGAGATTTAACCCGAGACATTTTATATGTGCATGGAAGATTGCACCAAGAGGAAATACATGTGTTTGTAAACCATTGGCCCTCTAGAAGGGACGGTGCAAATGAAACCAGCTATAAAAGAATAAAAGCAGCGGAGACGATACTCCAAAAGATTGGTAATATACCTACGGAAAGTTTCAACTGTATTATTATGGGAGATTTTAACGATGACCCTAATTCAGAGAGTATAAAAACAATAATGGATACCAAGATGTTTGTAAACCCAATGCAAACCTTATTATCTCCGGTTTCAGGAAGTGCCAATTACAAAGGGGAGTGGAGCTTGTTTGATCAAATTTTAATTTCCCATAGTTTTTTAAACTATGAAAAAGGCACACATAGTTTTAAAAAGGCCAAGGTCTTTGCACCAAAGTTTCTTAAAGAGTGGAAGGGAAAATATAAAGGCAATCCGTTTAGGACGTATGCCGGAAAAAAATACTTGGGAGGCTATAGCGACCATTTTCCTGTTTACCTTGTTTTGAGGGAAAACAAGTAAATATAAAAAGAAAGAAAAATACTACACAACATAAAATTAGAGTTTCACAACACCTCATCTTCAAACATTATGTAATTCATCGAAATAAAAGGGTTTTTTATCGATAGATTTAACACCGCTCATAGCTTTGTAGTCCAAATCTTACTTAACCAATCATTATGGATTGCAAAATACCTACTTGGGCACCAGGAATTTTTTCGTCCTTTTTATTTTCACTTTTAAGCATTTCTTCCGTTTTTGGACAATCAAAATCCGAAAAAGAATTTATTCAGTCAACTTATAATCAATACAAAATTGGGTCATTTATTTCCAAGATGGAGGCCGAACATCAATCTAAAGAAGCTAAAATAAAACAACTTCTAAATGACAATAATTGGAGGCAATCTGAAAAACTCAGTGATGGAACCGTTGTTGCACTTAAAGATATAGGTGCAGATGGAACCCCTCTTTTTTATACGACTCTTAATGATCCATCTAACCAAGTTTCCAGAGCACATACCTTATATTCAGATGGGCTCATGAGTTTGGGGCTTGATGGTAGCGGTATGCAGGTTGGCGTTTGGGACGCAGGAATTGCCCGCACAACACATCAAGAATTTGATGTAAGGGCTAAAAATGGAGATGGTTCTGATGAAGTGGGATCACATGCTACGCTGGTTACTGGGAATCTTATTTCCGCAGGAATAAAACCGAATGCCAAAGGGGTGGCCTATGGCGCTGAAGCTTTGACACATAATTGGACACGTGATAAAATTGAAGTTGCAGAAGCGGCTGCCAATGGGCTATTGTTAAGTAATCATTCCTATGGTATCAAATCCGACAGGGTACCAGATTGGTATTTTGGGTCTTACATTAGAGTATCCCAAGATTGGGACAAGATCATGTATAATGCACCTTACTATTTAATGGTAACGGCTGCTGGGAATGCTCAAAAATCATATGATAATGAAACTCCAATTTTTGGCACAACTGCAGATGGATTTGATCTTTTATTGGGTTTTGCAACATCAAAAAATGGTTTAACCATTGCTGGAGCAAACACAAAAATTGGAAGTAACGGAGAATTACAGGAAGCAAATGTTGCCAGTTATAGCAGTCTTGGTCCAGTTGATGATGGTAGGGTAAAACCAGATTTGGCAGGCGATGGGTCTTCTATATTTTCTACTTCTTCCACAACCAATACAAGTTATGATACCTCGGCAGGAACTTCAATGGCCGCGCCCGGTGTAACAGGAGCTTTATTATTATTACAGCAGTACCATGAGGAATTGTATGGTGGTTTTATGAAAGCAGCAACACTGAAAGGGCTTGCTTTGCATACTGCTGATGATGTGGATGCACAAGGACCGGATTACAAAATGGGATGGGGTATTATGAACGCAAGGGCTGCTGCCGAAGTTTTGCAAAACAAAGAATATAGTAGTTTAATAGAAGAAGAAAGCCTGGTAGATGGAGAAACATTTTCCATGACCATAAATGCTAAAGAAGGAGAAAAAATGGTTGCTTCAATTTCTTGGACAGATCCGGAAGGGGAATATATAAACAGAGGAGATTTAAACGGTACAACTCCAGCTTTGATGAACGATTTGGATATCAGAATAACCAAAAACGGAAATACGTATTATCCATGGAAATTGAATGCATCTAGGGTAAACGATGCTGCTACAAAAGGGGATAATCTTGTTGATCCTTTTGAACGAATAGAAATTGATAATGCCTCAGGAGAATATATCATTACCGTTTCACACAAAGGGGCATTAATAAATGGATTCCAAGATTTTTCATTGATTGTTTCAGGAGCGCAAGTTTCAAAATGTGATATAGAGACCCCATTGGATGTTGAATTGTTGTCCTCAACCGAGAATAGTTCTACCATTTTATGGACTGAAGCTGAAGAAACCCTTTTTGAGGTTCAATATAAATCAACCGCTGAAAACAATTGGAAAAGTGAACTGATTTGGGAAAACAGCTTGGAGCTTCCCAATTTGGAAGAAGGTATTACCTATGAAGCACGGATACGTTCCATCTGTACTGAGAATATAGTATCCGAGTTTTCAGAAGAAATTCAATTTGAATTTAATGGTACAGAAACAGAACTTATTGCTTATGAGGCTTTTGCGTTTGACGAAACGCTTCAGATTACGGTATACCCAAATCCAACAACAGAATGGTTAACTGTCGGGGCCAAATTATCTGAAGATGCCGTGTATTCTGTTATTACTACTTCTGGAAATACTATTAAAAAAGGAAACCCCACAGGTGCTATTAATGTTTCTGACCTGTCTTCGGGATTATATGTGCTAGTGGTTCAAGATTACTCAGGCATAAAGAGTTCCAAATTTTATAAAAACTAAACCTTCATTTATGTACTTTTTCAAAACTGGTGGAATCGTTTCTAACGATTTTAAAGCGTTGAAACTTTCTGAAAAAATTCGACTCTATTTAACCGTTATACTTTTTTGATTTCTTCTTCTGAGAGCAATTCTTCATTTCGTAGCTTCAGGAAAACCTGTGCGGTGGTCACAACATCCAATTCGCAATAGGAAACAATACGATCTAAATCATCTTCCTCATAAAAAACACCTTTTACCATACTCCCGTCCATATCTTCTTTAGGAGAGGGAATGCCCAATACGTGTGCCAATAATTTTAGGGAGGTAAAGTGTTTATAATCCCCAAATTTCCACAATTCCATGGTGTCCAAGTGGGGTACATCCCATGGCTTTTTCCCGAACAAATCTAATTTATAGGGAAGATTCATTCCATTGATTACCATGCGACGGGCTATATATGGAAAATCAAATTCCTTCCCGTTATGGGCACATAAAAGATGTCTGGTTTGATTAAAATGTTCCTGAAGTAATTGTTTAAACTGTTTTAATAATTCCAGTTCTTCTCCATAAAAAGAAGTGACCCGGAAATTTCGCGAATCTCCTTTTGAAGTAAAGTAGCCAACTGAGATACAGATTATTTTTCCGAACTCAGCCCAAATTCCAGCACGTTCATAAAATTCTTCTGGGGTAAATTCATCTTTACGTTGGTACTGTGATTTTTGTTCCCACATCATTTGGGTATTTTCATCTAAATCCGCAAAATTCGGTTTTTGGGGTACAGTTTCGATATCCAAAAAAAGGATGTGTTCTAGGTTAAGTTTATAAAGCATGGTGTTAAGTAAGTAAAATCTGTAGGAAAGATAAATATTTTAGGATTAATCGATAACCGGTAAAAGAATTTATGGGTTATATCGTTATTAAATTGATAACCTACTTATTATAGCATAACCCAAATCAATAACAATGAAATTCCCAAATTTTGATTCTTCTATAAGAACTTTAAAATATTTCTCCATGTTGTTGGTATTGGCATGTATTATTTCATGTTCAGATTCATCCGATGAAGATGCCCAGCCAGAAGGCGAAGTATCCGAAGAAGGTTCTGAAACACCAACAGACCCGAGTAGCGAATGTTCAGACTCGAGTAGCTTTATTTTTAATGAAAAGGACGGTTTGGTAAATGTTGAGTTTGAAAACGCCGAATTTTCTGGAGATTGGAAATTGAAAAGTTCGGATACAGATCATACCGGTGAAGGCTATATGGTTTGGACGGGGAGTCAATCCTTGGGAAATCCTGGGAATGGATTGACTGCTTTTAAGATCAATATCACTAACACGGGAACGTATCAGTTTATTTGGAGGTCTTCCGTCACAACAGGCACTAACGGTACAGAACATAACGATACCTGGTTACGCTTTGATGATGCCGATGATTTTTTTGGTGAAAAAGGAAATGGGAGTATCGTATATCCAGCGGGTAGGGATAAATCACCTACTCCGGAAGGTTCAAGTAAAGACGGATGGTTCAAAATTTATAGAAGTGGTAATGATTTAAGTTTTAAGTGGCAATCATCCACATCGGACAATGATGCACATGATATTTTTGTAAAGTTTGATGCTCCCGGAACCTACACTATGGAGATTTCGGCACGATCTTCAGGTCATGCGATTGATAAGTTTGTTCTTTTCAACGAATCATTTACAAAAAATCAGGCGACTGAAAGTGCAAATGTTTTGAGTGAGATTACTTGCGGGAATTAATAAAAACTCTCTAAAACAGAGAAGTCTGTTTTGCAGGACTCTCGTGTTCTAAAAGCCATTTCTTGCGGTGTAACCCTCCGGCATATCCAACAAGATCTCCATTGCTACCAATTACACGGTGGCATGGAACAATAATCCAAAGCGGGTTTTTACCATTGGCGGCCGCAACGGCGCGAATTGCTTTGGGATCTCCTAATTTTTTGGAAAGTTCAAGATAGGAAACTGTTTTTCCAAAGGGGATTTCACCAAGGGCCTTCCAAACCTTTTTTTGAAAATCAGTTCCTACGGGGTTCAATTTTAAGTCGAAATTCTTCCGGGTACCGTCAAAATATTCTTGAAATTGATATACCACATCTTCCAAAACCTCTGGAACCAAATCAATGGTTTTTTCTCCATTCAAAACAGAAACGGAAGCAAGTCCATTTTCATCGCCATGAAACTCAGCTAAACCCACAGGAGTTTGTAAATAAGCAACTTCCATCAATTAATATTATCCTTTTCTTCAATAATCCCTAACCGCTTTGCTCTGCTTTCCCAGTTCTTTCTGGCAAGTACTTGAAGGTCTTCAACATTATCACTTTCATCCATAATCTCCAATCCGAGCAAGGTTTCAATAACATCTTCCATGGTAACCAAACCACTTACCGAACCATATTCATCAACAACTAATGAAACATGTTCTCTTTGAGCCACGAATTTTTCAAAGAGTTCTGGAATGGGTTTTGTTCTGTCCGTTACCAGAATTTCACGTTTTAGTGTTGCAACGGTTTCCTTTCCTTTTTTATTAATGATGGCCTCCATAAGTTCATCTTTTAGGAAATACCCTGTTATATTATCCATTCGATCTTTGTAAAGAGGAATTCTAGAAAACCGTAAAGGTCTATTTGCTTCAAAAAAATCTTGAATGGTGGTTTCTTCGGATGCAATTTTCATAACCGTTCTTGGAGTCATGATGTCCTTGGCTTGAATCTCGTCAAAAGTTAAAAGATTTTTAATGACTTTGGATTCTGATTCTTGAAAAACACCTTCTTCATGGGCAATATCTGTCATTGCCGTAAAATCTTCTCTACTCAGAACACTTCCATGGTGCCCTTTTTTTCCAATAAGCTTGGTGAACAGTTGTAGCAACCATAACAATCCGGTCCACTTTAAAATAAAGACCATTACGTTTAGTGCTTTTGCGGTAAAATTAGATAGTTGTTTCCAATAGGTTGCACCTATGGTTTTTGGGATTATCTCCGAAGCCACTAAAATTAAAATGGTCATTATGGTAGACACCACACCAACCATAAGATCTTCGGTAAATTCAAATCCTAGAAAAGTGAGGGTTGAAGTTCCATAGAGGTCCGCATATGCAACTTTGGCCTGTACACCTACCAATATGGCTCCTACCGTATGGGCAATGGTATTTAAGGTAAGGATTGCTATTAATGGCTTGTCCACATCTTTCTTAAGAAGTTCCAGCTCTGTAGCATATTCCTTGCCCTCTTGTTTTTTTATATTGATAAAGGTGGGCGTAATACTCAGAAGTACCGCTTCCAGTATGGAACAGAGGAATGAAAAAAATATAGAAATGAATGCGTAAAAAAGTAGAACTCCCATTGATTTTTGCTATAAGCACCAAGATAATGAATACCGATGAATTCTACTTGCTGTTAATTGACGAAGGCTTGATAAAAAATATGTTGTAGGGAAGTTCTAATATTTAGTTCATAAAGATTTCTATTGGTCCTTGTGGGATATACCCTGTTGGAAAGAAAAATAAATACCAATTGGTTTTTTGGATCTGCCCATACAAGCGTCCCCGTAAATCCGGAATGCCCGAAACTCTCATTACCGGCCAATGGTGATGGATAGGAGTCTTTTAGGTCTAGTGTATCATTGCCAATTAAGGGTTTGTCAAAACCCAATCCCCTACGGTTTTCATTATCTGGAAATTGAACTTTTGTAAATTCCTTGACTGTCTTTTCAGAAATAAGTTGCTTGTCATTGTAGGCTCCATAATTTTGATAGAGCAACATGATTTTGGCCATATCTTCAGCGGTGCCAAACAATCCTGCATTTCCGGAAACACCGCCCAAGAGTGATGCATTTTCATCATGCACCCATCCTTTTACAAGATCTTTTCTAAAGAGTGTATCCATTTCTGTTGGAACAACTTCGTTTGGAGAATTCTTGTTCGTTGGATTAAAACCTAAAGTTGAACACTCCAAAGGGGTGTAAAAATTCTCTTGAAGATAGGTTTCATAATCCATCTGGGAGAGTTGGGAAATCAGCTCTGGAAAAATAAGAAAGGAGAGTCCAGAATATTTGTACACTTTTTCATCAGAGACTTTAGAGCGATTGATAATTCGATGCATTTTTCTCTGAAAACGATTTTTGATGTAGAGGCCATCATAAATTTGCTTTTGAAATCGTTTGCTTGGATTTTCTTTAATAAAACGCTTTTTAAGTTTACCATCTTTCATCACTTTCCCCATGAAAACAATGTACGGAACCAAACCCGCTTGATGGCTTAAGATTTGTCTTAAGGTAAGGTCTTTCTTGTCCCTTCTTTTTCTCCAAGACTTCCAATAGGTGCTGAACGGCTTGTCTAAATCCAGTTTTTTCTCATCAACAAGCTTCATGATTGCAGGGAGTGGCCCCGTAATTTTGGTTACTGAAGCCAAATCGTAAATGTCGTTTAAACTTACGGTTTGAATGCTGTCATAGGTGTGGTACCCATATGCTTTATGAAAAATCACCTCATTGTCTTTTGCCACCAACACTTGTGCTCCGGGAAAGGCACTGTTTTTTATGCCCAGAGCCATTATGGAATCTACTTGATAGGAAACGGACACTGTATCAAAACCTGTTTCAAGAATTATTTCTTTGCCAAGGTTTTGTTGCGCATAATTTGATTGCGCAAACAGAAAAATCGAGAAAATGAATACAACCAGATTTTTCATGGTCTCTATTTTGATTAGTAGTGGTTAACCGATTACCCGAATGAAATCTTTGGCAAAATAACTGGCAATAATATTGGCTCCAGCTCTTTTAATGGCGATAAGTTGTTCCATCATTACAGCATCATGATCTAACCAGCCTTTTTCGGTAGCAGCTTTTAACATGGCATATTCGCCTGAAACTTGATATACTGCAACGGGAACATCGACCTCATTTTTGATTTCGCGTACAATGTCTAAATACGCTAAGCCAGGTTTTACCATCACGATATCTGCTCCTTCATCAATATCCATTTGGGTTTCACGAATGGCTTCAAACCTATTGGCAAAATCCATTTGGTAAGTTTTTTTGTCTTTAGGGACATTGGCAATATCCACTGGTGCAGAATCCAATGCATCCCTAAAGGGGCCATAAAAAGCACTGGCGTATTTTGCAGAATAGCTCATGATTCCCGTGTTTTGATAACCTTCATCTTCCAAAGCTTCACGAATGGTTAGAATTCGGCCATCCATCATATCGCTTGGCGCAACAAAATCAGCTCCTGCCTGTGCATGCGAAACGCTCATTTCTGCCAAAACTTCCGAGGTTTCATCATTCAAAATTTGTCCATCAGCAACAATCCCGTCATGTCCGTACGAGGAGTAGGGGTCTAGGGCAACATCCGTCATGACCAACATATCTGGGCAGGCATTTTTTACCGTTTTAATGGCGCGTTGCATTAAACCTTCCGCATTTAGTGCTTCGGCTCCCTTATTGTCTTTCAGGTTATCTGGCACTTTCACAAAAAGCAGTACTGCACAAAGCCCCATTTTCCATAGTTCTTTTGTTTCCTTTTCCAGATTGTCCAAACTCAATCTGTAATAATTGGGCATTGAAGGAATTTCTTCTTTGATTCCTTTGCCTTCCACCACAAAGAGGGGCACTAAAAAATCATCTGGTGTTATTACCGTTTCGCGAACCAACCTTCTAATGGATTCTGATGCCCGCAGTCTTCTATTTCGTATTAGTGGGTACATAACCTTTATATTTCTATTTCACCGATAAGATATGGAACCGCTTTCCCCGATATTTTTACCCGCTCTCCTAAATATTCACAAATTAAATCTCCTCCTCTTTTAGAAAGTTGTTTTGCGGTCATTTTTGTTTTTCCAAGAGTTTTTGACCAATAAGGAGTCAAGGTGGTGTGTGCTGAGCCTGTAACCGGGTCTTCTGGAATTACACATCTTGGGGCAAAAAAGCGTGATACAAAATCCACCTTGTCGCCTGGAGCCGAGATAATAACTCCCCTACAGGCCAATTTGTCCAACAAATGGAAGTTGGGGGCTATGGCCTCAATTTCCTGTTGGGAATTATATATTAAAAGATAATCCGTTTTCCCTTTTATAGTTTTCAAAGGAGTAAGTCCAATGGCTTCATTAATTTCTGTAATTCCTCGTAAAGAAACTGTTTCATCTGTGGGGAAATCCAAGGTCATTAATCCTTTAAATCCTTTTTCAACTTGCAATTTACCGCTCCGAGGCGAATAAAACTGAATGGTATTATCTGGATGGCCGTGATAATTGAAGAGGACATAGGCCGCCGCCAAGGTCGCGTGTCCGCAAAGATCAACTTCGGTTTCTGGAGTAAACCAACGCAATTCATACGTAGAATTTTTTTGCACAATAAAAGCGGTTTCAGCCAGATTGTTTTCTTGGGCAATTTTCTGCATTAAACGAGAATCGAGCCATTCATCAAGAATACAAACGGCCGCTGGATTGCCACCAAAAACGGTGTCGGTAAAAGCATCTATCTGGTATAAATTCAATTTCATGGTATAAAACTACATATTAAACCCAATCTTTTGGGCTTTGTAATACTTGAATTAATTTTTCTTCTTGGCTACCTTTTTCTGGATGATGATCATATTTCCATTGTACATGCGGGGGAAGGCTCATTAAGATACTTTCTATACGTCCATTTGTTTTTAACCCGAATAGCGTTCCCTTGTCGTGAACTAGATTAAATTCCACATAACGTCCACGTCTTATTTCCTGCCAATCCCTTTGTTTTTGCGAGTATGAAAGTTCTTTTCTTTTTAAAACGATTGGTATATACGCTTCTAAAAAACTATTCCCGACCTCAGTTACATAGTTGTACCAGTCTTCCATTTGCATCGTATCTGTTGCTTTGCAATAATCAAAAAAAAGACCGCCTAAACCACGAGCTTCATTTCTATGGGAATTCCAAAAATAGTCATCGCATCTCTTTTTATAGTTTGAATAAAATTCTGGGTTATGTGCATCACAAGCTTTTTTGCAGATGGTATGAAAGTGTTTTCCATCTTCTTCAAACAAATAGTACGGAGTAAGATCTTGTCCGCCTCCAAACCATTGATCAATAATGTTACCTTCCTTATCATACATTTCAAAATACCGCCAATTGGCATGTACTGTTGGCACCATGGGACTTTTTGGATGTAATACCAAACTCAGTCCGCAGGCAAAAAAGTCAGCGTTTTTAACTCCAAAATATTGCTGCATACTTTTTGGAAGCTCTCCATGCACGCCAGAAATGTTGACTCCACCTTTTTCAAAAACACTTCCATTTTCTATAACCCGTGTTCTTCCACCACCACCTTCAGGACGTTTCCAAATATCTTCTTTGAATTTGGCCTTTCCATCAACCTCTTCAAGTTTTGAGGTAATAGTGTCTTGAAGCGTTTGTATGTATGCGTAAAATTTATCTTTCATCAGTCGTTAATAATATGAACCAGTCTATTCTTAAAATCATCAAAGTTGGAACTGGAATCCACTTTTACAGA
This sequence comes from Flagellimonas eckloniae, assembly GCF_001413955.1. Classification (NCBI taxonomy): domain Bacteria; kingdom Pseudomonadati; phylum Bacteroidota; class Flavobacteriia; order Flavobacteriales; family Flavobacteriaceae; genus Flagellimonas; species Flagellimonas eckloniae. Next base: position 2,775,104 of record NZ_LCTZ01000002.1, on the reverse strand, counting down.
TATCAGTGTCATTTTTTTTAGAATTTTTATCACTTCATATTCTGTTTTAAGCGAATATTCTGAAAAGATGAACCTTCCAACTTCATTGTTATGCAAGTCCATTTTTTTTGCCAATTCACGATTGGGAAATGCATGCTCATGCCAATCCGTTATTTTTTTTGCCCACATAAGCAATGTAGCTTTATTTGAGGTTATGAAACTACATTTTTTAGCTATTACATAGTTCCAAAGTGCATGTCTGAAAGCATTTGCGGGACCATTTTTATAATGTTTCCGGCCATAATGTTCTGTTGAAATTGACATACATTTTTTGGTTGCTGATAGGGTTGGAAAAACAAAAAATGGAAATCTAAAACATAATCTTAGCAGTGTTAAGATGCTTTTAAAATCTAGCCTTTTTAGCTGTTTAATTAGTTTCATTGTTTTGGATTATGGAGTTCATAAAGTTCCATGTCTAGATGTTCGCCGGAGCCCGTGGTATGTTCTTTAGGCAAGGTTTTTTTCCAAACAAATTTATTTTTCTCCGCAATCCTTTTGCTGGCCAAATTGCTGTCGTGAACAATAATTTGCAGCGTGTTTAACGCCACTTCAGTAAAGCACCACGGGATTATTTTTTGAATAGCTCGAGTGACAATGCCTTTTCCCTCATATTGATATCCGACACAATAGGCCAACTCCCCTTGATGTTTAATCTTATGTAGTTCTTTTACATAAACGAGCCCAGCAATTGTCCTATTGGTATTTTCTTTTATTGTAAAGAGATACTCGGTACGGTTTAAAAATTCTTTGGCCTTTTTTGAAACAAATAATTCTGCCAAAGTAGGGGTGAGATTTTGTTGTAAGGTCTGTGGAAAATAGGCTTTAAGGCGTTCCGAGTTTGACACCACAAAATCACAAAGCCTCCAAGCGTCTTTTTCTTGGATGGGACTTATGCTATAGTTGTCAAAATCAAATTGCATCCTCAATATTAAAATTATTCCGAGTAGTCTTTCACGGCATCAATAAATGCCTTTGCATTTTCTAATGGTATGTGCGGTAGGATACCATGACCCAAATTGACCACGTATCTGTCTTTTCCAAATTCGCGAATCATTTGAGTTACCATGTTCTTTATCACTTCTGGAGGGGAAAGTAGTCGAGCAGGATCAAAATTTCCTTGTAAGGTTATTTTTCCTCCAGTTAGGTAACGTGCATTTTGCGCAGAACAAGTCCAATCCACACCTAGAGCTGAAGCTCCCGATTGAGACATTTCTTTTAGCGCAAACCAGCAGCCTTTTCCAAAGACAATTACGGGAGCTTCATCTTTTAATGCATCCACAATTTGTTGAATGTATTTCCATGAAAACTCCTGATAGTCCACAGGGGATAGCATTCCGCCCCAAGAATCAAAAATTTGGACGGCATTTACACCAGCTTTCACCTTTGCTTTTAGATAAGCAATAGTAGTATCTGTTATTTTTTGAAGTAGTTGATGAGCAGCTTCGGGTTGTGTAAAACAAAATCCGCGAGCTTTATCAAAACTTTTGCTTCCCTGTCCCTCAACACAATAACAAAGTATAGTCCACGGAGATCCTGCAAAACCGATCAATGGAATTTCATCTTGCAATTTTTCCTTAGTCATGCTTATGGCATCCAATACATAGCCTAGAGAATCTTGAATGTTGGGGACAACAACCCTGTCCAAATCTTCAACGGTTCTTATGGGATTAGGTAAATAAGGACCAAAGTTGGGTTTCATTTCCACCTCGATGTTCATGGCTTGCGGAATCACCAGAATATCGCTGAATAGGATAGCTGCATCCATTCCATAACGCCTAATGGGCTGTACAGTTATTTCTGAAGCTAATTCGGGTGTTTGGCAACGAGTAAAGAAATCGTACTTCTCTTTTAGTTCCATAAACTCTGGAAGATAACGGCCGGCCTGTCGCATCATCCAAACAGGAGGTCTATCTAATGTTTCACCTTTTAAAGCCCTTAGAAACAAGTCGTTTTTAATCATACTTTTTAAAATGTTTTATAGCTTGAACCAACACGTTTTCCACTGTTGGTTTATTCGCGATTATTATCTGATCTGTATATTTCTTTGCTTCGGCGGCGGTAGTACTCCCAATGCAAAAGGCCATACTTTTTAAAATTGAATTTTCCTGGGCGTAACTTTTAAACCCGCTTGGACTAAAAAAAAGTATACCATCAAAAGACCGATTGAACTTTCTAATTTCTAAATGGGTCTTATATACTTCTACTTCAGCATACCGAATGTTATTTTTTGATAATATTTCTGGTAATTCTTCTCTTCTCATGTTTCCACATAAAAACAAAAACTCATCGTTTTTATGATTTTTTACAATGAAATCAGCTAAATCTGATGCATTTTCAGTAGTTTTTATGATTTTAATGTCATTTTCTTCAAGTATAGTCTTCGTCTTTTCCCCTACACAAAATGCATTGCAATTTGAATGGTCTGTTTTTTTTGAGTGGTTCAAAAAAGCTTTTACAGCATTTTTACTTGTGAAAATATAGTTTTGATAGTGAAGGGGAATTAAGGTGTCCAAAAATTCAATTTTCAATGCATTATACTCAACTAGGCCAAGCCCAGAGTTTAAGAACAATTCCTTTTGTGAAGGTGAAAGTATTTTAGTGGAGAGTGCTGTTTTCATTTCGTATACTTTCCATGAGTTTAGCCCCTCCCTTGTTTAAAACATCTTTTGCACACTGCTCTCCAAACCCTTTGGCGGATTGAACAGGAACGTTCTTTTTTATGTCAATTTTTTGTTTTCCGTCCAATGAGAATACTGTTCCAATAAAATTAATGGATTCATCTTTTATGGTAGCCAAAGCTCCAATTGGAGCGGTACAGCCACCTTCCAAGGTCCTTAAAAATTCTCGTTCAATTGTGGTCGTAATTTCAGAGTTGTGATGGTTTAGCTTTTGAGTAACATCCTTGGAAAATTCATCTTTCTCCAAAGCAACGATTAGCATCGCTCCCTGGGCTGGCGCTGGAATCATCCAATCGAGGGATATGGCATCTTTAGGCAATAGCTTTATGCGTTCCAAACCTGCATGGGCAAAAATAGCACCGCTCCAATCATTCTCAATAAGCTTTAGAAGTCTAGAGTTAACATTGCCTCTCAAATCCACAACCTTGTGGTGAGGGTATTTATGTAACCATTGTGCTTTTCTCCGCAAGCTCCCAGTGGCAATTGTAGCTGGTTTTTCAGATTCCAAAAATTCTGAGCCCTTATGAACCAATATATCGCTGGTAACGGCCCGTTCCAGAACAGCCGTTTGAACAATTCCTTTTGGTAATTGGGTAGGTACATCTTTCATGGAATGCACGGCAATATCAATCTGACCTTTTAATAAAGCAACATCTAATGTTTTGGTGAAAATTCCGGTTATTCCAAGTTCATAAAGTGGTTTGTCCAAAACTTGATCGCCGGTGGATTTTATTGGAATCAAAGTGGCATCAAAACCAAGGGCTTCAATTTTTTGTTGTACAGTTGTTGCCTGCCACAATGCCAATTCGCTATCGCGGGTTCCGATTCTTATGATCTTGCTCATTTTGAATCAAGTTCTAACTGAAAAACCTTTTGAATAAGTTCCAAACTATCTTGTGTATCAACTTCGGAACTCTTTAAATGGTTAGCAAACTGTTTTGTGATTTTTTGAATAATACGTTCCGAAATTATTTCGGCTTGATCTTGATTAAAGTCGGATAATTTTTTTGAATGAAAGTCAATTTCTTCGGCCTTCATTGTTTTGAGTTTCTCTTTGAGCGCATTAATGACGGGGGCAAATTTTCTAGTTTCCAACCATTTTAAAAACTCTTTTCTTACCTGCTCATTGATAGCCTCTGCTTTGGGGACAAACTCTTTTCTTTTGGTTAGGGTATCATCCGTAATTTGAGAAAGCTGGTCCAAATGCACCAAGGATACATTATCCAATTCCAAAACGTCATCGGATACGTTTTTGGGCACCGAAAGATCCAAAATGAGCAATGGCTTTTTTGGGTAGATCAATGCTTTGGAAATTGTGGGCAATTGAGCTCCCGTAGCAACAACAAGAATATCGGCTTTTCTAATTTCGGTCTGTAAATCACCGTAATCTTTTACGGTTAAATCAAATTTCCCCGCTATGACCTCAGCTTTTTCTCGAGTTCTATTAATGAGGGTAATATGGGAATTTTTAGAATGTTTTATAAGGTTTTCGCAGGTATTTCTTCCTATTTTGCCCGTGCCAAAAAGTAGGATGTTCTTTTCGGAGATATCTGAAATTGTGTTTAGAATATATTTTACCGAGGCAAAAGCAACGGATGTAGCGCCCGATGATAATTCCGTTTCATTCTTGATTCGTTTACTGGCTTGAATAACGGCATTACATAAACGCTCAAGAAACGGATTCGCCATCTCTTGTTTTTTGGAACGATAAAAACCTTGCTTAATTTGGCTTATGATTTCAAAGTCACCTAAAATTTGACTGTCCAAACCTGTCCCTACCCTAAACATATGTGAAATGGCATCATGGTTTTTATAAACGTATGCAACCTCTTGAAACTCCTCCACGTTACCTAGGGTTTGATCACAGAGTAATTTAATAAGTTGAAAAGGGTGTTGTGCAAAACCATATAACTCTGTTCGGTTACAGGTGGAAATTACCAAAAGACCATCTATACCTTGCTCCTTGGCCTGGACCATAATGTGGTCAACCCCAAGGACATCTAGACTGAATTTTCCTCTTACTTCAGCATCCGCTTTTTTATAGCTTAAGCCAATAGCATAAAAAGAATTATGTTTTGAAATGTGGTAACTCCTCATGAGGGATTATAATCGTGCCACAAAAATAGGGTCACCATATTTTAAAAAATAACGCTAGCGGAACTATAAATAACAGTCAGTGTACAATTATGGTCACTTTTTGACTAAATACTTCAAAAACACTGCATTTATTGGTAAATTTGAATTATAAAAAACAATTTAGAGTCATTCTAAATAGAATTAGTTGCTTTAAAAAATAGTGTTTAGTAATGGAAAATGTCGCCAAAGGTTCATATGAGGAAATTCTGGTGGAAGATGGATTTTATATACTTAAAATTCAGAATGATACAGAAGAATTTAATGTAATTGAAAGGGAAATTGATAGCTCATTTATTCAATTTCATTTTTGTTTAAAGGGAGGGTCTCGCTTTCATTTTAATCAAGGAAATTATCATTTGGAAGTATCTGAGGAGAATTCCCTTTTGTTATACAATACACAGAAAGATTTGCCATTAAATTTGAATATTTCTCCCAATACTTGGTTGTTGTCTGTTATTATGACTATCAGAAAGTTTCACTCCCTTTTTTCCAATGAAGCCAATTATATTCCCTTTTTAAGTGATGACAATAAGGAAAAGAAATACTATTCACAGGAAGTTGTTTCTCCTGCAATTGCAGTAGTGCTAAGTCAAATGATGAATTATAATCTTCATCCATCCATTAAAGAATTATATGTAAGAGGAAAAGTATACGAGCTGATCTCGTTGTATTTTAATAAAACAAAAGATGCAGACTTGGAACAATGCCCCTTTTTAGCGGATGAAGACAATGTGCGCCGTATAAAAATGGCAAAAGAAATTATGATTTCCAGAATGGTGGAGCCACCAACATTAGATGAACTTTCTAAAGAAATTGGTCTAAGCTTGAAGAAATTAAAAGAAGGGTTTAAGCAAATCTATGGTGATTCGGTTTATGGTTTTTTGCTCGATTATAAGATGGAATTTGCCCGAAAAATGCTTGAAACAGGGGCACATAATGTAAACGAAGTTGGGCTTAGGGTAGGTTATAGTACGGCAAGTCATTTTATCGCATCCTTTAAAAAGAAATATGGGACCACACCCAAAAAGTATTTAAACAGCCTTGTTTGACTATAATCGTTAAGGAATTGTTAGTTATGAACCGAAGGGCAATATCTTATCGTATATTCTTGTAGATGAACCCACTAGATGTATAATTTTTATAAGTCAATTTTGAATGGTCTCCGTTTTGCTATTGAATCAACCAAAGCAGGGATAAGAAATGGATTAGCGGCGATTGTATTTATACTACCTGTTTTAAGTTCCTGTGAATCGGACGATGTAACTACGGAAGCAGGCTCGACTTCAATAAGAGTTCTATTATTTACCAAGACAAGCGGCTTCGACCATAACACGAGAGAAGAAAGCGAAACTATGGTTCAAGCTATAGCTGACCAACTAGGATTTGAGATTACTGTGGACAACACAGGTAGTGAATTTGATTCAGCAAGTAACTTAAATAATTATGATGTTATTTTCTTTACCAATACTTCAGGTGATATGCTTAACGCTTCGCAAAGAAGTAATGTGGAATCCTATGCTGCCCAAGGAGGTAATTTTATTTCGAACCATGCAGCTAGTGATGCCTATGGGCATAGTACGGCGAGTTCTGTCAGTGGCAATGGAAAAGGGGTGTGGGATTGGTATGCAGAGAATGTAACCGGATGTAGTGTTAGAAACAGTCCGAACCATACTTCCTCAGGATTTGGCGCAACGGTAAGCATACAAAATGGAAATACTGAATTAACCAATGGAATTAGTTTTCCTTGGAGTGATAATGAAGAATGGTATTATTGGGAAGACGGATATATTGATTCATCTTTTACCGAGCTATTAAGGGTTTCAGATACAGGGTCTAATAGTTATGACGATGCTAGAATGACAGCGCATTATTGGAACAGGGCAGATGGAGGTAAATCTTTTTACACAAGTATGGGACACGCTAAAGGTAAATATTCAGATACTGAATTCGTTCAATTAATGACCAATGCATTTGCATTTATGCTGCCCTGATATAGTTGCTATTGCGGCCTAGCTACAACGATACCAATGTTATTTTTTATTTTCCTTAAATAATCTACCAAAGGTTCTTCGGTTATTCTAACAGACCCAGAACTGGAAGCATGTAGTAGATGGATTCTTCCATTTTGTCTAATAGCAAAGCCGGTATGGGTCACATCCAAACCCTTAATAGATGTGGCCAAGGCTATGATGTCTCCAGATTGAATAAGGTGTTCGTTATTTTCAATTTGATTTTGAGGTAAAATACATAGACTTTGTTTCGCCAACTCTTTTTCAACTTTTAGCATATCCTCAAAATTCTTGTCATTCTTTAAAAAAGGATAAAGAGAGCGATGTGTTCCCATAAAGTTGATGGATTTATTCACTTCAATTCCTCCTAGACTCGATGTAATATCCTTAACCAACCCCTTGCTTTCATTATTTTTGATCCAATCTGTAAAGTAGTGCAAACGAGAAGGGTATCCATCTAACACGCTATTTCTATACCGAATGGTTTTTAAATTTTCCGTAAAACTTTCAAAGTCGGTTTGATTATTTTGGAGCATTAGACCAAAGGCCAAAACATTCTCAACATAGGTAGTACAATCAAAACCTCTTAAATTTATTACGATGCTTTCTTTGTCACCTATTTCCAAGGTTTTTTCAACGTACGGAGTACCTAAAAATGATTTTCCTATTTCTACGATTGAATCGTCCTTAAGCTCGGTCAATTTTGAATAAAACAAAGTGGAATCCAATGGAGAGTAAGTAATTTGAGAATTCAACGTCAACGTGAAAACAAAAATTAGATAGATGCAAATACGATGTAACATAGCCAAGTTTAGGTTTGCCCAACTAAATTAGGATTATCTATGGAATTATAAGGAAACAAATTGGTGGAATCAAATGTAAAACCATCTTCAAGTAGTATTTTTACTGCTCTTAACAAATTGCTATGAAAGGAGTATTATTGGTTAATTTGGGTTCTCCAGATAGTCCAACCGCAAAAGATGTAAAACCATATTTGGATGAATTTTTGATGGATGAACGCGTTATTGATGTTCCCAAATGGTTGCGAAACATCATTGTTAGGGGAATCATATTACAGACGCGCCCAAAAAAATCTGCTGAAGCGTATTCCAAAATTTGGTGGGAAGAAGGTTCTCCATTGATTGTAATCTCAGAACGATTTGCTGAAAAAGTGAAGAATCAAACAGAAATGCCTGTTGCCCTTGGTATGCGTTATGGTTCAATGACCATCAAAAATGCGTTACAAGAATTAAAAGATAAAGGCGTGGATGAGGTACTGTTGGTTCCTTTGTATCCGCAATATGCAATGAGTTCTTTTGAAACCGTTGTGGTAAAAACCATGGAAGTGCAGACTGCACATTTTCCAGAAATGGAAATTACTACGCTACCGGCTTTTTACAACAATCCGGACTATATAGAAGTGCTTTCAAAAAGTATTGAAAGAGGACTTGAAGAGTTCGACTATGACCACATCCTGTTTTCGTATCATGGTATCCCGGAACGTCATATTCGAAAATCGGATCCAACAAAATTCCACTGTAAAATAGATGGAAGCTGTTGTCAAACAAATTCTGTGGCGCACCATACATGCTATCGTCACCAATGTTTTGATACTACAGAAAAAGTAAAAGCTTTTTTAGGATTGCCAGAGGATAAAACAAGTATTTCTTTTCAATCTAGGTTGCCCAATGATCCATGGCTAAAACCATTCACCGATTTTGAATTTGAACGTTTGGCAAAAGAGGGAAAGACAAAGTTGGCAGTAATTACCCCAGCATTTGTCTCTGATTGTTTGGAGACGTTGGAAGAAATTGCAATGGAAGGTAAGGACCAATTTATGGAAGCCGGCGGCGAATCCTATATTCACATCCCTTGTCTAAATGATAATGAGGAATGGGTGGAGCTAATGGCCAAATGGGTCAATGATTGGCAGTCCAAAGAAACCCTGCCCGTGTAGATGGCAAAAGTCTCCTCTGATCAATTAGGAACAGAGCCGATTGGCAAATTGCTGATCAAGCAAGCGGTACCCGCTTCCATAGGAATTTTAGTGATGTCCCTGAATGTTTTGGTGGATTCCATTTTCGTAGGAAATTGGATTGGCTCCATTGCCATAGCCGCCATTAATGTTGTGCTACCCGTATCCTTTTTTATTGCTGCATTGGGAATGGCAATCGGTATTGGCGGTTCCAGCATAATTTCCAGGGCACTGGGAGCTGAAAACAAAGAAAAAGCCCTTAAAACTTTTGGAAACCAGATTACACTGACCCTTTTGGTGACTATCAGTATGGTGGCTTTGGGGCTCTACTTTGTAGATGATCTTATACCTGCCTTTGGCGGTAAGGGAACCATCTTTGAACCCGCAAAAATTTATTATACCATTATTTTATACGGAGTACCATTTTTAGCACTTTGTATGATGGGCAATACGGTCATTAGGGCCGAAGGGAAACCAAAATTTGCCATGATTGCCATGATTATTCCTTCTGTTGGAAACCTGCTCATGGATTACATCTTTATCTATGTTTTTGACTGGGGGATGCATGGAGCAGCATGGGCAACAACAGTTGGTTACCTGCTCTGTTTTGGCTACATCTTCTATTTTTTTCTTTCTAAGAATTCAGAACTAAAAATAAGTCTATCACATTTTGGGATGAACATGCCAATTTTAAAAGAAATTGGTTCTCTTGGTTTTGTAACCTTGGCAAGACAGGCAGTTACCAGTATCACCTATTTGTTGATGAACAATATCTTGTTCAATTTAGGAGGCGAGGCCATGGTTGCTGTGTACGCTATTATTGGTAGAATGCTCATGTTTGCGCTATTCCCTGTTTTTGGTGTTACCCAAGGGTTTTTACCTATTGCAGGGTTTAATTATGGCGCTTTAAAATATGACCGCGTCAAAGAATCCATTTATACAGCTATTAAATATGCGGCTTTGGTAGCCACACTTGTATTCATAGGATTGATGGTCTTTCCAGAAGCCATAACATCATTGTTCCTAAGTAGCAGGGAAGATTTGCCTGCAGAAGAATTAATAGCCAATGCTTTTGTATTGGAACATGCCCCTACAGCAATGCGATGGGTCTTTGCGGCAACACCTATTATAGCATTACAATTAATCGGGGCTGCCTATTTTCAAGCTGTTGGAAAAGCAATCCCTGCCTTGCTTCTAACCTTAACGCGACAAGGATTCTTTTTTATTCCACTTGTTTTGATTTTACCCTGTTTTTTGGGAGAATTGGGAGTTTGGATATCTTTTCCAATTGCGGATGTTTTGGCAACAATAGTCACGGGGATTTATTTGCGGAAAGAAATACGCGGTTTGGACTAGTCGCTAATTTTATTGACCAAAAGGTTTTTGACCCCGAAATTGGAAATTGAAAAACCAATCACTTTTTCTGCTTCTTTAAGAAAAGTGAGCTGAAAATTAAAATAATTGTTTCCTATAAAATCAGCCTCACCAGTTTGTGTCAATTTCATATTTCCCAATCTGTGGTGTTTGAGTACGAGCATATTATTTTCAATGTCTATTTCATAGCTCGTTTGAAGCTCATTACTGGCGTATAGACCTTTAAATTCTTTAAAATTACTTGTGAATTTAGGCCTTACTTCTGCTTTCGGCTGTTGCAATGGTTTTTCAAGATAATTTTCGGCTTGCCTTTTGCCTAAAAACAAATCTGCAATTTGAAATCCATTTTTTAGAATGTTGTAATGTTCATCATTACTAAGGGTGATTATTTTCCAGTCATCTTCAGGAAAACGGGCCAAGAAAGCTCTAAAACCTGCATCATGCCCACCATGACTGATGAGTTTGTGATCTTTGTATTTCCAAATTAATTGTCCTTTTGCATGGTAAAGTGTATCTTTTTTGGTTTGTCTATAGATAACAGCATTGCCATTTTCTAAGTTAGAAACCTTGTTGAATTCTTTGAATAAATCGATGTCTCCAACGATGGGATTGTCAAAATTATTGGCCCATTTCGCTAAATCTTCAACGGTTGTAAAGAGGCTTGTTGGTCCAACATTTGAGTAATTCAGTTCTTTTTTGATATAATTCCCATTCTTTATTTCATAAGAATATGCTCTGTTTTCCACCACTTTTTGATAATCATCATAAAACTGGGTATTACCCATTTTAAGAGGTTGAAAGATGTTTTGTTTTGTAAATACTGCAAAAGATTGCCCACTAATTTTTTCTACTATTTTAGCAAGTATAGTATATCCAGTATTACAATAACCAAAGGCAGTACCTGATTCAAAGTTTAAACCTTTTTGGTTATAGGCCAAACCCAAGATTTGTTCAGTGGTGATTACATCTTCGAGTGACCATCCTGCCAATGTCAATAAGGCCCATTGGTCTCGCAATCCACTCGTATGTGAGAGCAGATGTTTGATACGGATGATTTTGTGGTAATCAGGTAATTCGGGCAAGTATGTTCGAACATCATCTTCAAATGATAGCTTACCCTTCTTCTCTAAAAGGTAAATAGCAAATGCGGTAAACTGTTTAGAAACAGATGCGACATGAAAAATTGTTTTTGGTGTTATGGGAATGTCATACTCTAATGTGGCTTGACCATATCCCTTTTTGAATACAATAGTAGTGTCTTTGACGATGGCCACAGCTACTCCTGGAGTTTCTGTTGTATAAGAACTAAATAAATTATCAATTGCCTTTTCTAAATCTCCACTTTTGTCTTGAGAGAATCCATAGATAGATGATAATAGCAAAAAAAGCTTTAAAAGGGAAACACCAATATTTTTCATGTTTAAAATAATAAGATTAGAGTATTATTCAGTTATTAAAGTTGCCGCTTTGCTGATGATTTTCCATTTACCATCAAGTTTTTTCAATAGGAAGATGTCTATAAACTTTAGATTCTGTTTAGGAATCAGGATTTCAGCTTTAGCGGATGCTATATTGTTTGCATAATCCACATTCAGAATTTTTCCAACCCTTCCATTGAACTTTCCTTGTTCTCTATTCTTAAATAGGTTTGCATATTCCTCAGGGGATAAAACCCATAACTCTTGGTCTTTTTTGGAAAGGAACAAATCGGCGCCTTTATAAAATGCTGATTGAATAAGTTCTTGGTTGTTATACGATGAACCATCAATATAGTTCTGTAATGTTTGTTTAATTTCCTCTTCTTCAGACTGTGCTGATAAAGAAAGTGATAGGAACAAAAGTGTAATAGTCAAGAATTGTGTTTTCATGTGTTGCTAAGTTTTAGAATTGAATTATTTATTGTGCTTTAATTTGAATAAGTTTTCCATTATCCTCATCGGTAAGGATATATAATTTTCCATCTGGGCTTTGTCTTACTTTACGTATACGAACACGGTCGTCGATGAATAGTTCTTCGGCACTTTTGATAATTTCACTTTCAATGCGAAATCGCCATAGACTTCCACGGGATAAACCGGGAACAATTAAATTATTCTCCCATTGGGGGAATTCGTTGCCAGTATAGAATGTAAGTCCTGTGGGAGCTACGGTATGTTGCCAAAACCAAACAGGAGGTGTAAAGGTCACGCCTTCAAATTTTGGTGGAGTATAATCTTGACTACGCAATTTTCCAGAGGTTACATTGGGCCACCCGTAATTTGCTCTAGCTTTGAGAATATTGATTTCATCACCTTGAATAGTACCATGTTCGCTAAACCAAATATTACCCGTTTTAGGTTCTACAGTTATTCCTTGTGCTGCTCGTATACCCATTGCATATAAACCGGGCACGGCATTTGGACCAAAATCTGGGTTATCGTCTGGAATACTCCCATCAGGATTAATGCGATATATCTTTCCTCTTTTATCAGACACATCTTGTGCAATTGGTATTTCAGGCTCATCTTTTTCCCAATAGAGGCGCTCACCAATGGTGATGTATAGTTTGCCATCTGGCCCAAAGGTCATACCGCCACCATAATGATAGTATTCTTTTGTAAAGGGATTTGCCTCAAGAAGAGTTTGATGCTGGAGAAGGGAATCGTTCTTTAGCTGTGCGCGAACTATTTTGGTAGTTGTTCCTTTCCCTGGTACTTTGGCGGCGTATGAAACATATACCCATGGGTCACTAGTAAAATCAGGATCAATAAGCACCTCAAAAATTCCTGAATTGTCGCCAAAGTGAATGGCACGTATGCTATCGGTTAAATCCGTTGGAAACCCTTTGATGATTCGTTTTTCTTTTGAGTTAAGATTGATGCGTAGAAGATGTCCGTCTTTTTCGGAAACCAAAGCTTCTTCATTGGATAAGAAGGCCATGCTCCAAGGATGGTTGAGCCCGTCCATTACAATTTCCTTGGTCGGTAAAGATGGTATTGTTGATTGCTTTTCTGAACAACCGATCAAAAGAACTATAAAAGCAACTATCAAGTTTTTCATCCTATATAACTTTTCTACAAATGATAAAAAACCAGAACTAAAATCCTTTAAAAAACATGATTTTTAAGACGAAAAGAAGCTAGACTGTTCCAAATTCTTTTCGGTATTGCGAAGGTGTTAATTGGGTTCTGGCTTTAAAAGCCAAGTTAAAGGATGTGGCATTACTGAAACCACAATCGTAGGCTATGGCTACTATTTTCTCCTTATTGTAATCCGAATCAGCCAACAGTTTTTTGGCTTTTTCAATGCGATAGCCATTCACAAATTCTGAGAAATTCTTGTTCTCATTTTCATTTATGGCCTGAGACAGTTTTCTGGGTGAGGCATGTAATTTTTCCGCTACAGTTTCAAGTGAAATAGTATTATCAAGGAAAACCTGTTCTTGTTCAAAAAGATTTTTTATGGAATGCAAAAGCTCCTCCGAAGCAGATTTGTTCAAAGAAGAGGCATTGTACTTTCCCAATTGAAAAGCATGTTTCTGCAAAAAAAGAAAAGAGAAAATATAAATCAATACAGAGAAAAAAACAGCACCACCTATGTAAAGGGAGAACAACCCTGCAAGGTGACCCATGTAAAAAAGCCAGATTAAGGCAACTCCTATAACCAGATTTCTGTACCAAGAAGCCCGCTGCGGATGCACTTTTGTTCTATGCTTATAGAATACCTGAGAAGAGAAAACAACATAAGTTGCCAAATGTGCAAATACTGTAAGATAAATAGCATAAGAGATTGGACGACCATCGTTAGGAATAATGGCACATAAAAAGGCAAATAAAACAAATGGAACAATATGGATGTAATCCTTTAGAACGAATTTTTTTTGAGCGTCCAATAATGCTTTACCATAAAACCACAAAAAGGGACCAGTCAACAAAATACCGGATAGGCCCAAATTGCGTTGCCAAGGGTCTAAATTCAAATGCACATTAAGTATGGACTTGCCTATTCGCATGGTCAATCCAAAAATAGCCAGCCCCAAAAAAATGTTGGCATTTCTGTTTCCCTTTTTTAGGGTTAGAAGGTAAAAAGAAAGAAAGAGCGCTTGCGCAACGCCCAAAGAACTTAAAACCAAAATTAAGACATCCGTATTCACTGTTCAAAAATATAAAGAAGGAGATAAAGAAAACTTGCATGTCGCATTTAGTTACTATTTTTAGCAAAAGACCTTTTAAAACATGAAGTTTTCGTATTTAATTTTTAGTGTTCTTTTGATCGGTTGTTCAGAAAAGAAACAAATGGAAAAGATGTATCCATTATTTGTGGGAACCTATACCAATGGGGATAGCGAAGGTATTTATAAGTTGACTTTTGATGCCAATACAGGAATTTTAAGTGAACCAAAACTTTCAGCAGTTTTGCCCAATCCTTCGTTTTTGGAGATATCAAACGATAAAAAATATTTGTATTCAATTCAAGAAACTGCGGATTTTAATGACGTAAATGGAGGTATTTCTTCTTTTGAATTAATTGATGGGGAATTATCACATTTGAATACAGTCGATGTAGGCGGGGCTCACCCTTGTCACGTAACCTTGTCCGATAAGAGGCAACTGGCCGCTTCAAACTATACAGGGGGTAGTGTTTCTATTTTTGATTTGAATGCTGATGGAAGTTTAAAGCCCAATCCACAAATTATTGACCATAAAGTGTTGGATACTGCTAAGGTAGCTCATGCCCACAAGGCACATTTCAATAAAGATGGATTATTTGTTTCTGATTTAGGGCTGGATGCAATAAAAAGATATATTCAGAATGAGGGCTCATGGATACCTGCACATCAAGCTTCATTGGATTTTCCAGATGGCGCCGGGCCACGTCATTTTGAGTTTAATGCAGACGGAAGTTTCCTTTATGTAATCAATGAACTAAATGCTACTATTACTGTTTTAAAAAGGGATGATGAGGGGAGTTATAACCCAATTCAAACCGAAAATACCTTGGCACCCGATTGGGAAGGTGTAAAATCCTGCGCAGATATTCATTTATCTCCGGACGGACGGTTTTTATACGGCTCAAACCGAGGTGAAAATACCATTGTTATATTCTCGGTTGATCAGGCAACGGGAAAAATCAGCCTGACTGGTCGTGAATCTGTTCATGGAGATTGGCCCAGAAATTTCTCGATTGACCCTAGCGGTAATTTTGTGTTAGTTGCTAACCAAAGAAGCAATAACATTACCGTATTTAAACGAGATGTTGAAAACGGTACAATGGAATTTTTAAGTGAAACTAAATTATCCAGTCCTGTTTGTCTTGAGTTTTTGAATTGAAAAGCCCTATTCGCATTGATAGGTTTTATTATTGAAATCAAACGAAGTACCGGTATCTGGCCTAAGAGCGCCATGCCATGAATCTTTGTGCCATTTTTCAGGCTCATCATCGCTTCTATAATCAGCGGTAAAAAAAGAGAAGTCTTCCGTAAAGGTGATGATGATATCCCCTTTTCCATCAGCGTCATGCCATCTTCCGTTCATTACATTACCCTTTAGTCGCCCCCAAACACCACCCAAAGCATCTTTATGAATCAATAAATAGGAGCCGGCCACTTCATCCGCATCAATGAGCAAATCAAACCTGCCAATTTCAGTGCAATAGTTTTTGGCCTGTACCTTAGGTTTCAATGATTTTATGATCAACGAATAATCTTCCAACTTAGATTCATCCTGTATTGTATTGGCTTCTTGGTTCATTTGGTCCATTTGGGAGTCAGCAATAAAATACAGAACATCGTTTTCAATATCAAAGGTGGTTGGGATGTCCGTTTCGTTTTTAAGCTCCCATATTTTCTCTTTGCTTTCAATCGCGGTACCCTTTGTAGTGAGTTGAAATTGATATACGCCATTTTGGGTTTGATCTCGTTTGCCGTTTATTATGGCGATGAGCTTGTTTTTATAAAATTTCAATCCATCAACACCTTTATAATTGTTAGGAGGATTCACCAGTTTTTTTGAAGCGATATCTAGAATTCTTAGTCCACTAGCATAGGAAGCGAAATAGAGGTATTTATCATTGGAGGAGATAGCAATGCCATTGCTATGTTTAAGGTTGTCATGGCTTAAAAAGATTTCTAGGTTATCTTCTTCTTTGTTGATGGTATAGATGTTGTTACTTTCTGAATCAGTAATAAATACCGTTCCTTCATCACTTATGGCAATATCATTTAAATAAATAAACTCTGAATTATCAATGGAATATGATTTGATTAAATCACCTGTGAGGGTATTCAAAAGTAAAAGAATCGACTTGTTATCTGCTTTGGGCAAACTGTTGCCTAAAGCAAAAAGCGTATCACCCTTAATGGTCATTCCAAAACCGGATAAATACCCATGTTCATTTTCAATGATGAAATCTTCTGGATCGCTGCCATCCAGATTACAACGCACAATTTTGTTGTGCTTAAGACTATTGATATATACCTTTTTGGTTTTTGTATCGATGGCAATACCTTCTGGAATAAGGTCTTTTTCAAAATGAAGTGTTGTAATATGAGTGTTCCCTTGACCATAACATTTATGGTTGGAAATTAATATAGATATAAAGCAAATTCCAAAAAACCAGAGTTTAGATTCCAAAAAATTATAATTCCCCATTATCAATTTTTTATAATTACCCCTGTGCCAGAAATACCAATATGGCAATTATGATAACTCCAAAGACAACAGCTGAAAATATTTTCCAAAAACTATAAGGTCGTGTTCCTGAAATTGTACCATTTTCCCCATTAATGTAAAAATTGTATTCTTTGCCTTTGTACCGATATGCACTTATATAAACAGGTAATAAAATATGTTTGAAGGTTTCATCGGATAGACTCATGTTCATGCTGGTCACTCGTTGTGTATCTCCCCCAATATCTTGTCTGCACCAGCGCTTGGCAATACGTTCCGCCTCACCCTTTGCCGATAAATGCCCTTGCTTTAAAGGGATGGTATATTTTTCGGTGACAAACCCGGAAAGGAAACCACTATTGAAAGGCTGTAATTTTTTTAAATTCCAATGTGCGATTTTGGTTGGGATTCTGCCTGCCTTCTGTTTGGAAGCCTCTATCAAAGTATCATCTACAAAACCGGAAACTCTTCCAGAAGCAGGATACCAACGCGTTTTTCTAACCCGTTGCGAGACCATTTTACCTTGTGCATTCCTAACTCTACGTGTCTCATAATAATATTCACCTCGTTGCCCAGTATAAAAAGCTGAAAGTTGTGCGTCAAACGTCCAATAGGGCAGATACAATCCTTTGGTAAATTGAGGGTCTAAAGAAGCCTTTTTAAGTTTAGTGGGCGCACACCACAATTTACTGACCCACTTTTGAAAAATGAGGAATGATTTCTGTTTTTCAATCTGAAAAGGCAGCACGGCGCCGGGAAGTATCCAATCTTCTATATAAGCATCTTCTATGATTAAAGGCATACTGCAATAAACGCAATGAAGGGACTTGTAATTTTCTTCTACATGCTGATTGGCACCACAATTTTTACAATGAAGCATAGAGATTTCCTCACTGTGTTTTTGGGCACCCATCTCTTTCAGATATGGATATAACTCCAGTTCTGCAAACCCATTTCCATCTATATTGATAGATTCCTCATGCCCACAATACTCGCAACTAATATTGGTAGTTCCAGGTTTGTATTTGAGCTCTGCACCGCAATTAACGCAGGGTTTTTTAAGTTCTGTTTTTTGGATTGATGGTTCCAAAGATTAATTGTTTGGCAACGGTGGTGGGGTATTTCCCCCTAAAAACGATTTTAATTCCTCAACATCCTTCAAGGCGGTCCAAGCTGCCATGCCTTGTTTCCAAACCAAACTGTCTCTATTAACGGTACGCCCCGCAAAAAGAGCCTGTAATTGCTCAAAAGACACTGGTCCTTGTTGCGTTCCATTTGAAGCATAGAAATACTGAACTGCAGTTGGCATTGGTGGAGGAACTGTTACTCCTGGCTGCTGAATTTGTTGAACGCCACCCATTTGGGGGCTCATCATGCCACCCATTTGTTGAGCCAATACAAAACCCATTCCCATTCCCATACCAGCTCCGGCGGTACCACCTTCATTCTTGGCTGCTGCCTCAATAGCTTTTGCAGTTTTAAACTTGGTCAATTTGTCCAAATCCAACTTATCAATACGGCTGTACTCAAAGATTTCTTTTTTGAGGTCTTCGGGCATGGAGACGTTCTCGATATAGAATTTCTCCAAGGAAATCCCTACAGAAAGGAATTCTGGTTTCATGACGTCTTGACAAGTTTCTGAAAGTTCAGAAGTATTTGCGGCATACAATTCTATGGGCAAATTGGCTTCGCCGACGGTATCCGTGAATCGGGTTGCAATCAAACTTTTTAGATGTTCATTGATTTCAAAATTGGTGAAGTTGTTATCGGTTCCAACAATGTCCGTAATAAATTTTCCGGCATCCGAAATTTTAAAGGCATAAGTACCAAAAGCTCTGATCTCCACTAAGCCAAAACGATCATCGCTTAAAGTGATTGGGCTTTTGGTGCCCCACTTTTCATCGGTAAAAAGATGGGTGTTCACAAAATAGACCTCAGCTTTAAAGGGAGAATTAAAACCATATTTCCAACCCTTTAGGGTTGCTAAAATGGGGAGGTTTTGTGTAGTTAGGTCATAAGTGCCTGGTTTAAATACATCTGCCAATTGACCTTCGTTTATAAAAACAGCGGTCTGCCCTTCCCTTACAATAAGCTTGGCCCCATTCTTTATTTCATTTTGATAACGCTCAAATCTATGGGCAATGGTGTCATCAGTATAGTCGAGCCATTCAATAATATCAATAAACTCATGTGTGAGTTTCTCTTTGATCTTGCTAAAAATATCCATGGTAATGTGTTTGTGTTAATAATCTAAAACTACTAAAAATGAACGATTACTTCATCTGATACATTAGTATTAAATTATCCACATTGTTACATGCCATGTTTTTCCCTACATTTAATACCGACTAATTCAACACTTAAGAAAATGAAACAACTACTTTCCAAAGCCGGCTTGTTATTGCTGGCACTATGCCTTTTTACCCCTATAGCAGAGGCTCAACGACGCAATAAATCTTCACAAACAGCTCCTGAATATCCAGAAGAACTCTATTCCAGTTTGGAGTACCGTTTGGTAGGGCCATTTCGAGGTGGGCGTTCTGCCGCAGTAACTGGAGTTCCAGGAGAACCGAATCTTTTTTATTTTGGAGCCACTGGAGGCGGTGTTTGGAAAACATTGGATGGTGGCCGTAGCTGGGAGAATATTTCCGATGGCTATTTTGGAGGAAGTATTGGCGCTGTTGAGGTGGCCAAAAGTGACCCTAATATAATTTATGCTGGAGGTGGAGAAAAAACACTTCGTGGAAATGTATCCAGTGGTTACGGTATATGGAAGACCGAGGACGCTGGCAAAACATGGACTTCGGCGGGGCTTAAAAACAGTCGTCATGTACCACGAATTCGAATCCATCCAACAGACTATAACACAGTATTCGCAGCTGTTCTGGGGAATATCTACAAACCTACCAATGAACGCGGAGTGTATAAAAGTATTGATGGTGGAAAAACATGGAAGCAAGTCTTGTTCGTAAATGATCAATCTGGGGCCGTGGATTTAACCTTTGACCCTAACAACCCAAGAATACTTTATGCATCCACATGGCGAGCCAAAAGAACACCGTATAGCTTGAGCAGTGGGGGCGATGGATCCGCACTTTGGAAGAGCACTGATAGTGGGGAAACGTGGATGGAAATTTCAAAAAATGAAGGCTTTCCAAAGGACACTTTAGGAATTATTGGTGTTACCGTGTCACCAAAAAACAGTGACAGGGTTTGGGCCATTATTGAAAACAAGGAAAAAGGAGGGCTGTACCGTTCTGATGATGGGGGTAAAAAATGGACACGTGTCAATGAAGAACGAAAACTAAGACAGCGGGCCTGGTACTATACCCGAGTATATGCGGATACCGAAGATGAAGATGTGGTTTATGTTCTCAACGTACGCTATCACAAATCTACAGACGGGGGTAAAACCTTTAATACCTTTAATGCACCCCATGGAGATCATCATGATCTTTGGATTTCCCCAGAGAATTCAAAACGGATGATTATAGGTGATGATGGTGGAGCACAGATCAGCTATGACGGTGGTGAAACCTGGAGCACCTATTACAACCAACCAACAGCCCAGTTTTATCGAGTAACAACAGATAATGCTTTTCCGTATCGGATTTATGTGGCACAGCAAGATAATTCTACCATAAGAATTAATCATCGTAGCGATGGCGGTTTTATTGGTGAAGACGATTGGGAACCAACAGCTGGGGGAGAATCGGCTCATATTGCTGTAGACCCAACAAACAATGATATTGTGTATGGAGGTAGTTATGGCGGATTTTTAACAAGAGTAAACCATAAGAATAATACCGTTAGGGGAGTTAATGTATGGCCAGACAACCCAATGGGATATGGAGCCGAAGGCATGAAATATCGCTTTCAGTGGAATTTTCCAATCATTTTTAGTAAGCATGACCCTAAAAAACTGTATACGTTTTCCAACCATGTACATTTAAGCACTAATGAAGGGCAAAGTTGGGAATTGCTCAGTGGTGACCTGACACGAAATGATCCGAACAAACTGGTTAGCAGTGGAGGTCCAATTACGCAAGACAATACAGGAGTGGAATATTATTGTACCATTTTCGCCGCTAATGAAAGTCCCATAAAAGAGGGATTGCTTTGGGTAGGGAGTGACGATGGGCTGATACACGTGACCAAAGATGGTGGGGCAAATTGGGAAAATGTTACTCCACCCAATATGCCCGAGTGGAATATGATTAACAGTATAGAACCTTCAGCTTTTGATGAAGGTACTTGCTATGTTGCAGCAACACGATATAAATTGGGGGACTTTCAACCTTACCTTTACAAGACTACAGATTATGGCAAGACATGGTATAAAATAACGAACGGTATAAATAACGAACACTTTACACGAGTGCTTCGGGAAGACCCAAAAGTAAAGGGCCTATTGTATGCAGGAACTGAAACGGGAATGTATATTTCTTTTAATGATGGCAAAAGCTGGCAAAAATTTCAGTTGAATTTACCCATAGTTCCCATTACGGATTTAACCATTAAGAACAACAATTTGATTGTGGCTACCCAAGGGCGAAGTTTATGGGTCATTGATGATTTAACGGTTTTACATCAGTTAGATGTCTCCAAGAAGAGTTCCAATGCCATTTTATATCAACCTAATGACAGCTATAGAACCAAAGGTACTGCTGCTAAGAAACCTTCAAAAACGGAGGGTCAAAATCACCCAAATGGAGTTGTCACCCATTTTTACCTTAAAGATTTTACAGAAAAGGATAGTGTTGCTGTTACCTATACCAAAATGAATGGAGATACTTTGGCGGGCTACAGTAATTTTTCGAAAGACAAGAAGAAAAAAATAAAAATAAAAAAAGGAGGGAACACACATGTTTGGGATACGCGTGGTAAGGGAGCAGAAAAATTGGAGGGCATGATACTTTGGTGGGCCAATTTAGGTGGAGCAAAGGCGGTCCCAGGTAACTACCAGGTTCATTTAAATGTGAATGGGGACAATCAATCCAAAGAATTTAATATTCTCCTAGATCCTAGGGCCGAGGTTTCTGTTACCGATATGCAAAAGCAATATGATTTTATTTCAGACATTAATGAAACCGTGGATCTAGCGCATAAATCCATAAAAAAGATTAGGAAAATCAATACGAAACTAGATGCTTTTGTAAAACAATATAAGGACAATGGGCAAACTACAGATTTAGTGGAAAAGGCAAAAAAAATGAAAGAGGATTTTGGTGAGATAGAAAAAGCCTTGTATCAAACCAAGAACCGTAGCAATCAAGACCCACTTAATTTTCCAATTCGGTTGACAAACAAGCTGGGGCACCTCAACAGTTTGGTCTCCATTGATGATTTTCCACCAACAGAACAAGATATCGCGGTGAAAAATGAACTTTCATCCAAAATAAAAACACAACTAACTGCTTTTGATGCCTTAATAGAAAAAGAGATGAAGGAGTTTAATACCGAGTTTAATGGTTTACGCTTGGATTATTTAAGTATTGAGGAATAAATGGGCAAAGGATAAAGGTTACGGGTGTTTCATTTTTGAACGACACCCTTTACCTTTGATCCACCAACCGATAATATGGAAATCTACAATTACATAAAATCACTGCACCTAATTTTTGTGGTTACCTGGTTTGCCGGGTTGTTTTACATTCCTCGATTGTTTATTTATCATATTGAAGCTTGGCAAAAACCATCTCCTGATAAAGAAATCTTATCGGAACAGTTAAAGCTCATGACCAAAAGATTGTGGTACATCATTACCTGGCCATCGGCCATTTTATGTACCCTATTTGCCATTTGGCTTTTGATTTTGATGCCCGGTTGGCTTCAGCAAGCTTGGATGCATGTAAAATTGGGGTTTGTGGGTTTACTTTTTTTCTATCATTTAAAATGCCATCAAATTTTCAAACAGTTACAGCGAGATGATGTCAAGTATACTTCGCGTTTTATGCGCATCTGGAATGAGATTGCCACGTTGGTCCTGTTTGCAATAGTTTTCTTGGTTGTTTTAAAAAATGCCTTCAATTGGATTTATGGTGTGTTTGGGATTTTTGTCTTGGCTATTTTGTTGATGCTTGGTATCCGCCTGTATAAAAGGATTAGGGACAAAAATCCAAATGCTTGAAACTTGCTCTTAAATTCAACCTAAATATGGCGTGATAATTGCGTAAATTTACCTCAAATCAGTTTCAATTTGTTCAAGAAATTTTCCCTGAGGTCTCGAATTTTTATCACTATGATTTTGCTGGTGCTCATAGCATCTGTTTTAATCGCAGGAGTCACCATTTATCAGTATAGGGAACAAAGCAAGGACTACCATGAAAATAGGTTGGAGCGAAAAGAAGAACAGATACTCCAGAGTTTAGCCTACGCCTTAAGGGAAACTACTTACCCAACCACTCCTGAGAATCTAGAATTTATTTTCATGGACGAAATTTACAAGATTGCGGATGTGCAGAATGTAAATTTCAACATTTATGACCTTGAAGGAGCTTTGGTAAAAAGTTCCCGACCCAGTTTTGAGGCAGATTCCATTTCCAATTGTCTAGATGCGTCCATTTTAAATAATCTTCAGTCCAGTGCAAATAAACGTTATGTTGAAGAAAAGACAGCTGCTGGAGATAATTATAAGGCCTCGTATACCTACATAAACGATGCAAAGTTTAAACCAATCGGTATAATGAACCTGCCCTATTTTGAAGATAATTCCTTCAGCAATATGGAGTTGCGCGAGTTTATGTTTCGGTTGGGAGGGGTGTATTTGTTGATGCTACTTTCAGCAATTATCCTTGCCTATTTTATATCAAAATACATTACCCGGTCATTACAGACCATATCGGATAAGATGAACCAGACCAACCTAACCCAAGGGAATGAGAAAATCCACATCGAAAATCCAACAGAGGAGATTGGAAAATTGGTGGATTCCTATAATGGAATGATTGATGAGCTGGAACAGAGCGCGGTAAAATTAGCAAGAAGTGAACGGGAACAAGCTTGGCGGGAAATGGCAAAGCAAGTGGCACATGAAATTAAAAATCCATTGACACCCTTGCGGTTAACAGTACAGAGTTTTGAACGCAAGTTTGATCCCAACGATCCAAAAGCAGAAACCAAGATTAAAGAGTTCTCGAAAACATTGATTCAGCAGATAGATACCATGAGCAATATTGCCTCAGCATTTTCAAATTTTGCGAATATGCCGGCCCAGCAAAATGAGACCTTGAATGTGGTTAAAATCGTAAAACTGGCATTGGAAATTTTTAATGAAGAGTACATTCATTTTATTGCTGATGAAAAAGAAGTTATTGCCAAGCTAGATCGCACACAACTCATCAGGGTCATCACCAATCTGGTAAAAAATGCGATTCAAGCCCTACCTGAGGTAGATTCCCCAAGAATTCTTGTCACTGTGGCTTCCGAAGAAGAGATGGTAAAAATTTCGGTGGCAGATAACGGAATTGGTATTTCAGACCAATTCAAACAAAAAATATTTGAACCCAAATTCACTACAAAATCCAGTGGAATGGGCCTTGGTCTTGGAATGGTTAAGAATATTGTGGAAAATTACAACGGAAGTATAGATTTTACCTCACAAGAAGGCAAGGGAACCGTATTTACCGTGAAATTTCCCAAAGAGCTATAATATTTCATATAGAATTTAATTACATAGGACGTTAAGATGGATTACAAGAACATTTATATCGAAGAAGAGAACAATATCGCAACGATAACGATTAATCGTCCCAAAAAACTGAATGCGCTTAACAAAAGAACCATTGAAGAACTTCATGTTGCTTTCAAAGAGTTGGATGAGGATACTGGAATCAAGGTTATCATTATAACAGGAAGCGGAGAAAAAGCTTTTGTGGCGGGAGCCGATATTTCTGAGTTTTCCGATTTTTCCATTCAAGAGGGATGGCAGTTGGCGGCAGAAGGTCAAAAACTGTTGTTCAATTTTGTAGAGAACCTTTCCACGCCGGTGATTGCCGCGGTAAATGGTTTTGCTTTGGGGGGTGGATTGGAATTGGCAATGTCATGCCATTTTAGATTGGCGAGCGAAAATGCAAAAATGGGGCTGCCCGAGGTTACATTAGGCCTTATACCAGGGTATGGAGGCACACAACGCCTTCCAATGCTTATTGGTAAAGGAAGGGCCATGGAAATGATTATGACAGCTGGAATGATCGATGCAGCAACAGCTCTTGATTATGGCCTTGTAAACCATGTGGTTTCGCAAGAAGAATTACTCCCGTTAGGCCATAAAATAGCAAGCAGGATATCGAATAACTCCTCTGTAGCGATAAAATATGCAATAAATGCTGTAAATGCTGGTTTTAAGTATGATGTAAACGGTTATGCCGCAGAAGTTGATGCTTTTGGTAGCTGCTTTGGTACCAATGATTTTAAGGAAGGTACTTCGGCCTTTTTAGAGAAGCGGAAAGCAGATTTTCCTGGGTCCTAGCTGTTGGTCTAACCAAACCAGACTATGATGAAACAAAGATTTGTACTACTGTTCCTATTTTTGATGGGTGTTATGGGTAATGCCCAAAAAATGCCCGTTTCCTATGATTTTGGCGAAAAATTCAATGATAGATACCGATATTCCAACCTTTTGACCATCGCTGATGATGGTGAAGACGGATATGTACTGGTTAGAGCTTATTTTCAAGGGCTTATTCTTAAACCAAAAGGATATTTGATTGAGCGTTATGACCGAAACCTGCAGTTAGTCTCAGAATACAATTACAAGCTCAAAGGTCTTGACTTTGTAGATGGGTTTCTAAAAAACGGACAATTGAACCTGTTGTTTTTGAATTATAATTATGATCGTGGTCAGTATGAGTATTCAGTGCATACAAGCCCTATTCACGAATTTAATTTTAGAGAGAAAAAGCTATTGTCCATTTCTTCTGAGCAGGTACAGAATCCAGTGGGCAAGAATTATTATAATAGGAATTTTTCAAAAGGTTTCTCCACGGCCATACTTTTCAACCAAGAAAAGACGGGCTTCATTATTAGTACCCATCACAAGAAAGGAAAATCCAACAAACATATTATTCATTTGTATGACACCGCATTGAACAAAAAATTTGAGCATGACTTTTCATATGAAATAGAAGAAAAGAACTATGCGTTTGAAAATATTGCCATATCCTCAGATTTACAAACGGCATATATAATTGGTAAAGCCTATTTTAAAAAGAAACGGTTTCGAGTTGATGAGCGAAAATTTCAATACGAATTGATTAAGGTTTCACAAAATGGAAGTCAAACACAGTCTTTTGACGATCCCGGAAAGTATTCGGAAGGATTATATCCTATTATATTAAGTGACAGACTGGTCTGTACTGGATTTTATGCAGATAGGAAGGATAATAGATATAATGGTATTGCCTATTTTGATGTTAATCCCATTTCGCTGAACATCAATTCCAAAAAATACAATCCATTTTCGCAACAGTTTATGGAAGACAAATTTGGTAGGGATGAAGAAAAGGAAATCAAGAATTTGGTTTTTAAAGGAGTGGAGATAACACCTGAAGAAGAAATCTTTTTCAATGCTGAAGAGTATTTTGTGACCAATAGCATGGAAGTAACCGGAGCTGGGCAACGAATACGAATTGAACGGTTTCACCACAATGACATTGTAAGCGCCAAATTGAATACCAATGGAGATTTGGCATGGGCAAGAAATATTAATAAGGCTGAGGTTACCCAAGGTGATGGAGCATATGCTTCGTACAGCTCATATTCCAGAAATGGAAAAACATACTTCTTTATCTGTACATCTTCCGAGAACCCCCAATTGATAAATAATGAACGCATTATTTTCAAGCAGGGACTTAGTAGGAACAGGAATGTTTTTATAATCTCTTTGGATGAGGATGGAAAAATGGACTATGAGAAAATAATAGACAACCAAGAAGCCAGACTTCCATTGATGGTTTCAAAGCCATTAAAGAACATAGCGGAAAATAATATGCTATTTTATGCCAAACGTGGTTCCAAAAAACAATTGGTAAAAGTAGCGTTTAATTGATTTGTGATGAAAAGGTGCTTACTCGGCTTAGTTCTTTGTGTGTGCCTTGGTAGTTGCGGTGCCAAGGAAGAAAGCAATATTGGAGACAATAACAGTGCAATCCTTGGAACCTGGAAAATCACTTCCATTAAGGTTTCCTCCGCTAGCTTGACCCAAAGACCACCTACTGGTGAAGCAATTTCCATTTCTTTTTTAGAAGATGGAGCGTTCAATGGATCAACCCCGAACAATACGTTTAACGGACTTTATGGATTTGAAGGTACAAATACTTTGACGATAATCGAGTTTGGCGCCACAGAGGCAGAAGACACAACATATGGACAGGCATTTTTCAATGCCGTAGAAGCAGCTACCGTATCTGAATTGGAATCCACACAGTTTGGATATAGTTTTGAAAGCCAGGACCTGATTTTGGTCTTTGGTGACTCGGGAGAAATGGTTCTGGAAAAATGAATCACACGTTAGCCAAAAAAAGCTGTCTGTTAAAGTTTCTTAACCTTAAAATATCAAAGCAACGTTTTTCGTTTTATTGCCTCTAGAGAAAAATAACACGAATGAAGACTAGTTTTTTTAAAAAAACAGTAGCTTGTTTACTTTTTAGTTTGATTTTCAGTTGCAACAATGATTCTGAAACTATAGAGAATCAAATTATATTGGGAACATGGCATGTGGTTGCCATTCATAGTTCAAGCCCCACTGGGCTTACTTTAGGGCCCAATACCGAAGAAGTCATTTCCATTATTTTTCCACGTAATGGAGAGTTTATGGGAACAACTTCGGTAAACTCCTTTGGTGGTCGAAGTTCATCTACCGAGAATATGCTTTTCATTGAAGAAATGGTCACTACCGAAGTGGCTGATACTAGTTTTGGTCAAGCTTTTTATGATGCGTTCAACGAAAGCATAAATTCTGAAACAGGTTTTTCAGAATTTGAAATTGCGGTACAAGACGAAGATGAGCTGAACTTGGAACACAATGGCTTTAAATTTTTAACGCTACAAAGACAATAATCTTAACATTTAATATTGGATTTATTCCATAAATTTGGAATAAATCCAATAAATTGAATCACAAAGAATTTCTCAAAGGGCGTGGTGCCCAAAAAAATACCCCAAACAGGTTTCTTCAACATGTGTATGAACAACGTGAAGATTTCTTGGAGTTTTGCAGGTTGGAGGGTGAAGAAGCCGGAAACAACAAAACCGAATACATTCCCATTTTTCCAAAAACAATTGTAAATAAGGTAGATAGCCCAGATGTGGGAATGATGTTTTCCATGAACCCCTATCAGGGTTGTGAACATGGATGTATTTATTGCTATGCCCGAAATGCCCATGAATATTGGGGGTATAGTGCTGGACTTGATTTTGAGCGAAAGATTTTGGTTAAAAAATCAGCTCCCGAATTGTTGGAAGCCAAAATCAGACACAAAAATTGGAAAGCGCAGACCATTGTTATGTCGGGTAATACGGATTGCTATCAACCCGCAGAAAAGAAATTTGAAATCACCAGGAAATGTCTCGAAATCTTTCTAAAATATAGACACCCTGTCGGAATAATCACCAAAAATGCATTGATTCTTAGAGATTTGGACATTTTAAAAGAATTGACCTCCCATCAGCTGGTGGGAGTAAATATTTCGGTGACCTCTCTTTCAGAAAAGACGAGAAGAAAACTAGAACCCAGAACAGCTTCCATTCAAAAGCGATTAAAAACCATAAGAATATTATCAGAAAACAACATTCCGGTAAATGCAATGTTGGCACCTATGATACCGGGAATCAACAGCCATGAAATACTTAAGCTTGCCAAAGCTGTTTCCGATAATGGAGCATCCTCGTTTGCATTTACTGTAGTTAGATTGAATGGCGCCATTGGTCAAATTTTTACAGATTGGATAAAAAAAGCGATGCCGGATAGAGCGGAAAAGGTGCTGCACCTAATTCAGGATTGCCATGGCGGTTCTATCAACGATAGCAGATTTGGACTTCGTAATAGAGGAGAGGGTAAAGTAGCTACACAGATTCATGATATGGCAAGATTGGCTAGACTGCGTTATTTTAAGAACAAAAGTTTTCCAAAGCTTAACAAAGAGCTTCATGACCAATATAAAACTGGCCAAATGAAATTATTTTAAATAAATTTATAAAGATTGTCCAATTTGTACTTTGACCTTCGTCATAAGAACGTAAACAAAGTATAAATCAGTTTGTCATGGACGAACATAAAACTAAAACCAATGAGCAATTTTTTGTATTTATTCAGGGGAGGAGACGAAAACTTCAACCAATTGTCACAGGAAGAGAAACAAGCCCATATGCAGGTATGGGGAGAATGGATGGGTGGTCTAAAAGAAAAAGGCCATCTCTTGGATGGGCTCCCCTTGGGCGCGGATGGAAGAGTAGTGCACAATAGAGGGGAATTGGTGACCAATGGACCTTTTGCCGAAGGAGCAGAGGTAGTAGGAGGGTATTTAATTGTATCTGCAAAAGATATGGACGAAGCTGTTGAAATATCTAAAGGATGCCCAATTTTTGACTATGAAGGAAGCAATGTTGAGGTACGTGAAATCCACTCTATGGATGGGCATTAAATCAAATAATGTATGAGTAATTTTTTATATCTGTTTAGAGGCGGATATGATGACTATAACAAGTTATCCCAAGAAGAAAAGGAAGATTTGACCAAGGATTGGGAGAAATGGTTGGGACGATTAAAAGAACAGGGAAAACTTGTAGAAGGACTCCCACTCTCCCAAGAAGGCAAGGTTGTGCATATAAAAGGGGGTTTGATTACGAATGGGCCCTTTGCAGAAGGAGTGGAGGTAGTTGGAGGGTATACCATTGTAATTGCAAAAGATATTGATGAAGCAGTGGAAATATCAAAAGGGAATCCGCATTTTAACTTCGAAAATAGTATCTTGGAAATTAGAGAAATCACTTCAATGGACGTTCAGCAACCCAATAATTAATACTAAAGAGCCTGATTTTTATCAGGCTCTTTTATAAACCCTATGCAACCCAATAACCTAACCAATACTATAGACCATCTCTTCCGAAATGAATATGGAAAGGTAGTGGCGGTGCTTACCCATAAGTTTGGAATTTCAAATTTAGAACGGATTGAAGATGCTGTTCAGGATACTTTTTTAAAAGCCATGCAGGTTTGGGCTTATAAAGAGGTTCCTGACAAGCCAACGGCTTGGTTGTATAGTGTGGCCAGCAATTCACTTATAGATGTACTGCGAAAACAAAAAAAATCTTCTTTTTTAGAGGAAAACAATTTGTTGGAAAAGCATACGGATAGTTCTAATGGTGAGCTTTTGCCCGAAAATGCCATTTCTGATAGTCAACTTCAACTCATTTTTGCTTGTTGCCATCCATCCCTTTCAGAGGAGTATCAAATCATTCTAAGTTTAAAACTAATTGGTGGTTTTAGCAACAAAGAATTGGCGGAGGCCCTTTTGAAAAAGGAAGAGACGGTTGCCAAGTCCTTCACAAGGGCGAAGAAAAAGTTTAGAGAAGAGGTGCAGTTTTTACAGATTCCTGTTGAAATGGGATTGCAATCCCGCCTTTTTAAGGTGCTTCGGGTGATCTATTTATTGTTTTCAGAGGGCTATTCCGCAACCACGGGATCACAGGTGTTAAAAAGGGATATTAGTTATGAAGCCTTGCGACTCGCTCTTTTATTAAGGGAAAACAAGTATTGCAAACACCCTAATTTAGATGCTTTGATAGCATTAATCTGCTTTCACGCATCCCGTTTTGATGCACGGATTAACGAAAAAGGGGAACTGGTAACCTTGGAGTACCAAAATCGATCTAAATACAATCGGGAACTCATTAGAATTGGGATTCAACACCTCGAGAATTCAGGAACAGAAAATAGGTTGCCTTCAAACTATCATCTAGAGGCTGCGAGATCATACTACCATTGTGTGGCCGAAACATTTCTAGAAACGGATTGGAAGAGCATTTTGGAGCTTTATGACATCCAATTAAAGGCTCAATATTCGCCTATGCTGGCTTTAAACAGAATTGTGTCTTTTGAAAAGCTTCATGGATCAAAAAAGGCTCTTTTAGAACTTAATAACTTAGCAAACAGAACGGATTTTAGCAAATCAGGCTTGTATTATGCGATAAAAGCTGAGCTGCTTTTCGAACTGAAACATTCTGATTATACCGGTACCCTAAAAAAAGCAATTGAATTCACTGAAAATAAACTTGTTAGGAAGCATTTGCAAAAGAAACTGGTCCTATTTCTCTAACATTATTGGTTGTTTGATTTGGTAATTGTATATCTAAATTCAAGCTTTAGGGGTTCGTTTATGTTACTCTCTGTTCCTAGGAGGTTTTTCCAATCGGTATATGGAATGATTTTAGGTTCATATGGGATTTCCAAATAATACCGCTGGGTTTTAATTTTATTTGAACTAATGTAAAAATTTCTGTCACTCTCAAAAACAATAACAGTACTCTTTTCATAAATGTAAAAACTTCCCTCTGTTTTTTTATAGGTTAATTTACTGTTATAGCTGCCTTTAGACGACATAAATGAAAGCTTGGGGTTCTCTAGCTTTTCCGTTGTTTTAATTTGAATTGTTAGCCTATGCTCTTGTTCCTTTATTGAAGGCTCCTTAGGTATACCTGTTTGAAAATATTCAGCTGCAAGAACTGATAAAGGAAGGATTAGTGGAATAAAAAAAAGCAATTTAATCCAATACTGGGAAATATTTTTGAAAGAAAATGCATTAATGACCGTTAAGATCAGTGCAACTATAAATAAACCTAGTAGACCAAATAAAAAAGTCAGGCCACTTGCCATACCATTTCCGGCCGCATCATTACCTGTAAATTTAGTGTTGAAAAATAGGATGACTGAAACAATAAATAAGACAGTGTAAAAGGATACAGAAACTAAGACTCTTTTATTGGCAGACATATTTTAAATATTAAGTCAATTCCCAACCTTTTCGATAATCCCGTGTTACCCACTCGTTTGCCTTTTCGTAATTGGTGATTCTCATATTCTCACCATCCCAAAGTAACTTTCGCTGACCAGGGTAGGCATAAGG
The DNA here is from genome assembly GCF_001413955.1 of Flagellimonas eckloniae. Lineage (NCBI taxonomy): Bacteria > Pseudomonadati > Bacteroidota > Flavobacteriia > Flavobacteriales > Flavobacteriaceae > Flagellimonas > Flagellimonas eckloniae. Next base: position 2,743,124 of record NZ_LCTZ01000002.1, on the reverse strand, counting down.
AGCCCAATCACCAATTTTTTTGCCTTCTTTCAATTCTTTGTATTGATATGCTTTTACAGCCAAGTTGCCCATAAGAACGGTTTCCGTTAGTGGTCCGGCTTTTGCGAAGTCAGAAGAAGTTTCGACTCCATTCATACACCCATCAACAAAATTAGCGATATGTCCATCCATACTTCCCGGAACTCTTGGATATTTGGGTGCTGGGGATTTGTAAAGATCCATCATTTCAGAGGGCAACAAACGTGCATTTCTTGAGTAGGTGTCCGTAACAATGATTCCTTTGTCACCATACATAATGGTTCCGCCACCACCATCACCAATGGTCTCGTTGTCTTTCAATTCATCGGGAAGGTTTGGCTTTATTCCCCCATCATACCAATTTAGCGCAATATCTCCGTGGTGTTCATGCTCAAACTTTAAATGGATTTTAGAAGATGGAGGGCATGAAGGACTGTAGTCGGCCTCCACAAAATCATCTACCCAAACAGTGGTGCAACTGGCTTCAGCTTCTTTTGGATAGCCTAAATTCAAAACACTAAAGGGAGTCTCCATAATGTGGCATCCCATATCCCCCAAGGCACCTGTTCCAAAATCCCACCAACCGCGCCATTTAAATGGCAAATATGCCGCATTGTAATCACGCATTGCAGCTGGACCAAGCCAAAGGTCCCAATCCAACTCCTTGGGAATTTGTTGTTTTTCTGAAGGAATGGGAACTCCTTGTGGCCACACGGGTCTATTTGTCCAACAATCAATAGTATGTATTTTTCCTATAATTCCAGATTCAACCCATTCGCGCGCAATTCTACTATCATCACTGGAAGCTCCTTGGTTGCCCATTTGCGTAACGATTCCGTTTTCTGCAGCAACTTTAGTCATCAATCTGGCCTCATGAATATTATGTGTCAAAGGTTTCTCAACATAAGCATGTTTCTTTTCACGCATAAAAGGAAGTGCAATGGTAGCATGGGTATGGTCTGGAGTTGCAACCATAACAGCATCAATGTCTTTTAAGTGTTTTTTATAGACCTTTCTAAAATCTTTATATCGTTTTACATCCGGGAAAAGTTCATAGGTTCCCTGAGCCCTGCGGTCATCAACGTCACAAAAAGCCACAAACTTTACCTTTTCGGTGGCAGCAAGCCCCTTAATTACCCCATTACCACGACCCCCAACTCCAAAAGCGGCAACATAAAGTGTATCACTTGGTGGAATATGGGTCTTTCCCAATACGTGACTTGGAACTATGGAAAAAGCGGCAGATGCCGCTGCGGTGTTTTTTAGAAACTTTCTTCTTTGCATTTTGGTTGAATTTGACGTTGCATTGAAGATACAAAAAACAACAATAGACTAGGGCAGTTGTTCCCCATTCCATTCTTTATAGAACTGGTCTAGGTAATCCAACATAAATTGATGCCGCTCTTTGGCCAGCTTTTTGCCCGTTTCTGTGTTCATTTGGTCTTTGAGTAGCAACAATTTTTCATAAAAATGGTTGATAGTCGGAGCATTTGACTTTTTGTATTCCTCTTTTGTCATCTTGGGATTAGGAGGTATGGAAGGATTGTGCAATTCCCTGTTTTTAAAACCGCCATAGTTAAAAGCTCTGGCTACACCGATTGCTCCTATGGCATCTAAACGATCTGCATCTTGCACTAACTTTAACTCTTCGGAAGAGAATGCTTTTTGGTTTTTTTCCAAACTGTTTTTAAAAGACATGTGCTGAATAATTTTTACCACATGAGCTATGGTTTTTTCATCAACCTTTATGGAATTCAGAAAATCTTGGGCAGTTTTGGGTCCTACGCTTTCATCACCGTTATGGAATTTTGGGTCGGCAATATCATGCAAGAGCGCTGCCAATTCAACCACCAGTCCATCTACCTGTTCATGTCTGGCGATTGATTTTGTGGTATTGAAAACACGTTCAATATGAAACCAATCATGGCCGCCTTCTGCATTTTTAAGGGTGTCTTTTACAAAAGTTATGGTTTTTTCAATGATTTCTGAATGCATCATTCTGTTAGGATTATACTTCCCGTAATTTGTTTTTCTACTTGAGCAATTAATTCATCCGCGTTTCCGGTATTTTCAATTGGAGGATGAACCTTAAATTTTAGATAAGCACCAATACCCATGGGGAATTTACCATATTTAAGAATCTTCCAAGAGTTGTTGATGGTTATTGGAACAAGTAAGGCAGATGGGGATTTTTTCATCAAAATTTTAAGCCCCAAGGGTTTAAAAGGTTTGGGTTTGCCGGTTCTGCTTCGGGTTCCTTCCGGAAAAATCACAGCACTTCTATTATGTTTTTCAATATATGCTCCCAACCTTCCTATTTCAAGAATGGCCTGTTTACCATCCTTTCTATCGATCAGGGCACCACCACCATGCCTAAGGTTATAGGAAACACTTGGAATACCCTTGCCCAATTCTTTTTTTGCAACAAACTTGGGATGATGTTTTCGCATGTACCAAATTATGGGAGGAATGTCGTACATGCTTTGATGATTGGTAACGATAATCAGAGGTCTGTCTGTTGGAATGTCCTGTTTGTTTTCAAATCTATATCGTGTGCCAAGAATATTGGTACACCGCATTAAAAACCAGTTAAGGATACTCACGGTTCTTTTGTGCGCATCATAACCTAAAACATTTAGACAGAACCATTGAATGGGATGAAATACAATCAAGGTAAATCCAAAAAAAATAAAAAAGAGGATAGTGAGAGGGTATGAAAGTAGTTTTTGCAAGGTTACATTCTTTTATAGAGCCAATTTGGTAAAATCTTAACAATAATAGCAATCAATCGCCACCTTTTGGTAATGTAGGCTATATCTTTTTTTCTTTTAATGGCCAGGTAGAGTTGTTTTGCCGCTTTTTTTGGCGAAGCCACCCAAAACTGTCCTTCCCCTTTTGCCATTGGGGTATCCACAAACCCAGGGCGAATATCAGTTATGGTAATTTTTAATTTTGATTTCTTTGCTTTTTGACGAAGCCCTTCCAAATAATTGATTTGGTATGCTTTGGATGCATTATAGGATGGAGCTATTCTGCTTCCACGTAACCCAGCAATGGAACTTATTGCCACTAAATGCCCATATCCCTGTTCTTGAAATAAATTAAAGGCCCATCCGATAATATTGGTAAAGGCAATGACATTTAATTGGTTTGTCCTATCCTCAATGGCGTATTCAAGGCTGTCATTTAGGTCCCCCGTACCAGAGGAAAGAACAAGAAGGTCCAATCCTCCTAAATCGGCAAGCAGTTCATTGAGGAATGTTAGTGTATTTTCTTCGGTGCAATCAAAAGTTTTTGGCACAAAGGAATTTGGGTTATTTTTTGTGAGCTCCGTTAACATAGGTTCTCGTCTACCGGTAATACCTACCAAGTAATCATTTTGAGATAAAACAAGAGCAAGTTCCTTTCCAATTCCTGAAGTAGCACCAATCACAATTACTTTTTTATCCATGACACCAAAAATAAAAAACCACCTGGATAGAGGTGGTTTTAAAACATTTTTTTAATTGAAGTTTAGCAGAACTCGTTATAGGCTTCCATTAAATTTTCAGCAATCATTTCTGCAGGTCTTCCTTCAATATGGTGTCTTTCAATCATGTGAACCAATTCCCCATCCCTGAAAAGCGCCATACTTGGCGATGATGGTGGGAAAGGCACCATATGGTTTCTTGCCGTATCAACAGCATCTGTATCAACTCCCGCAAAAACAGTAACCAAATTATTTGGTTTTTTGTTGTTCTGTAAACTTAGCTTTGCAGCTGGTCTTGCATTGGCAGCGGCACACCCACAAACAGAATTTACCACTACCAAAGTAGTTCCGTCTTGCTTAAGGGCATCTTCCACAGCTTCGCTTGTATATAACTCTTCAAACCCAGCAGAAGCTAGATCAGCTCTCATAGGTTTTACCAATTCTTCTGGATACATAGTCTCGAATTTTATTTAAACATTCAAAGATACGGCTTTTGTCGTATTTTTTCGAGGGCCTTAACATCAGTTTGGGCTTTATTTCTAGGTCAAAAGCCTATATTTGACCTTTAAATTTTTTAAGATGATTAAATGGGTAGCTGCATTTCTTGGCTATTTTATACTTCGTTTTCCAGGAGCTGTTTTGGGGTTTATTGTTGGAAGTCTGCTTGATAATCTTGGAGGCAGCAAAGGAGGCGGAAGAACTGTTTTTCGAGATTTCACGCAACAAAATGTTTCTCCGGCAGATTTTGAACTGAATTTGTTGTCTCTCTGTTCTATTATAATCAAAGCTGATGGGCAAGTAAGCCAACGGGAATTGGATTATGTGCGACAGTATTTTTTAAGCACTTATGGAAAGGAAAAAGCGAACGCAATCTTTAGAACCTTCAATGAAGTAATTAAAAAGCGGGAGGTTTCGGCACAACGTATCTGTTCTTATTTGGTGCAACGCACGCGTTACGAAGTCCGATTACAGTTGCTTCATTTTCTTTTTGGAATTGCACAGGCCGATGGTCAGGTAAGTAAGGCTGAAGTTATCAAACTCAAAGAACTTGCAGGCTACTTGCGAATTGGGCAACATGATTTTGAAAGTATTATGGCCATGTTCATCAAATCTGCTGACAATGCCTACAAAATTTTAGAGATAGAAAAAACGGTAACGGACGATGAGGTAAAAAAAGCATACCGAACCATGGCGAAAAAATATCATCCGGATAAGGTTGTCACCGAAAATGAAGCCATAAAAAAAGGGGCCGAAGAAAAGTTTAAGGAGGTACAAAAGGCCTATGAGGTTATTCAGCAGGAACGTGGAATTTCATAATAAAGAACTATGCAAGAATTTTGGTTTTATATAAAGTTAGGATTAGATCATGTGCTGGATTTTGGTGCCTATGATCATATTCTTTTTTTAGCTGCTTTGGCAGTGCCGTTCACATTCAAAAATTGGAAACAAGTGATTGTTCTGGCAACAATCTTTACATTAACCCATTGTACTTCACTGGCACTTTCTGCCTTTGATATTTTTACGGTTGATGCAGGACTCATAGAATTCTTTATCCCCGTTACCATTTTATTGACCGCGTTGTATAATTTCACTTATGTGGTTAAGGAGACAAAAATGCCCAGTATGTATCCACATGTATTGGCAACGGCTTTTTTTGGTCTTGTTCATGGCTTTGGATTCTCCAATTACTTCAAATTACTTATGGCCGAAGAGGAAGAAAAAGTGATGCCCCTAATAGCATTTGCCACAGGAATAGAATTTTCTCAGATTATTATAATTCTTTGCGTTCTTGCGTTGGCTTTTTTGGTTTTGGATATTTTTAAGGTAAAAAGGAAAATTTTTATTGCTTTGGCATCTATTTTGGTCATCTGTATTACAATACCCTTGCTAATTGCCACGTTTCCCAAGTAAGGCCTTCGTTAAATTTAATAGAATAAGATTGTAAGGGTCTTTCAAAGCAGGTATATTTATTTAAAAATCAGATATTTTCTGATGTATGAAGGAGCGTAAACAAGAGAAGTACGATAAGGCCTATTTGCGAATGGCAAAAGAATGGGGAAAACTATCCTATTGCCAAAGAAAACAGGTTGGCGCCATTATCGTAAAAGATAGAATGATTATATCTGATGGTTACAATGGAACGCCAACAGGTTTTGAAAACATTTGCGAAGATGAAGAAGGGTACACCAAGTGGTACGTTTTGCATGCCGAGGCCAATGCGATTTCAAAAGTTGCATCCTCTACCCAATCCTGTGAGGGAGCTACCTTGTACATTACGTTATCCCCATGTAGGGAATGCAGCAAGCTCATACATCAATCCGGGATAAAACGTGTAGTATATCAGAAGGCATACAAAGATGATTCTGGATTAAAATTTTTGGAACGTGCAGGTGTAATAACCCATCACCTTCCTATTTTAGAGGAAATGGTTTAACCCCACCATTTATTATGAAAAAGAAGTACAGCTATATTTTACCTACCCTAATTGCTCTTGCAGTGGCTATTGGAATTTTTATTGGAGGCAAACTCCATTTTAATGACACTCCAGAAAAACTGTTTTCTACCAATTCCAAAAAAGACAAACTAAACCGCTTGATCGATTATATCGATTACGAATACGTAGACGATATAAATACAGATAGCATTGTAGATGTTACCGTCAATAATATTCTGGGAAAGTTAGATCCCCATTCCGTCTATATTCCAAAGAGCGAGATGGAGGAAGTTTCCGAAAACATGAAAGGTGATTTTGTAGGTATTGGGGTAAGCTTCTATATGTATAAAGATACTATCACTGTAATTAGAACCATTAAAAATGGGCCTAGTTACATTAGAGGGATAAAACCTGGGGACCGAATATTAATGGCGGATAGCGACACCCTTTTTGGGAGGAGAATACCCAATAGCACCGTTGTTTCAACATTAAAGGGCAAAGAAGGGAGTAAGGTTGATTTAAAAGTGTTCCGAAAGTCGGAGAATAAGATCATGAACATTACCGTTACCCGTGATAGGGTGCCCATAAAAAGTGTTGATGCCTATTATATGCTCACCCGTGATATGGGCTATATCAAAATCAACCGTTTTGCGGAATCAACCTTTGGTGAGTTTAAAGATGCCCTTAAAAAACTTAAGCTCCGTGGAGCTGAAAAATTGGTTTTGGATTTAAGGGATAATCCTGGAGGATATTTGGGAATAGCTGAAAAATTGGCCGATGAATTTTTGGAAGATGACAAATTGATTTTATATACCAAAAATAAAAAGGGAAGGATCAAAAAAGCTTTTGCCACCAAAAAAGGCGACTTTGAAGATAAACCCGTTTATGTTCTGATCAATGAACGTTCCGCATCTGCAAGTGAAATTATTGCAGGTGCCTTGCAGGACAATGATGTGGGCACCATTATAGGAAGACGATCTTTCGGAAAAGGTCTGGTGCAGCGAGAAATGGATTTGGGAGATGGTTCTGCAGTGCGCTTAACAGTTTCTAGATATTATACCCCAACGGGTCGTTCTATCCAGAAATCATACAAAAAAGGACACCGCGATTACTACCAAACTTTTATGGAACGCTATAGTAGTGGTGAATTAATTTCTGTTGACAGTATAAAAGTGGCTGATTCGTTAAAGTTCAAGACACCAAAAGGTAAGATTGTATATGGCGGTGGTGGTATTATTCCAGATGTTTTTGTGCCTATAGGAAGTAATGAAGAAGAAGCTATTGAAAGCATGGATGATACGTACGAGTTCTTCTCCCGTTTTATTTTTGAACATTTGGAAAAGGATAGAAATCGCTATGCCGAGTTTACAAAAAACCAATTTTTGGATGAATACGGAGTGGATGATATACTGCTTGACGAATTCATTCAATTTATGCTGAACAGGAAAATAAAAATTGACTTCTACGCCCAGGAAGACAAAATAAAGGCCTATTTAAAAGCAAATATTGCTGAACAATTATTCTCACCCAACATATCGGCACAGATTAAAGGTGAACATGATACCATGTTGGAAAAAGTAAAGGAATTGGATGCAGCAATTTTTAAGCAATCCGAAATAGGAGTATTGGATTTGGAAAATTAATCCTCCTTCAATTTTTTGTCAATCTTTTTTGAAGTCATAAAAATGAGCAGCAATACTATTGCACACAATGAAGCTACAATACCTATTAAAGCAATAGTGCTATCCCCTTGAAAAGGATTCTCAAAATCCACTAAAGTTACATTATAGGCAACCAGTGCCAGTGCCAATAGAATTAGAATAATACTAAACGTCTTGTTCATACCTAAGAAAAGTTTATCAGTTCATCCATAACTGATTGATATTTGTAGCGAATAGTTTTACAGCTATCGCCAATAGGATAACCCCAAACACCTTGCGAATAACACTAAGGCCATTCTTGCCCAAAATCCGTTCTATTTTAGAGCTGGATTTTAGAACAAGATAAACAAAGATAATATTAATGATAATGGCCACTACAATGTTTTCCACATGATATTCGGCGCGTAAAGCTAAAATGGACGTCAAGGTACCAGCACCCGCAATAAGTGGAAAAGCGATAGGGACAACAGAGGCACTTTCTGGCTGGTCATCCTTAAAAAGAGTAATGCCCAACACCATTTCCAGAGCTAGGAAAAAAATGACAAATGCTCCCGCTACGGCAAAAGAGTTTACATCTATCCCGATCAAATTCAAGATTCGTTCCCCCACAAAAAGAAAAGCCACCATAATACATGCAGCAACAATTGAAGCTTTTTCAGATTGAATATGCCCCACTTTATTCCGTAATGAGATAACAATGGGAACACTTCCCAAAATATCTATAACAGCAAAAAGAACCATACTTGCTGTCACTATCTCCTTAAAACTAAAATTCATCACGTTTCTATTTGACAGGCAAATTTACGTCTAAAAAGAGCTTTTGGATTACATTAATGGGTTTAGTTCGCATCATTTTTTGGTTTTGAATTAACTTTGTTCAAAAAGCAGGGATTAGCATGTTCCAAATAGGAAAGACCATAGTTTCTGAAGAGATTATTCAAAACGACTTTGTTTGTAATTTAAGTGCATGCAAGGGGGCCTGTTGTGTAGATGGTCATTATGGTGCACCTTTAGAAGATTCGGAGACGGAGATATTGGTCGATATTTTTAAAGAAGTAAAGCCATATTTGCGACCTGAAGGAGTAGCCGCTATTATGGAGCAAGGTGCTTTTGTAAAAGGGGAAGATGGGGAATGGGAAACTCCTTTAGTGAACGAAAGTGAATGTGCTTATGTGATTTTTTCCACTGATGGAATTGCCAAATGTGGTTTAGAGGAGGCCTATAACAACGGTGCGACCAAATGGAAGAAACCAGTTTCATGCCATTTGTATCCGGTAAGAACCCGAGAGTATTCAGAATTTACGGCTGTGAACTACCATAAATGGGAAATTTGTGACCCAGCATGCAGTTTGGGAGAAGAACTAAAAGTGCCGGTATATAAATTTGTAAAGGAGGCTCTGATCAGAAAATTTGGAAAAGCTTGGTATAAAGAATTGGAAGAAGTGGCCTTAGAAAATTCTAAACAGTAGGTACATCAAGAATAACTTTAGTTCCTTTTGGATTTCCTTTGTCATCGAATAAGTCAACAATATCTACCACAAAATTATTTTGATAGTCCTTTGAAAAGTTTGCGAAACGTTCCTTGGTAATGCGGATGCCAACAGACTTTCTTTTTAACACCCTATTTTCTTTATTGGTTTGCGCGGCCCCGCGCCCAACACCATTATCTATAATTTCTATTGATATAAAGCCTTGCTTTTTCTTTTTTATATTTAATTGAATGATTTTTTTACCTTCTTTTGGTGAAAGGCCATGCCAAAGGGAATTTTCCAAAAATGGCTGTAAGGCAAGAGAAGGCACTTTTATGTTATCAATGTTTATGTCGTCATCTACCGAAATTTTAAAATCTATTTCATTGGAGAATCTTATGTTCTCAATGTTCATATAAAGTTCTACGGTCTCCAATTCTTCCGCTAGGGAAATTTCCTTTAATGATGAAGCTTCTAAAATTTTACGAATCAACTTTGAGAATTTGTTCAAATAATGAACTGCATTTTTTTGCTCATTATTGATGATATATAATTTTATGGAATTCAGGGAGTTGAACAAAAAATGAGGGTTCATTTGGCTGCGTAGCATGTTTTGTTCCAATGAAAGAACCCGTTTCTCATTATTACTTTGATATTGACGATAAAGGATATAGAGTATAGAGGAAATCAACCCAACTATAAGAGCACTTACAAGTAAGGTGGTCTGGTTCTTTCTTAGTCGTAAACGTACAATCTCATTTTCTTTTGCCAGCACCGAAATCTGATTATTTTTCTTATCAGCTTCATACCGGACAATAATGTCGTTCATGTACCTTACATTGGTCGCACTTGTAATTTCATTCTCATATTCATCTGCCTTTTTGTAATATTCATAGGCCTCTTTGTAGTTCCCCCTTTCCTTTTCGTAATCCGAAAGTTTTTGGTAGCCGTACAAAATGTTGCTGGGCATGTTGCGATTTTTGGACATCTCCAACCCATCCATTATAAATTTGCCCGCCTTGTCAAAATTTCCAAGTTTGGTATGGGCCCATCCGGTATTTATATAGATCGAGGCAGTAATGAAAAAATCGCCAATTGATTTTGATTGTTCATGAAGTGGCTCCAATAATACAAGGGCAGCATAGGGCATATCTTGTTTAAGATAGATTTGGGCAAGGCTGTTTTTACAAATAACACGACCAAAGTCAGAATTGATTTCTTCGTTATAGGCCAAAGACTTTCTATAGTTCTCAAGCGCACCTTCCAAATCTCCTTTTTTCTCAAGACAGTCACCAATATTTTGATGATTAATGGCCAAACCCAATTTATTATCCAGTTCCGTTTCAAACTTAAGGGCTCTTTTAAACTGAACGATTGCTAAATCATACTGTTCCAAGGCTTGATATAGATTTCCAATACTGTTCAGGGAAACATTTATACTCCTTTTTATATGGTGTGAAGGGTTCTCAACTTCTTCGGCCAGCTCCAAAGCTTTTTGATTATAGTCCAATGCAGTTTTAATGGCATCGGTTCGTCTATAAACAACACCTAGCATGTTTAGGCTTAAAACCTTTAATTCGGTATTATTTATCTTTTCAGAGAGCTCTAATGCTTGTTGGTGAAGGTCCACCGCTTTTTTATACTGGGATATGTTCCTGTATTTTGTGCCGATTTGATCTAGGGCATACGCCTGTCCTTCCAAATAATTTTCCTTTTCACATAAATTGGCAAAATACCGTAATAGCGTTGTGTCCCTCTTTTCAGATTTCAACTCGGTATCCAGTGTCAAGTATGTTTTAGGACGCATTTGCACCAGTCTTTCCGCTTTTTCCTTAAAAGTTGTTGGAATTTCTTGACCAAAAGAAGGAAATAGAGCCAAGAAGAAAGAAAAGAACAGTAGGATGTCTTTTATTTGCCGATTTGGATTTTTACTTTTTGTTTCTTGTATTTTATACACAGGTGTTTTGGGAAGTTACAGCATATCCAAAAAATCGGATTTTTTTTGCCGGGAGACAGGAATCTTGTGGTTGGATTCTAAAACCACATAACCGTCAGTTTTGAGAAATTCTTTTATCTTATTAAGGTTGATAATATATGAATTGTGAATTCTGAAAAAGCTGCTTTCCGGTAATAGGGTGTTTACCTCCTTTAGCTTCTTTGTAAGTAAAATCTTTTGGCCATCACTTAAAAAAATTGTACTGTAATTACCATCAGATTCTGCATAGAGAATATCGTCACTGTTCAAGAACAACAATTTGCCATCTGTATTTATCGTGATTTTTTTACTATGGGAATCCGCGTTGAAATTCAATAGAATTTTTTCTAATTTTTCAACGGTCAAATTTTTGGTATTATGCTTTTTTATTTTTGAAATGGTTACCTGAAGATCGTCCGTATCAATGGGTTTCAGCAAATAGTCAATAGCCTCATTTTTCAAGGCCTGCAAAGCGTATTGATTGTAAGCCGTAGTAATGACAACGGGGAAGTCTTTATTTTTCAGATTTTTTATAAACTGAAAACCGTCCATTGCGGGCATTTCAATATCCAAAAAAAGACAATCTGGAGTATTGCGTTCAAGATAGTCCAGAGCCTCATGGGCATCGGTAAAAGATGCAATTATATCCACTTCGTCACTTAAATTGGTCAATTCCCAACTTAAGCTCTGCAGGGCTTTTACCTCGTCATCAACAATAACCGCTTCTAACATGCTTTTATAGAATATAAATCAAATTTAGGATTATTCCGTTTAGATTTTTAAAAATATGTGTTAATGGACGTTTTACACTTATAACTGGTTAAAATTGGTCGGCAAAAGGAAGACTATAAAATTTTCTACAAGAGAATACATTTTTCAACAATCAGCAAAACTGTTAAACATCAAAAACCAATTATACACAAAAACCAACCGTTCATACATGCTGCGCTTGAACGTGGCTTTTAGTTTAATACCTTGGCCTTGTCAAAAATTAGAGACAACTTAAAACTAAATCAAAATGAGAAAATGCATTGTGTTATTCGTGATTTTGATATTTGCTCTAATATACGCTGCTACATTAGAGAGTAAGGATTTAAAAATACAGTCAAACTGGGAGAAAGTAGCAAATACGGACTAACAAGCTCCCACAATAAAAGTTCATATACATTACCAATTTAAATGTACGGCCATAGCAACCAACCTCTTCTATTAAGAACTGCTTGCAAAAAAAATTTTTCGGTTGAGCTGGGGTTTCAAAGTTTGGTTTTAGGTTTCGGGGGAACTACCTAAGATTAAAATTGTATTCCACAGTTAAACTGGAAATGGCCGTGCTTTTGGTAGTGTAACATCAATAAAATTAACCAAAAGGCCAAAAAGTGTACCGAGATATACTTTTTGGTCTTTTTTTATTGTTTAATCCTAACCAAAAATCTTATTCAACAATTGTATTTCCAAAAAGCCAAGTAACATCACTTGTGAACCTAGATTTCAACATGTTGTGTTAAAAACTTTGCTGCCCTTTTAGTAAAACAAACTTTACAATCTGATCACATTTTTGAATCTTTGTTGGCTCTGTTCACAAGGAAATTTCCTTCCGGATAATAAACTTTTTTAAGAATAAACTATGTCAGCAACTGTAGAACCTATATTACAAGAAAACGAAGATAGATTTGTGATTTTTCCCATTAAACATCATGATCTTTGGGAATGGTACAAGAAATGTGAAGCTTGTTTTTGGACTGCAGAAGAAATAGATCTTCATGAGGATTTGACGGACTGGAACAATAAATTAAATGACGATGAGCGTTATTTTATAAAACACATACTCGCTTTTTTTGCTGCATCTGATGGTATTGTAAACGAGAATTTGGCAGAGAATTTTGTAAGTGAAGTTCAATACGCGGAAGCAAAGTTTTTCTACGGATTTCAGATTATGATGGAGAACATCCATTCAGAAACCTATTCTTTGCTTATTGATACTTACGTTAAAGATGAAAAGGAAAAAAACATCCTTTTCAAGGCGATAGAAAACTTTCCTGCAATAAAAAAGAAGGCAGATTGGGCCTTAAACTGGATTGAATCTCCAAGTTTTGCGGAAAGATTAATTGCATTTGCCGCTGTTGAGGGAATTTTCTTTTCAGGTGCCTTCTGCTCCATTTTCTGGTTAAAGAAAAGGGGGCTAATGCCAGGACTTACATTTTCCAACGAGTTAATTTCTAGAGATGAAGGAATGCACTGTGACTATGCGGTTCATTTACATAACAAACACTTGATCAACAAAGTGCCAAAAGAGCGGATTACTGCGATTTTGACTGACGCTCTTGATATTGAAAGAGAATTTATTACCGAGTCGCTTCCAGCAAGTCTTATTGGAATGAACTCAAAACTAATGACACAGTACCTAGAGTTTGTAACGGATAGGTTATTGGTAGAATTAGAATGCGAGAAAGTATATAATGCCACCAACCCATTTGATTTCATGGATATGATTTCACTTCAGGGTAAAACAAATTTCTTTGAAAAGCGCGTGTCTGAATATCAAAAGGCAGGTGTTCTCAACAAAGAAAAAGATGAAGATGCACAAAAAATCAGTTTCGACGCTGATTTTTAAATTGACCAACCTTTAAGAAAGCACTACCCCCTAGTGTTTTCATGACCTTAACCTAAGTGCGATGGAATTTTTCCAGCGCCGCTAAATGTATGCTGGGATAACCAACAAACGTATCATATAAAAAGAATAGTAGCCACATGTATGTAGTAAAAAGAGACGGAAGAAAAGAGCTGATCATGTTTGACAAGATCACGGCCAGAGTAAGAAAATTATGTTATGGTCTTAACGGATTGGTAGATCCACTAAAAGTTGCTATGCGTGTCATAGAAGGACTTTATGATGGTGTCACCACATCTGAGTTGGATAATTTGGCAGCAGAGATTGCCGCTACCATGACAACTACACATCCAGATTATGCGAAATTGGCAGCTCGTATTTCAGTTTCGAACCTACACAAAAACACTAAAAAATCCTTCTCGGAAACCATGAAGGATTTGTACGAATACGTAAACCCTAGAACAGGTAAAAAGGCACCACTATTATCTGATGAGGTGTATGAGGTAATTTCCAAGAATTCAGAAAAACTGGATTCAACCATTATTTATAACCGTGATTTTGGCTACGATTATTTCGGTTTTAAAACTTTGGAACGTTCATACCTATTAAAATTGAACGGAAATATTGCAGAGCGACCACAACACATGTTGATGCGTGTATCCATAGGAATCCATTTGAACGATTTGGATTCAGCCATAGAAACATATGAGTTGATGTCAAAAAAGTACTTCACTCATGCTACACCTACCTTGTTCAATTCCGGCACACCCAAACCACAGATGTCCTCTTGCTTTCTTTTGGCAATGAAAGATGACAGTATAGATGGTATTTACGATACGTTGAAGCAAACCGCAAAAATTTCGCAATCTGCAGGTGGGATCGGTCTTTCTATCCATAATGTAAGAGCTACGGGATCCTACATCGCCGGTACCAATGGTACATCTAACGGAATTGTTCCGATGCTTCAAGTATTTAATGATACGGCCAGGTATGTGGATCAAGGAGGAGGAAAACGTAAAGGAAGTTTTGCAATCTATATGGAGCCGTGGCATGCGGATATCTATGAGTTTCTCGATTTGAAAAAGAATCATGGAAAAGAAGAAATGCGTGCACGGGATTTGTTCTATGCCATGTGGATTTCTGACCTTTTCATGAAAAGAGTAGAAGCAAATGAAGAATGGACATTAATGTGTCCTAACGAGTGCCCAGGACTTTTTACGCATCACAGTGAGGAGTTTGAAGAACTATACTTAAAATACGAAGCGGAAGGAAAAGGTCGTAAAACGGTACGAGCACGTGAACTTTGGGAAAAAATATTAGAATCTCAAATTGAAACGGGCACACCTTATATGTTGTACAAGGATGCTGCTAACCGCAAGAGCAACCAGAAGAATTTAGGGACTATCCGCTCTTCTAACCTTTGTACGGAGATTTTGGAATATACCTCACCAGATGAGGTGGCGGTATGTAATTTGGCTTCTATCGCATTGCCCATGTTTATAAAAAATGGGGAGTTTGACCATAAAGAATTGTTCAAGGTTACAAAAAGAGTTACCAAGAACTTGAATATGGTAATCGATAGAAATTACTACCCGGTCAAAGAAGCTGAAAATTCCAATATGCGTCATAGACCTATTGGTCTTGGAGTACAGGGCTTGGCAGATGCATTTATAATGTTGCGTTTACCATTTACCAGCGATGAAGCTAAAAAACTGAATCAAGAGATATTTGAAACCCTATATTTTGCTGCAGTAACGGCTTCTATGGAGCAAGCAAAAGTGGATGGGCCATACTCATCATACAAAGGCTCTCCAATTGAGCAAGGAGAGTTTCAACATAATCTTTGGGGAATTAAGGACGAAGAACTTTCTGGACGTTGGGATTGGGCTAAATTGAGAAAAGACGTTAAGAAAAATGGTGTTCGCAACTCCTTGTTGGTGGCGCCAATGCCAACAGCATCCACTTCTCAAATACTGGGCAATAATGAGTGCTTTGAACCGTATACCTCTAACATTTATACCCGAAGAGTACTTTCAGGAGAGTTTATTGTAGTAAATAAGCACCTTTTGGAAGACTTGGTGAATTTAGGTCTTTGGAACGAAAATATGAAGCAAGAATTGATGCGTGCCAACGGATCTATTCAGCATATAGAAACCATTCCACAAGATATTAGAGAATTGTACAAGACGGTTTGGGAGCTTAGCATGAAGGATATCATTGATATGAGTAGACAGCGTGGATACTTCATAGACCAAAGTCAATCCTTGAACCTGTTTATGGAAAATGCAAATTATTCCAAGCTGACCTCTATGCACTTTTATGCTTGGAAAAGTGGACTTAAAACAGGAATGTACTACTTGAGGACCAAAGCAGCGGTAGATGCCATTAAATTTACTTTGGACAATACCAAGAAAAAAGAAGTTCCTGTTAGTGTGGCTGCAGAAGCAGAAGTTGTTGCTGCAACACCACAGGCCGCAGAAGCAATTAAGGTAGATACTACTCCAGTAAGCCAACAGGAAGTGGATATACAACCAATGAGCGCAGAAGAAATGAAAGAAATGATTGCACGAGCTAAAGAAGGCCAAGCGGACGATGACTGCTTGATGTGCGGATCATAGTTTATACTGAACTTATCAGTATGTGATAGTGTTTATTGAACAAATGCCTCGGAAAAGTTCACCCCACGTAGAACAACTTCCGGGGTGTTTTTTTGAATAACAGATACTTGAAAAATAAAAAAGCCCGTTTTAAAACGGGCTTTTTTATAAATTGTTTTTTAGTTACAACGACCAAGCTCTACCTTGGGTTAATTTTTGCTCATCTTCACAAGCAATGTATTCCCCTGGAACAGGGAGATATGCTAAAACTTCTTCACCAACATATTCAGAGGTCTTGTAGGACCAGATAGAAATGTCACGTAACGAATTTGCAAAACTATAACAGGAAATCTCATCATCCAGTTGAGCACCTCCAGTTTCTTCAACAGCTTTAAAATAAGCTTCTAAAGCTTTCTCATGAGTTTCTTCAACCTCATCTGTTCTTTTCTTGAGATATGTGGCAAAAATTGGTTCTAAATCTTCTTCATCCAACTCTGACATTGTTTCTTTTTCGGCTGAAGCCAAAACTTTACCCACAAATTTGCCCATGCCCATTTTTAGAAAATCTTGATGCTCCTTCGGCAAAACCTCATTGGCAAATTTGTCTATGAAAACATGCACATTTACTTCTGTGGCGGATGGAGTATCAGTTTTTGGCAATAAGATGTCCAGAAGGGTATGTAAAACTGTTCCTTCCTCCTTGGTGAAAAAATCTGGAGTCCAGTCCAATACTTTCTTGCTATTACAACTCTGTACTATCCCTAAAAGGGTAGGGGCAGCAACAGTATAGCCAAAGGCAAGCCCCATATTTTTTAAAGCAACTCTTCTTTCCATTATATGTTTCCTTTTTTAAGTTCTTCCACTGCATGATTGGCAGCTCTTGCAGTAAATGCCATATAAGTTAATGATGGATTTACACAACTTGCAGATGTCATAAAAGCACCATCAGTAACGTAAACATTTTTAACTGTATGAACTTGATTGTTTCCATTTACAACAGAAGTTTTTGGATCTCTACCCATTCGTGCGGTTCCCATTTCATGGATTCCAAGACCTAATGCATACTCTTCATCATAAGTTTCAACATCCCGAACTCCTGATTTTTCAAGCATGGCAGCAGCCTGCTCCTGCATGTCTTTGCGCATGTTTAACTCATTTTCCTTTATCTCGGCATCAAACGTGACTGTTGGCAGACCCCATTGGTCCTTTTTATCATAATCTAGGCTCATTTTATTTTCGTGATATGGCAAAATTTCACCAAACCCATTGATACCCATTTGCCACCCTCCTGTATTTAGAATAGCATCTTTAAGTTCTTTTCCGTGGGAAACCTCAGCTACTATATCTTCATAGTTGCCCCTGCTTGCCCCACCTTGGTAACCGTAACCGCGAATAAAATCCTTCATGTCACTATTTCCTCCCAAATTGCGGAAACGGGGAATGTATACCCCGTTCGGTTTCCTTCCTTTATAGTATTTATCGGTAAATCCATCCATTTTACCTCTGGCTCCTGCTTTAAAGTGATGGTCCATAATATTGTGGCCGAGCTCTCCAGAATCATTGCCCATGCCATTTTCGAACCTATCCGATTTAGATTGCATTAAGATTGAAGTGGATGCTACAGCAGAGGCGCATAGGAAAATCACCTTTGCCTTAAACTCATAAACTTCCTTGGTAACCCGATCTATAACTTTGACTCCAGTGGCTTTTTTTGTATCTGGATCATATATTACCTCATGTACAATGGAATCTGGTCTGAGGGTCATGTTTCCAGTACGTTCAGCAGCTGGTAAGGTAGATGAGTTACTACTGAAATATGCGCCAAAAGGACATCCTCTTATACACCTATTTCTAAACTTACAAGAACTACGGTTCAGACCTTCAAACTTTTTATCACTATTTATATGGGCTACTCTGCCGGCAGTTATTACACGTCCGTCAAAATGGTCGGCAACGCGTTCACGAACATGCTGTTCCACACAGTTCAACTCCATCATGGGCTCAAATTTCCCATCAGGAAGCTGGGGTAAATTCAATAATTCACCAGTAACACCAATATAACTTTCAACCTTATCATACCATGGAGCAATATCTTTATAGCGAACGGGCCAATCTACAGCAACTCCGTCTTTCTTATTGGCTTCAAAATCCATAGGACTCCATCGGTAACTATGGCGGCCCCACAATAAAGATCTTCCACCTACGTGATATCCTCGCATCCAATCAAAACGTTTGGTCTCATTATAAGGATGGTCTATATCGTCCACAAACCAAAAATGATGTGGTGCTTTTACTGTATATCCTGTTCTATTTTGTTTTTCTTGTCGCGCAATTTTATCTGGAGACAACTCACCATTGTTTGGAAAATCCCAAGGGTCTAGATTTGCTGTAGGATAATCTGTGATGTGATTAACCATACGACCACGTTCCAAAACCAATGTTTTAAGACCATTTTCGCATAGTTCTTTGGCAGCCCAACCACCACTAATGCCTGTTCCTACTACAATAGCATCATATGATTCCTGCTCTTCGTTGTAATAAAATTTACTCATTTAAAAGGATTGTTTATTTCATAAATGTATTAATTATTAAATTAATTTTCTACATTTATTCCCTATGTTTATTGAGAATTTGCCACTATAACGTTATAGTTTTTAATTTTATCCAATATTTCAAGAATACCTTATGAAGAGAAGGAATTTTATTCAAAATAGTGCCCAAGCTGGAATTGCATTATCCATATTAGGCATATATGGTTGTAAACAAAACAAGAAGAAGGAGATGGCGGATACAGAGGTAGAAGAAGATACTTTATTGGATGCTCATGTTGAGTCATTGTTTAAACTTTCACTTGCTCAATGGTCCATACACAGAATGATCAAAGAAGAAGGACTAGATCCTTATCTATTTGCTGAAAAAGCCAAAGGTTGGGGGTTTTCTGGCTTAGAGTACGTAAGCCAGCTATATGAAGATGAGCTTAAAGCCGCTAATTTTTCTAAAGAAGCTATGGATAGGTTTGTAGAAAAATCCAAAACGGAAAGTGAAAAGCATGGATTGGAAAATCTGATTATCATGATTGACCATGAAGGGGATTTGTCGGCAGCAGATGAAAAAGAAAGAAAAGCCGCTGTAGAGAATCACTTTAAGTGGGTAGATGCAGCTAAAGCCTTGGGCTGTCATTCTGTAAGGGTGAACCTAATGGGGAGCAAGATTGCTGAGGAATGGACTCCGGCATCTATTGATGGCCTTACACAGCTTTCCAAGTATGCACAGGATAAAAACATTAATGTCATTGTAGAAAATCATGGAGGATTTTCTTCAAATGCTGCTATGCTGGTTCAAGTGATTGAAAAAGTAAATCTGCCCAACTGTGGTACACTTCCAGATTTTGGTAACTTTTGTGTAAAAAGAGAAGATGGGTCTTACTTTGATACAGCTTGTGTTGAGGAATATGATCGTTACAAAGGAATTACAGAATTAATGCCTTTTGCAAAAGCAGTAAGTGCAAAATCGCATGATTTTGACGAACTAGGTAACGAGACCAACACGGATTATGTTCGTATGATGGAAATTGTTAAAGATGCAGGTTATTCTGGTTATATAGGAGTAGAATATGAAGGAAAAGAACTGAGCGAAGAAGAAGGAATACTTGCCACAAAAAGCCTATTGCTAAAATTACTTAATCAATCTGCATAAAAATTCAGTTTATGAAGGGGTTT
Source organism: Flagellimonas eckloniae (assembly GCF_001413955.1). NCBI lineage: Bacteria > Pseudomonadati > Bacteroidota > Flavobacteriia > Flavobacteriales > Flavobacteriaceae > Flagellimonas > Flagellimonas eckloniae. The sequence goes on along the minus strand of NZ_LCTZ01000002.1, from coordinate 2,723,174 downwards.
TTACACCAACTCTTCGATTACAATTTCTACTGCAATAAAAAGCTCATTGAGCAGTGCGTTGCTATGGAAAAGGTTCCGGAAAAGAGCATAAACTTATTTAGCCATATTTTGAACGCACATCACAGATGGAACAAAAGAATTGTCGAAAAACCAGTAGAGTTTGATGTTTGGCAAGTGCACTTGATTGAAAGTTGGGAAGAAATTCATTATGAAAATCAAAGAACTTCTTTTGAAATCATAACCAATGCAGATGATTTCAGCAAAAGAATAGATTATGAAAACAGCAAGGGAAGAACATATGCAAATGAGCTCAAGGACATACTTTTTCATGTAGTAAATCATTCCACGCACCATAGAGGACAGATTTTGGCTGATTTTCGAACGAATGGAATTGAACCAGAATCGTTGGACTACATATTCTATAAAAGATAATTTCTCTTTATGAGTCCAAAAATTAAGTTTCAACTCTCTTTTATGATGTTTTTTGAATTTTTCATTTGGGGTGGGTGGTTCGTTACACTTGGTACTTTTCTTGGAGAAAATTTAAATGCCTCAGGTGGAGAAATAGCGTTGGCTTTTTCAACACAATCATGGGGAGCTATTATTGCCCCGTTTATTATAGGACTGATAGCTGACAGGTATTTTAATGCAGAACGAATTTTAGGTATTTTACACCTTTCCGGGGCATTTTTAATGTATCAAATGTATGGTGCAGATAGTTTTGGTTCCTTTTACCCCTATGTTTTTGGGTATATGATTTTATACATGCCTACTCTGGCTTTGGTGAATTCGATTGCATTCAACCAAATGAAAGATCCCGCTAAGGAGTTCTCCTTGGTGCGAGTCTTTGGAACAATTGGCTGGATTGCTGCAGGGTTGATAATTAGTTATGTATTTCTTTGGGATTCTCCAGAAGGAAGGTCAGCAGGAATGCTAAAAAACACTTTTTTAATGGTAGCTGTTGCCTCTGCAATTCTGGGACTTTTTAGCTTTATACTTCCAAGGACCCCTCCAAAAATATTGAAAAATGAAAAGGTCAACGTTTCAAGTTTATTGGGATTGGATGCACTAAAGCTTTTAAAGGATAAAAACTTTCTCGTCTTCTTTCTTGCCTCAATACTCATATGCATACCCCTGGCATTTTATTACCAAAATGCGAATCCATTTCTTTCAGAAATTGGGATGGACAACCCAACCGGAAAGATGACCATTGGGCAGGCATCGGAAATACTTTTTATGTTGTTGCTTCCATATTTTTTCAAAAAATTTGGATTCAAAAAAACAATCATGTTGGGAATGCTGGCATGGACTATCCGATACTTATTATTTTCATATGGCAATGCTGGTGAAATGGCCTTTATGTTACTAATTGGAATAGCTTTGCATGGGATATGTTATGATTTTTTCTTTGTATCCGGTCAGATTTACACAGATTCCAAAGCAGGTGAGAAATACAAAAGCGCTGCCCAAGGTCTTATTACCCTAGCAACCTATGGAGTAGGAATGTTGATAGGCTTTTGGGTTGCAGGGAAGATTACCGACATGTATTTAATTTCTGAAAATAGGCACAGTTGGGAAAATGTTTGGATTATTCCAGCCATATTTGCTTTTGTGGTATTACTGTTGTTCACCTTGCTATTTAAAAAAGAACAGGTAACTTATAAATCTTAAACAACCAATATATTTAGTAAACATGGAAAATATAAACAAGAATCGATTATTTATTGCCTCATGCATATCGCTGATAGTTACGGCAATGACCTTTGCTTTAAGGGCTGGAATTATGGGAGAATTAAATGTTGAATTTGGATTCAATGACACCCAACTTGGATGGATGAATTCAATGGCATTTTATGGATTTCCAGTGTCCATGATTATAGGGGGTCTTATCTACCCTAAAATCGGACCTAAACCAATCTTATGGGTCGCATTTATTTGTCACCTCTTAGGATTGATTCTAACAATTATTGCTAAAAGCTTTGTTCCGTTACTTGTATCAACCTTCTTAATTGGCCTTGCCAATGGTGCAGTGGAAGCTGCATGTAATCCTTTGATTGCGGATATGTACACAAAGAACAGAACCACTATGCTAAATAAGTTTCATGTTTGGTTCCCGGGAGGGATAGTTATTGGAGCTCTACTTGGTGAGTTTATGGGAAATGCCGGACTTTCATGGCAAATTCAAATAGCTATAATGATCATACCTACATTAATTTATGGCTATTTAATACTTGGGCAAAAATTCCCAAAAGCAGAGAATATAGAATCAGACATAAAGATGAATATCAAATCAATGTTCACACCATTATTTATATTTATGCTTGTATGTATGGGTTTAACGGCCACTACAGAACTTGGAACAGGTCAGTTTATTGAAAGATTGTTGGGTCAAGCTGGAGCCCCACCACTTATTATTTTGGCAATAGTTACTGGATTGATGGCGGTTGGAAGGTATTTTGCGGGACCGATTATTCATAAATTGAATCCAGTTGGAGTTTTGTTTGGGTCTGCAATAATTGCTTCTCTTGCACTTTATTTATTGTCAAGTGCCACAGGTCCAATGGTATATGTTGCAGCTATTTTATTCTCATGTGGAGTTATGTATTTTTGGCCTACTATGATTGGATTTATAAGTGAGTACAGTCATAAAACTGGAGCATTGGGAATGTCAATCATAGGCGGGTTTGGAATGTTGATTACAGGGATTTCACTTCCAAAAATTGGTCAAATGCTGGATGAAGAACGCACCAATGCCTTGGATTCCGGAGTTTCTGCAGAAGCGGCAGACCTAGTAGCTGGTCAAGCTACATTGGGAAATATTATGTGGCTTCCTGTAATATTGATTGTCCTTTTTGGAATTTTGTTCCTGATGAGAAATAAGCTGGAGGAAAAAAGATTAAAACAAGAACACTAAAAATAAAAAAGAATAATGCCTAAAAAAATAAGACTCGGAATTCTAGGAGGAGGGGGAGATTCCCTTATTGGAGTACTTCATAGAGTAGCCTCGTTTATTAACGATAATTATGAGATTGTTGGTGCGGTCTTTAACCCAGATTTGGATCAAAGTATAAATTTTGCAAAGGAAATTGACGTTCCCACCAATCGTATTTATAAAGATTTTGAAACTTTGGTAGAAGAGGAATTAAAACTTCCTGAGGACGAACGTATTCAAGTCTGTTCCATATTAACACCTAATTTCCTTCACTTTCCAATGGCAAAAAAATTGTTGGAAAACGGGTTCCATGTCATTTGTGAAAAACCGATGACCACAACGTATGAAGAAGCCAAGATTCTTCAAGATACTTTGGAAAAAGCAGGAACAGTATTTGCCGTTACCCATACCTATACGGGGTACCCTATGGTACGCCAAATGCGGGAAATGATCAAAGCGGGAGCTTTGGGAAAAATCCATAAGGTGGATGCAAGGTACTATCAAGGGTGGATAAATACTATTATCCATGACAAGGAAAAACGTTCTTCTGTTTGGCGCTTAGATCCTAAAAAAGCAGGAATAAGTTCGTGCATGGGAGATATCGGGGTTCATGCGTTCAACATGATTGAATTTACCACTGGATTAAAGATAAAATCATTGTTGTGTGATTTTAATTATTTGTACGATGATAATCAAATGGATGTGGATGGAACTGTTCTCATCCGAATGGATAAACATGTAAAAGGTGTTATTCGTGGCAGTCAAGTGGCCACTGGTGAAGAAAATGGTTTGGCAATAGCTATTTATGGCGAAAAAGGAGCTTTTAGATGGGAACAGGAAAAACCAAACTTCCTGTACAAAATGAGCGATACGGAACCTGTTCAAATATACAAACCAGGTCATGCATACAACTCGGAATTATCTTTGGATGGGACCAAACTGCCACCAGGACATCCAGAAGGAATTTTTGATGCCATGGCCAATATATATTTAGGAGCTGCCCGGGCAATTCGAGGTGAAAAATACAATGATGGTGAGTTTCCAACGATGTTAGATGGAGTGCGGGGATTGAATTTTATTGAAAGCACCGTGGCTTCGCACAAGCAAGGAAATGTTTGGGTGGATATGGACTAATACTTTGCGTATACACTATAAAAACAAAGTGGCCGCTTTTGCGGCCATTTTATTTTTCAAACAGTTTTTCAAAATTTTCAAAGACTACTATCATACTCTCCCTTGGTTTTCTATCAAACTGAGAGAGTTCTCGGGTATAATAATCCCAGTGGGTTTTTTGCCAATGCTCTAAGCTTTTGTCACCTTCACCTTCCAATCGTGCATGATCCGAATTCACCGCAAAATAGGGAACCAATCTTACACTGGTAGTTCGGATAATACACTTGGCATTTCCAGACCAATCCGTAACAACGGCAAAATCTCCTATTTTTGGAAGCTTCTCTTTCCGCAGTTGCAGTCCCAGTAATGAATGGGACGTAGCACGTTTAACATCTTTGCGAACTAAATCTGCACAGATATTTGCGTCCTTTTCATTATCACAGAAGCGAATTACTTTTGGAGCGTCTTCTGAAGCAAATTCCAAATGTGCATCCAAAAAATCACCCCAGAGATTTCGAGCAGAACTATTTTCCATGTATGGTATTAGTTTTCGGTTTTTTTAGTACTTTTCTCTTTCCAAGAAAAAGAAAATATTAGGACTAAATATAACCGAATATTCTAAAAAATTAATCCAAAACATCGCATAAAAGCAAATTAGATGAAAACAATTAAAGGACCTGCCGTATTTCTTGCCCAATTTGTAGATAGCCAACCACCTTTTAATTCTTTGGATGGTTTATGTAAATGGGCCTCGGGTTTGGGGTATAAAGGAATTCAAATACCAACCTGGGAATCTTTTCTAATAGATTTGGATAAGGCTGCAGAAAGTCAGGACTATTGCGATGAGCTAAAGGGGAAAATCAATTCGTATGGTTTGGAAATCACCGAGCTGTCCACGCACTTGCAAGGTCAACTGGTGGCAGTTCACCCAGCTTATGATATAATGTTCGATGGTTTTGCGCCTGAATCCGTGAGAAATAATCCAAAAGCACGAACAGAATGGGCAGTTGAAACGGTAAAAAAAGCAGCTACGGCAAGCCGAAGGCTGGGAATAAATGCGCACGCTACATTTTCCGGATCATTGCTTTGGCATACCGCACATCCCTGGCCACAGAGACCTCCTGGATTGGTGGAAATGGGTTTTGAAGAGTTGGCAAAACGGTGGATGCCTATCTTAAACCATTTTGATGAAGAAGGTGTGGATGTTTGTTATGAAATTCATCCGGGAGAGGATTTGCATGATGGCGATACGTTTGAACGATTTTTAGAAGCGACAGGGAATCATAAGCGGGTCAATATTTTGTACGACCCAAGTCACTTTGTATTGCAGCAGTTGGATTATATCGCTTACATTGATCATTATCATGAGTTTATAAAATCATTTCATGTTAAAGATTCCGAGTTCAATCCTACGGGAAAGAAGGGAGCATTTGGCGGATACAATGATTGGGGAGATAGAGCTGGAAGATACCGTTCTTTAGGAGATGGCCAGATTGATTTCAAAACCATTTTTTCCAAGTTAACACAATATGGTTGTGATGTTTGGGCTGTTATGGAATGGGAATGTTGTATTAAAAGTCCGGAGCAAGGAGCGCGAGAAGGAGCAAAATTTATTGCCGATCATATTATAGAAGCTACAACAAAGACTTTTGATGATTTTGCCGGAGGGAATACAGACACTGAAAAACTTAAAAAAATTCTGGGATTATGAAGAAAATAGTTGTGTTCGCATTGGTATTGGTCGTTTTTGCATGTAAGGAAAAGCCAAAAGAAGATTCCAAAGAAGTTGAGCAAGAAGCAGAAATACAAATAGAACAGGAAGAATCTGAATGGACTGTTTTGTTTGATGGATCATCTTGGGATGGATGGCATGTGTATTCCGGAAGGGACATTGAAGAAGCATGGAGCCTGCAAGATGGAGCTATGCTGTTAAACAAAACTTCCGAAGCACGAAAAGATGGGAGTCGTTTCAATATCATAACAGACAAGGAATACACCAATTTTGTGCTTTCCGTGGAGTGGATGGTAAATAGTGGAGCAAATAGCGGTATTATGTGGGGGGTTGTTGAAGATGAAAAATACCCAGAACCCTACACCACGGGTCCTGAGATTCAAGTGCTGGATAATATAGATCATCCAGATGCAAAGAACGGGACCAATCATCAAGCAGGAGCTTTGTATGATATGGTATCACCAACTAAAAATGTGGTAAAACCGGTTGGAGAGTGGAACCACTATACTATTTCTATAAACCATAAAACTAATAAGGGCAGTGTGGTTTTAAATGATATTCTGATTACCGAATTTCCCGTAAATGGAGAAGCTTGGGATGCTATGGTATCCAAATCCAAATTTGCCACTTGGGAGGCCTTTGGGAAATCACAAACAGGGAAAATTGCATTACAAGACCATGGAGAGCCCATTGTAATTGGTTATAGAAATATAAAAATAAAGGAACTGTAATATGCCTAAATACAAGAATATCCTATTACCGTTATTTGCCTTAGTTGTTACCATTTCTTTAGGCCAGGAAAAAGAGCCAACCAAGCCAGGGGCTACCGAATATTATGAACCGGTTCCACCAAAAGTTACACCAGGGGAAAATGGAAGTGCACCAAGTGATGCGACTGTTCTTTTTGATGGAAAAGACTTTACAAAATGGATTAGCAGTACTGATAGCACTGCGGTAAACTGGCATTTAAATGATGATGGAAGCATGACGGTTAAGGACAAGACCGGGAATATTCAAACAAAAGAAAATTTTGGAAGTATGCAGCTTCATGTTGAATGGAGATCACCAGCAGAAGTACAACGGGAAGGTCAGCATAGAGCGAACAGCGGGATTTTTCTGCAAAGAAGATACGAAGTCCAAGTTCTGGATAACAACGACAACCCAACCTATGTAAATGGTCAAGTAGGATCCGTTTATAAGCAGGCTGTTCCACTGGCGATGGCTTCCGTACCTTCAGGGGAATGGAATACGTATGATATTATTTTTCATGCGCCAAAATTCAGCAGAGGAGGAAACCTTGAAAAAGCTGCAACGGTTACCGTGTTGCACAATGGGGTTTTAATTCAGGATAACTTTATTCTTGAAGGCCCAACGGAATATATTGGATGGCCCAACTATGAAGCTCACGGGAAAGCTCCTTTGATGCTTCAAGACCATAAAGACAATAGCAGGGTAAGCTACAGAAATATTTGGGTCAGAAAATTGGATTAGCATATTTTCAACCTTTCTGTTTTCAGTTATATTCAATAAAACCAAAAACCTATTTTGGTTACCTTTGCCAAAATCTAAGTATTCCTTATGATTCAATCCATGACAGGGTTTGGAAAGCATATCGTGCAACTTCCTTCCAAAAAGATTACCATAGAACTTAAATCGCTTAACAGCAAAAGTCTTGACATCAACGCCAGAATTCCACAATTCTACAGGGGAAAAGAGCTGGAATTGCGCAAAATGATTGCCGATGTATTGGTAAGGGGTAAGGTTGACTTTGGTCTTTATGTTGAGATTACCGGAGAAGAAACAACAGCCGAAGTAAATGAAGCAGTGGTTAAAAAATATATGAAACAACTAGCCAATATTGCTGATGGTGATAAGGTGAAGTTATTGGAAATGGCGTTGCGTTTGCCGGATGCAATGAAGACAGAAAAAGGAGATATTGACGAGACAGAATATGAATCCATTAAGGAGGCAATGAAGCAGGCGCTCTCAGAAATCAAAATTTTCCGTGATGAAGAAGGCCAAGTATTGGAAAAGGATTTTATTGCCCGACTTAAAAACCTGAATCGTTTATTGGATGATGTGAAAGCCATCGACCCGGAACGTTTGGACACGGTTCGCGAACGTCTGGAAAAAGCAGTTGCAGATTTGAAAGTGGAATTGGATGCCAATAGATTTGAGCAAGAATTAATCTATTATTTGGAAAAATACGACATCACTGAAGAGAAGGTCCGTTTGGCTAACCATTTAGGCTATTTTGAAACTACGCTAGAATCTAACGATTCCAATGGAAAGAAACTTGGGTTTATTGCTCAAGAAATTGGTAGGGAAATTAACACGATTGGTTCAAAGGCCAATTATGCACCTATGCAACAGTTGGTGGTGCAAATGAAAGATGAGCTGGAGAAGATCAAAGAACAAATGTTGAATGTTTTATGAAAAAAGGAGGGAAGCTTATTATATTTTCCGCTCCTTCGGGCAGTGGAAAAACTACAATTGTTAGGCATCTGCTGAAACAACCAGAGCTTAATCTGGCGTTTTCCGTTTCCGCTACATCACGCCCAAGAAGGGGAAAGGAAAAACATGGCATCAACTATTATTTCATGTCCATTTCCCAATTCAAAACCCATATTAAGAATGAAGATTTTTTGGAATGGGAAGAAGTCTATCGCGATAATTTTTATGGAACCTTAAAAACTGAGGTTGAACGTCTTTGGGCCGAGGGGAAAAATGTAATTTTTGATATTGATGTAGTTGGTGGATTGCGTATAAAAAAGAAATTTCCGGAAGAAACCTTAGCTGTTTTTGTAAAACCTCCCAGTGTTGATGAATTAAAAATCAGACTGAAAAAACGAAGCACGGAAAGTGATGATAAGATTAATATGCGGGTTGCAAAAGCTTCGGTTGAGCTGGCCACGGCACCACAGTTTGATAAGGTTATCAAAAACTATGATTTAGATGTTGCCCTAAAGGAATCCTACGAATTGGTATCCGATTTTATAGGAGCAAAGGTACCTAGTTCAGAAGAAGAATAGAAAAATGAAAAATGTAGGGCTATATTTTGGAACCTTCAACCCTATTCATATTGGCCATTTGGTCATTGCTAATCATATGGTGGAGTTTTCGGACTTGGATGAGGTTTGGTTTGTGATTACTCCTCAAAGCCCATTTAAAACAAAACAGTCCTTGCTAGATGACCACCATCGCTATCAAATGGTTTTTGAAGCTGTACAGGATTATCCAAAATTACAGCCCAGCAAAATAGAATTTAATTTGCCCCAACCCAATTATACCATAGATACGTTGGTTCATTTGGATGAAAAATATACTGCTGAAAACAATTTTTCACTTATAATGGGAGAGGACAATTTGAAAAGTTTTCACAAGTGGAAAAACTTTGAAACCATTCTGGAGAATTATTCCATTTATGTGTACCCAAGAATTTCTGAAGGGAAGATGAAACATAAATTTGAGGGGCATCCAAAGATTCAAGTTGTTGAAGCCCCCATCATGGAGATTTCATCAACCTTTATTAGAAAACAGCATAAGGCTGGAAAAAATGTAAGACCCTTGCTTCCAGAATCAGTTTGGAAATATATGGATGAAATGAACTTTTACCGTTAGAGGTTTAGTGGACCGTAGGCTTAATCAGAACATCAGTTCCTAGATATTTATCATCCTTGTTGTAATACCAAGCCCGTGTTTTTGGCATTTTTACGCCATTGATTTCTTCCAAACCGCTGAGTAAGATATACTCCCCATCTCCCTTACTCTCATCATGATAGAATTGATAGACTTCCATTGCGTAGGTGTTGGGGTCAAAATAGAAATACCAAACATCATTTCCCACTTCCTCTTCATAATTTACTTTTAGAACAAGGTATTTCTTGCCTTTAAAAGTTTTGCTCTGAACGGTATCGTCAAGAATGGTTCCAGGGTCTTTTAACTTCATTGGGAGGCCATATAGATAGGTGTAATAGTTTTGCATCATTTTTCCTCGCTCACACGAAAGTCGATGTTTTTTTCTATCTGTCTCAGAGATTTCTGTGGAGCCATTTAAACGTATAGTACATTTTTCTTTATTAAACAGATAACTGTAAGTAGTACTATCTTTTTCGACAGATAAGCTAAATTGTTCCTTTAATAAGTCGATTTTAATGGTACTTAACCGGTCACTGGATTTAGGGGTGTTCATAAGGACCGTAAATGATCCATTGAAACTTTCCCACTTTTGGTTTGGATTGTGAAATGTTATCGACTTGTTCAATAACTCTTCTGCAGAAATGTCCTGTGCATAAAAGACAGTGCCCCAAAAAAGAATCAAAATTAAAATAAGATTACGCATTGATCAATCTTGTTTTTCTATCCTTGCTGGCTCAATAGTGCTGTCGTGCTCTGAATAATATAGTTCCAACAAACTCATTGTCGTCTTAATTAAATCCTTGCTTTCAGTGAGGAAAGAAAAGTATAAGGTGGTGTTTTTTGGGCTGGATTCCTCGGTACGTGTTCTAGCAACCTGCTTTTCGATTTTTTCGGAAACCATGGCTAAAAGCTCATCTCTTTTGGTTAAAATGGATTGAATCTTTTCAAAGGTTCTTGTTTGGAAAATTTCTTGGGTTCCATTAAAAAGCTGTTCCAGTTCAACATCAAGTTCCTTGAGTTCTTTTATCTGCGTGTACTTTAATTTTTTATGGTTGTTGCGTACATGTTTGTATCCAAGCGTTGAAATATACTCCAAGGATTGGGAAAGGTCTTGCAGATGCCCTAGTAAACTAATGTAAAAATTACTGGCTCCCCCAACACTGGATTCATCAAGATTTTTAATGAAATAGAAAATGTTGTTTTTTAAATCGTCTATTTCACCAGACATTTTGTTCACTCCTTTTTTGTTCTTTTTGAGCACTTCAATATCATGTCTTGCCAAACCATTTACAGAATAGGTATATATCCTATTGCTTCTTTTGATCATATTGGCAATGTTATCGGCACTTTCCTCTATTACCCCTTGAATTGAACTGCTCTCGGCTCTTCGTAAACTATCTTCTGCTTTGGTTACCTTGGTTTTTTTATTGTGCGACATGTAATTGCGCAATAAAATTATAGCGGTAATAAGCAATAAAACTACCAACCCAACAAACCTTCCCAAATGAAGTGTATAGGCAATTAGTGCGGCCGCTACAAATGCGCTTAAAGCGGTAAAAAACCATCCTCCAATAACATTTAAGACCCCAGCAACCCTGTAAACGGCACTTTCCGCCCCCCAAGCCCTATCTGCCAAAGAAGTACCCATAGCAACCATAAAAGTCACATAAGTGGTTGACAAGGGCAACTTCATGGACGTAGCAATAGAAATAAGAATACTTGCTACCATTAAATTTACAGATGCCCGTACCATGTCAAAAGCTGGTAAATCTTGTGCCTTTGTAATGGGAACATAGGTATAAGGTACGGTAAAACGTTTATCCACTTTTTGCTGTATGGAAGGAGGTATGATTTTTGAAAGATTCTCAAAAGTGGCAATGCTAAACTTAACAACCTGTCTTGACAGATAATTAGGTTGAAATCGTTCATCACCCTCATCTTGTCTTGACAAATCTACACTTGTTTTAACAACATTTTTTGCCTTGGATGAAAACCATAAGGTAACGACCATAATGCCACCAGAAAGCAATAATAATAAAGTGGGTGTTTGTACTGCTGCGGACAACCCATTCATATTAAAATTCTCGGGTGCAATGCTAGATACTTGCCAATCCTGAAAGGACTGTAATGCAGCAATGGGAACTCCTATAAAGTTTACAAGGTCATTACCTGCAAAAGCCATGGCGAGTGCAAAAGTTCCAAATGCTATAACAAGCTTATAAATATTCCATTTTAGAAAACTTGCTGCAGTCCAAGAAATTAATGTCCATAGAACAATATTGAGTAACACAAAAATTTGAGGTTGGGAGCTAACGAAATCTGAAATTGGGCCATTAAAAATAGCCGCACTTTTTAGCCCTTTAACTAAAATAAAATATATGATTGCAGTCGTTGCCAATCCACCAAAAATAGATTCAACCCATTTTGATTTTGATTTGTAATCGAATGAAATCAGTAGTCTTGAAATAAATTGTACAATGGCTCCAATGGTAAAGGCCACAAACACGGATAAAAGTATCCCAAAAATTATCTCGGCTGCCTTGTCTGTATTGATATAGGTGGCTAAATCTGAAAAGCCCCCATCACTTTTAATGATTTTCACCAAAGATATCGCTACGGAAGCCCCTAAAAGTTCAAAGACAATTGAAACCGTTGTTGAAGTGGGCATTCCCAAAGTGTTGAAGAAATCCAGGAGCAGAATATCGGTTATCATCACAGCCATAAAAATGAACATGATTTCCTCAAACACAAATTCCCCTGGATTAAAAATACCCTTTCGTGCTACCTCCATCATGCCGCTAGAGGACATTGCCCCAAAGGCAATCCCAATGCTTGCCACAATCATAATAGTCCTAAAAGAAATAGCTTTGGAACCTATTGCTGAATTTAAAAAATTAACTGCATCATTACTTACGCCAACAACCAAATCGGTTATTGCCAAAATTCCCAATGCAATAACCATGAAAATGTAGATGTTCTCTCCCATTAAAAAAGAAATATGACAAAAATGCCATTATAAATTGGCACCAAGGTTAACATAATGTTACGAAATATAAGGTGAAAACGGGAATATTTTTAATGCACCATGAGTTGAATTTAACTTTTGGCATATCTTCGTTCAAAAACTAGGAAATCTATGGATTGGGAACGTTTACTTTCTTTAAAACGTTTTGGGGATACACATAAAAGATTACGAAAGGAACAGGAGGAGACCCGCTTGGGTTTTGAAGTGGATTACGACCGTATTATTTTCTCCTCATCTTTTAGAAGTCTTCAGGATAAAACGCAGGTTATTCCGCTTCCAATAAGTGTAGGATCTAAAAAGGATTTTGTGCATACACGACTTACACATAGTTTAGAGGTTTCCGTAGTTGGCAGGAGTTTGGGCAGGACAGCTGGACAACGAATTTTAGCAAAGTATCCCTATCTATCAGAAATTCATGGATATCATTTTAATGATTTTGGAGCAATAGTTGCAGCTGCCGCTTTGGCCCATGATATTGGGAATCCGCCTTTTGGACATAGCGGTGAGAAGGCAATCGGCAGTTATTTTGAACAAGGTATTGGAAAAAAATACAGAACTATTCTTTCAAATGAAGAGTATCAAGATTTAATCGATTTTGAAGGAAACGCCAACGGATTCAAATTGCTTACGGAATCTAGGGAAGGAGTTCCTGGCGGACTTCGTTTGAGTTATGCAACTTTGGGTGCCTTTATGAAATATCCAAAAGCGTCACTTCCCAAAAGGCCATCAAAGCATATAGCTGACAAAAAGTTCGGGTTTTTTCAGTCTGAAAAGGATTTCTTTCTAGAAGTTACTGAAGAAATAGGACTCGCTGTGAATCCCAAAAATTCTGGAATTGGTTTTTACAGACATCCGTTGACCTATTTGGTCGAAGCCGCTGATGACATTTGTTATACGATTATTGATTTTGAGGATGGTATCAATTTAGGATTGATTCCTGAGGAATATGCATTGGAATACCTTATCAATTTGGTGAAGGAAAACATCAATACCAAAAAATACAATGCTATGAAGCATTCCAATGACCGATTAAGTTATCTAAGAGCATTGGCGATAAACACCCTAATTACAGATGCGGTTGAAGTTTTTGAACAAAATGAAACAGAAATTCTTACAGGAAGTTTTGATTCTGCATTGTTGGATAAAGGAAAGTATAAAGCTCAGGTAGACGACATTATAAAACTGAGTGTTGAAAAAATTTACCAATCCACAGAGGTAATAGACAAAGAACTTGCGGGCTATAGAATTATCTCTGATATTCTTGATTTTTACACCCAAGCCTTGGTGAATAAAAAAGAAGGAAACGCAACGAATTATGACAAACTATTAATTCAAAGTTTGCCCGATGTGTATAAAAACACCGATGTACCTATTTATAATATCTTGCTGAACACCTGCTGTTTCGTTGCTAGTCTTTCGGATAGTGCTGCGGTGCATTTTCACAACAAACTAATGGGGAAACAATTTTAAAAAGCATAGGTAAGGCCCACCCCCAGCAATTGTTTAAATTGTATTCTTGGTATACCGGGGTCTGTAACGGTTCCATCATCGGCCACTACTTCATCAAACTTAATGTCATCATCATATATAAGGTGGGTTCCAATGTTTGCATTGATATGTTTGTTCACCTTTAGATTGAAGTTCATTTCCCAATCCACATCAATATTACCAAAGCTAATGAGGTAATCGGTATATAGGTTTACCCGATGGCTCATTATTACATTTTTTATGATTTCTTTCTCCCAGGTATTGGTAATTAGAAACCCAAGTTCCATAAATACGTGTTCCCCTTCTTCAACCCCAAATGCACCTTGGTTGGACAAATTTTCATCCGTAACAAATGTTGCTTTTTGAGTAATTGGGGAAATATATAGGTTAAACTTTTTCCCTTCGGGAATATAGGATGTTCCCACACCCAAAAAAAGATATCCCGGAGACATAAACCTTGAAATAGGAGTAGTTCTGTTGGGATATTTAAAACCATTGGAAAATTGTGTGTTGAAGTTTGCCTTTACCGAAAAATACCAATTGGTGATTGTATCCTTTCTAAAACCGATGGTTGAAGATATTCTTATTTGATCATCAGTTTTTCTAAGTTGTCTCCCTTCCTGCGCGTTTAGGCCGTATCGCAAACGCAATTCGTTGTTCCAATTAAGATAACGGAATTTATAATTTCGTGTAAAACTTGCATTGGCCAAAGCGGAAACTGAATTATCTCCACCGGCATTCCAGTTTACAAAAGCAACCTCGTTAATGTTGAGTCCAAATTCATTTTTTTTATCCCAAAAGGATGTTGGCACAAAGCGCTTATATTTTTTGCTCAATGGTTTTACACGGTTCAAGATTGTTCTTGGGTCGGTCCGCTTAGCAGCTCTAGTAACATATTTTAGTTTTACTTCTTTTATCCGCACTACTTGAAAATCATTTGAAGTGGTATCTGTGTCAAATACCCTTGATAAATTTACCTGGGCATTAACGGCAGACAAAGCGGATAGAAGTACAGCAATAAAACAAATTAATCGCATGTGGTCAAGGTTGATTTAATATAAGTTTGAATTGCATCAAAATCCATACCAGCAATCTTATGAGTTTCCTGTATTGTTCCATGTTCAACAAAGCTGTCCAGAACGCCAAAAATTTTAACAGGTTTTGAAAACTTAGCTTCATTTGCAAATTCCAACACTGCAGAACCAAAACCTCCAGTTTTGCAACCATCCTCAATAGTAATGATATGGTCATATTTTTCAAAAATAGACCTAAGTGTGTTTTTAGCCAAGGGTTTTACAAACCGCATATCAAAATGCCCTATTAAACCAACACTATCCAAATTTTTCAATACTTCTGCAAATTGATTTCCGATATGACCTATGGTAAGAACAGCAATTTTAGAGCCTTCCTTTAGACAGCGGGCCGTACCAATTTCAATAGGTTCAAATTTAGCTCTCCAATCCAAAGTAACACCTCTTCCGCGGGGATACCTGATGGTTATTGGATGGTCTAGACCTAACTGCGCTGTATACATGATATCCCGCAACTCCATTTCATTCATTGGCGCAAACACTATAAGGTTGGGAATACATCGCAAATAAGCAATGTCAAAAACACCGTGATGCGTCGGTCCATCTTGCCCAACAAGTCCAGCCCTATCCAAGCAAAAGATTACTGGTAAATTTTGCAAAGCAACATCATGGATTACCTGATCATAGGCCCGTTGGAGAAAAGTAGAGTAGATATTACAAAAAGGGACAAGCCCTTGCGTAGCCATTCCAGCGGCGAGGGTAACTGCATGTTGTTCAGCGATTCCCACATCAAAAGCCCTTTTGGGAAGCTCATCCATCATAAATTTCAAGGAGCTTCCTGTTGGCATTGCAGGAGTGATACCTACAATCTTTTTATTTTTTTTAGCCAATTCAACCAAGGTGTGACCAAAAACGTCCTGGTATTTTGGAGGTTTTATTTCTTCCGATTTTTTAAGTCGTTCTCCAGTTGTGGCATCAAACTTTCCTGGAGCATGGTAAACCACCTGATTTTCCTCTGCTTTTTTGAGTCCTTTTCCTTTTGTTGTTATGATATGAAGCAATTTTGGACCGCTTAATGTCTTTAGCCTTTCCAATTCTTGCACTAATTCATGTACGTTATGTCCATCTAGAGGACCGGAATAGTTAAGATTAAGGCATTCAAAAATATTTTCATCCTTGGCAGTACCTGCTTTTACATTGGTCAAGTACTTTTTCAAAGCCCCAACACTTGGGTCAATACCAATAGCGTTGTCATTTAAGATAATCAAAGCGTTAACATCCGTAACACCTAAATGATTCAAACCTTCAAAAGCCATTCCACTGGCTATCGATGCATCACCAACCACGGCAATATGTTGTCTTGAATATTCTCCCTTTAGTTTTGAGGCCATTGCCATTCCCAATATGGCTGAGATTGCTGTTGAACTGTGACCGGTTCCAAAGTCATCATATTCACTTTCACTTCGTTTGGGAAAACCGCTGATTCCGCCCAATTGTCTATTGGTATCAAAAATTTCCTTTCTACCTGTCAAGATTTTATGCCCATATGCCTGATGGCCAACATCCCAAATGAGTTTATCGTTTGGTGTATCAAATACATAATGAAGCGCGATCGTAAGTTCCACCACACCCAAGCTGGCACCTAAGTGGCCCTCTTTTGTGGCTACAATATCAATTATAAATTCCCTAAGCTCCCGCGCAAGTTGAGGCAGTTTGTCTAAAGACAGCTTTTTAAGGTCTTTTGGTGAATTGATATGTGTTAAAAGTCGTTCCAAGAAATCAAAAAACAAAAGTACCTAATATCAATAACATGATTTTATGTTTAGTTTAGCCGCTGATAAAATATTTTGACACATTGGAAAATCCTTTTGATGATACTTATTTTATGAAAAAAGCCTTGCAGGAGGCCGAGATTGCATTTGAAAATGGCGAGGTTCCTGTTGGTGCCGTAGTGGTTGTGAACAATAGAATTATTGGTAGGGCACATAATTTAACGGAACGTCTGAATGATGTAACCGCTCATGCCGAGATGCAGGCAATAACGGCTGCCGCAAATTTTTTGGGAGGTAAATATTTACACAGATGTACGCTATATGTTACTCTTGAACCATGCCAGATGTGTGCCGGAGCCTTGTACTGGAGTCAGATTTCCAAAGTAGTTTATGGTGCTTCGGATTTGGAGCGCGGTTTTAGTGTAATGGGAGGGAATTTACATCCTAAAACAGAGCTGGTTGGTGGAGTTTTGGAAAATGAGGCCTCAGAATTGTTGAAGCGGTTTTTTATACAAAGGCGTAATCTCAACTAAATAAAAAAACCCCGATGAAACCATCAGGGTTAAATCAAATTAAGAATACAATATTGTTATCAGATTATCTGCACTTGTGCAGCAACCATTCCTTTTCTTCCTTCTTCTTCTTGGTATTCTACTTTGTCGCCTTCGTTTAGTTCCAATCCGTTCAATGCCGTAACATGAACAAAAATGTCCTTTCCTGTGTCGTCGTTGGTAATAAACCCAAAACCTTTGGATCCATTAAAAAATTTTACTGTACCAGTCATTAAAAATAATGTAAATGTTAAAATACTAAATTAGGGTATTTTCGATTTATCTGGATGAAATAAACTTTAAATCTTATGAAAATTATTGATTTTCAGTGTTTTTGTCCTTTTTACCTTGCATTTTTTTAATGTTCTCATGGGTTAACATGTAATCTTTCATGTTTTTACCTTTGCTTTCTTTTATCAAAAAAAGCGGCATTGCCACAAAGAAAAGTCCTACAGTACCTGATCCTATAAATTTATTTGCTTTTAATGGGTCATCTTTTTTAATACTGAATCCATAGATGATCAAGCCAAATGAGAGTAACACAATTAGAACGATTATGTATTTCAATTTCATCTTGTATGTGTAATTAATTTTCTTCGATATGCTGTCAATAATTTTGATTTTGAAATAAAGCCCATATACTTCCCTTCTTGTATAACGGGTAAATTCCATGCACCACTGTCCTGGAATTTTTGCATAACCTGTTTCATAGTATCGCTACCATAAAAAACATGTTCTGGTGGGGCATGCATCAAATTTTTAACGTAGGTTGAATTATAAAGTTCGGTATCGAACATAAATTCCCGGATATCATCCAAAACAATAATACCAATCAATTTTTCTTCCTCATTGAGAACGGGAAAAATATTTCTTTTGGATTTTGATACGGATTCATGCAACATTTGGCCCAATGTCATTTCTGGGTGAACGGATTTAAAGTTCTTTTCTATCACGTCATCCATTTCCAATAAAGTCAATACCATTTGATCTTTGTTATGGGTTAAAACAGCTCCTATTTTTGCCAATTCCTTAGTGTAAATCGTATAATCAAGGGCATTTTTTGTAATTAAATAGGAGATGGATGCTGTAATCATTAAGGGAACAAAAAGCTGATACCCACCAGTAATTTCCGCAATTAGGAAAATGGCCGTTAATGGCGCATGGATTACTCCTGCAATTAGCCCAGCCATACCGATTAGTGTAAAATTACTTTCTGAGACCGAAAAACCCAATCCCAGATTGTTGATGACCTTGGCGACTACATTTCCCAATGCGCTTCCCATTACCATAGTTGGAATAAAGATTCCCCCAGCACCTCCAGCAGCAAAAGTTGTGGTCATGGCTATGGCCTTAAAAATGGTGATGCCGAACAACAGCGCTATAACTACCCAAATATTATGGATATGTGCATCAAAAGGGGTTTTTCCTAGAGCCTTTAAATGGTCACCATCCAATAGATTATTTATAAAGCCAAAACCTTCCCCATATAGCGGAGGAATTGCATATAGCATTATTCCAATAGCAATACCACCAACCAAGAGTTTGTATTTTGGACTTTTAAATCGTTTGAAAAAGTCAAAAATGGCAAAATACATCTTGGTAAAATATATAGAGGAAAAAGCCGTGCCAACACCCAAAAGAATATAAAAGAAGGTATCTTCTAATTGAAAGCCTTCTGATAGTGAAAAGCTAAAAAGCACTTCATTTCCCAGAAAGAAATAGGAGGTGAGCACTCCTGAAATAGAAGCCAATAGTAGAGGTAACATCGACAACATGGTCAAATCCAAAGTGAATACTTCCACGGCAAAAATAATAGCGGCAATTGGGGATTGAAATATTGAAGAAATAGCTCCGGCCGAAGCGCAAGCAACCAGCAAGGAGCGTGTTTTTGTATCTAAATGGAACAACCTGCTTAGATTGGAACTTATTGCCGAACCTGATTTTACCGCTGGACCTAACAATCCCACGGATCCTCCAAAGCCTACAGTCAAGGGTGCCGTAATTAAAGGCGCATAAATATTTTTAACTTTTAAAAGCCCTCCTTTTTTAGAGAGGGCAAATATTATTGAGGAAATAGCATGTTGTATCGGTTTTTTATGAATGTATTTAACGTAAAGAAAGACCAGGGCTAACCCAATAATTGGTAAAATAAAATATAATTGGTTTTCAGAAAAAACAATACCTTTTTCCAACAAGGATTGTATAAAATAGGTGGTATTTTTTAAAGTTACAGCTACTAACCCTGCTAGAAAACCAACTACCAAACTCATGATATGCACGAAGGTTTTGTTGGAGATATGTTTATATCTCCATTTTAAAAATCTAGTCAGCAAAGTTTTGGCATCAGGCATGGCTAAAGTTAACCCAATATTTGTGATTTCAGTTCTTCTAAATCTTCCATATAGATTTGGCGCAATAACTCAACATAATGGTAGTGATTATAGAAACCTGAATTGAAATCTTCAATGGCCTCATTTATCATTAAAAGAGCTTCTTTTTTTTCTCCTTGTTGGTGCAGTAATATTGCTTTGTAGTATTTCGCGTCGGCGGAGTTTTTAAAATAATGTATGATTTTATTGAAATCATCAAGAGCCTTTGGAATATTACCAGCTTCAAAATATGTTATGCCCCTATATAAAAATGCTTCCAGTTCAACCCAGTCCTCTCCGGTATCCTCAGTTTCTTTTTGGATATGCTTGTTCCAATAGTGCAAAGCTTGCGTATGGTCTTTAAGTCCCAAATAAGCAATTCCCCGCCAATAATCAACACTGTGGCCTTGTGGATAATCTAAATGTGGTGTAAGTGTATCCGACGCATTAAAATCTGCAATTGCTTTTTTATAATCACGATAAAAATACAAATAGAGATAGCCTCGCCAAGGAACCCAGGTTTTTGGGTCATGACGTACAGCCTTGTCAAATTGTGGTTTCCACTCATGGGGCATGCCCCGTTTTAGATAAGCAACTGAAAGTTCTCTCAATGCCTCTGCATAGGTTGAATCGACTGCAATGGCTTTTTCTATTCTAACCATGCTTTCTGGGGAACCTTGATATAGATGAGAGCCTTCTTGAAATATTTTTTCTGCCAATTTTCTACGCTCAGGGGTGTTGAGTGTATCAGTTGCACCATTACAAGAAATTATAACCAAAAGAAAACTAAGGCAATATTTCAACGATTTCACCATTTTCAATTCGATATGAGATGTACATATAATAATTTAAGGGACTCCCTTTATAGTCTAAGGCATTCCAATGGTTTGAATTAGATGTAATGCTAAAAAGTTGGTCTACCATGTTCTGTTCAAGTTCAGTTTCCTCAAGGTCTAGGTTCATTTCAATAATTTCGAACCAACCTGGTTCACCTTTACAATTGACTAAAAAACGGAAGTTTAAATACCCTGAGTCTGAATAGCCATTATTTTGGTAAGTTTTTAATATATTTTTTCGAAAAGTATTCTTGCTGATTTTATATGCCCTGTAGGCCGCACCGTTATATGTGTATGCTATTTTTTTGTCACCACAAAGTTCATATTTTGTATTGGCGAGGGCAGTGCTTTGTTCAATGTAACCGATATAATGAAGGTATTTTTCTTTGGCAGACTCATACTTTGTTGCGTTTTCGTAATTGCTATAGCTGTAAATTATGGCAATTAAGACTAGGAGAGGCAATAGTGCATAAAGTAATATCTTAATCCATTGTTTCATCGATTATGAAGTTAACAAGTTTTTCTGATATTCTTCGATATGTTCAGGATGACTAAATGGAAAAAGAGTAATTGCTTCAAAGGTCCATTATTAAAATTGAAATCCTACAAATCAACCTTTAAATGAAGCTCCTTTAATTGTTCATCATCAATAGTTGCTGGAGCATCGATCATTACATCCCTGCCGCTATTGTTTTTTGGAAAAGCAATAAAGTCTCTGATGGTTTCCTGTCCACCTAAAATAGCGACCAATCTGTCAAGTCCGAAAGCGATTCCACCATGTGGAGGAGCACCATACTGAAAGGCATCCATCAAAAATCCAAATTGTGCTTTTGCTTCTTCTGGAGTAAAACCAAGATGCTTGAACATGGTAGCCTGAATTTCTTTATCGTGGATTCGAATGGATCCGCCACCAATTTCGTTCCCGTTCAATACCAAATCATAAGCGTTTGCTTTCACTTCACCTGGATTGGTTTCCAACAATTCCAATTGTCCGGGTTTTGGAGAGGTGAAAGGGTGATGCATGGCATGGTACGTGTCCGTTTCTTCATCCAATTCCAATAAGGGGAAATCAATTACCCAGAGAGGAGCAAATACATTGGGTTTTCGCAATCCAAGTCGTTCCGCTAATTCCATACGCAGAGCGCTAAGTTGGGCTCTGGTTTCATTCGTGTTTCCAGAAAGCACGCAGATAAGATCTCCAGCTTTAGCATTGGTCGCCTCTGCCCATTTGGCCAAGTCTTCTTGATCATAAAACTTATCTACTGAGGATTTAAAGGTGCCATCTTCATTACATTTTACGTAGACCATCCCTTTAGCCCCTACTTGGGGTCGCCTTACCCAATCAACAAGCTTGTCAATTTCTTTTCGGGTGTACGATGCTCCGCCGGGAACAGCAATGCCAGCAACTAGTTCTGCCGAGTTGAAAACATTAAAATCTTTGTGTTGCGCAACTGCATTCAATTCTCCAAACTCCATTCCAAAACGAATATCAGGTTTGTCATTTCCATACAAACGCATGGCATCATCATAGGTCATTCTTGGAAAATCTTTTGACTCTATTCCATGGACTTCTTTCAGCAGATGTTTTGTCAATCCTTCAAAAGCATTGAGGATGTCTTCCTGTTCCACAAAGGCCATTTCGCAATCTATTTGGGTGAATTCAGGTTGTCTATCAGCACGTAAATCTTCATCCCTAAAACATTTTACAATCTGAAAGTACTTGTCCATTCCACCCACCATAAGTAATTGCTTAAAGGTTTGGGGCGATTGTGGCAGCGCGTAAAATTGCCCTTCGTTCATTCTGCTTGGAACAACAAAATCCCGAGCTCCTTCGGGAGTAGACTTTATCAAATATGGAGTTTCAACTTCAATGAATCCTTCTTCAGATAAATACTTACGGACTTCCATAGTTACTTTATGCCTAAAGATGAGATTATCCTTTACAGGATTTCTTCGAATGTCCAAATAGCGATATTTCATTCGGATGTCTTCTCCACCATCCGTATTATCTTCAATAGTAAAAGGAGGTAGGATAGATTCATTTAATATTTGAAGCTCAGCCACAAGAACCTCAATATCACCAGTTGGAATATTGGGATTTTTGGAGGCTCTCTCTATAACCTGGCCTTTAATTTGGATTACGGTTTCCCGTCCTAAGCCAGTTGCCTTACTTAATAGAGCTTTTGGGGTGCGATCCTCATCAAACACTAATTGTGTAATGCCATATCGGTCGCGTATATCTACCCAAACAACAAAGCCTTTATCCCTTACTTTGTGTACCCAGCCACTTAGAATAACTTCTGAATCAATATCTGATGCCCTTAATGCACCACAAGTATTATTTCTGTACATGATATTTACTATGGAGCGCAAATTTAAGAGGAATGGCAGTATTTATTGTTAGAGATACCTATTTTCTTGCCAATTCTAAGTTTAGAAAGAAATAAGGAGAAAAAATCTATAATTGACCAACGTAATATTTAAAACACATTTAACTAACCTAAAATTTACATTTAGTGTTTTTTTCAAGCTTTTCGGTTAAAATTCATCGATAAAAGGTTTTATCTATTTCAATGCTATATTTGTTAATATGTTGATTATTATTGTTTTATGTATTTAAAGTTAATTTAATGTAAATTAAATGTTATTAAAATATTCATTTAACGTAAAATAATAATTACATTTGTATCGTTAATGTTATTGAATAAACTTAAAACCCATATCATATGAAGAAAGCAATATTTTTTTTAGCGGTGATGTTTTCGGTTTGTATGTATCCACAAGATATTGAACCGACTTTTGAAAAAGTGGGGAAAATGGTAAAAGCTACATATTTTCACGAAAACGGTGAAATAGCCCAAACGGGTTATTTATTAAAAGGTAAGTTACATGGACAGTGGTTTATGTACGATGTAAGTGGTAAGAAAATTGCCTCTGGTAAATACAATGAAGGAAAAAAATCTGGAAAGTGGTTCTTTTGGAAAGGCCAGATTTTAAAAGAGGTTGATTTTGCAGAGAACCGCATTGTTAATGTAAAAAATTGGAATCAATCTGAATTGGTTTCGGTAGATAAGTAACTATTACAATACTTAAATAAAAAAGCCCCGACCTAAGGTCGGGGCTTTTTTATTTCATAGTACTTTGTTAGGCAGCAATATCTACTTGTTCTTTTTCCTTTACTGAGGATTTCTTGCCTCCTCTAATCCTGATTTTTAATCGATATATGATATTGAACAATACTGGTACAATAATCAATGTAAGGAAAGTGGCCACAATTAACCCGAAGATTACGGTCCAGGCCAATGGTCCCCAAAAGATTACATTATCCCCACCCATATATATTTGCGGGTCAAAATCTGAAAATAAGGAAACAAAATTGATGTTCAACCCTATGGCCAGTGGAATCAAACCAAGAACTGTTGTAATTGCCGTCAATATTACAGGTCGCAACCTTGCCTTACCTCCTCGAATAAGTACTTCGGTAACTTGTTCACGGTTCAATAATGCATTATCGGGAAGATTCAGCTCAACCTTTTTACGATCAATCAATATTTGCGTGTAGTCCAACAGTACCACACCATTATTTACTACAATACCAGCTAGAGAGATAATTCCCATCATGGTCATCATAATTACAAATGGCCAACCCGTAATGATCAAACCGCCAAAGACCCCAATAAAGCTCAAGAAGATGGCCATCATAATAATTGCCGGTTTTGAAATACCTCCAAATTGGAAAATTAAAATGAGCATGATAAGGCCTAAACCAGAGAAAAAAGCGCCAACCAAAAATTGCATTTGTTTGTTCTGTTCTTCTATTTGACCAGTATAATCAATCTTGACACCAGCCGGTAAGCCTTTAAACTCCTCCATTTCTTTTTGGATTTCTGTCACAATTGCTCCTGCATCTGTAAATCCAGGTTTTAAGGCTGAATATACTGTTACAACTCTTCTGGTATCCCTGTGTTTGATGGCACTAAAAGATGAGGTGTTTTTTTGCGATGCGACAGCAGATACAGGAATTTCCTTTATCTGCCCATTAGCGGGATCTCTAAAAATGATGTTCTGATTGAACAAAGCACTCGTATTGTATCGTAGATCCTCATTAAAGCGAACATTGATGTCATAATCTTCGCCATCTTTCTTATAAATGCCCGCTTTATCTCCAAACAGGGATTGACGCAATTGATTTCCAACTTGGCCCACAGAAACTCCAAGTTCACCAGCTTTTTCTCGGTCTACAACAACCTGCATCCCAGGCTTGCTTTTGTTTACATCGATTTTCAGCTCTTCTATCCCAGCTACGTTTTTACCGTTGATATAATCGCGCATACTTTCTGCCGTAACAATCAGCTCATCATAATCGTTGCCCTCAATTTCAATATTGATAGGATAACCCGCTGGAGGTCCAACCGCATCTTTTTCAACCGAAATTGTAACCCCAGGATAAATACCGGCAATACCATCTTGAATTTTTAAGCGAAGGTCTTCTGTATCCAGACCATCCCTATATTTAAACTCACGCATGGAAATGGTGATTTTTCCACGGTGTGGCATTTCCGCTGCAGAACCTCCTTCGGTAAATGGGTTTTCAGCACCTTTACCCACCTGGGAAACGCTGGATTCCACTAAAAGGTTTTTATCTGCATCCAAGTATTCATTACCATCAGCAATTGCATAAACGCGTTCTTCAATAGCCTTGGTAATCATATCGGTTTTATCAATATCCGTTCCTTCGGGATATTGAATATAAACATAGACTTCATTGGGTGTATTGTCTGGAAAGAATTCCACCTTTGTTCGTTGACTGCCCAAAGACATTCCGAAAAACATAAATGCACAGATCAACATCGTGACGGTAGCACCAAAATACCAGTATACATTTTTACCCCTGAGAGCATGCTTCAATCTTCTTTCATACCAATTTTCAAAACGTACAAGCGTATTCTTTTGGAAACGTAATGCCCATTTTTTAAGGAAATACTTATAAATCCAAAACATACCTGCAACTACGATCATCAAAGTCCCCAATCCGCGCATGGCTCCACCTACAATAAAGATGAACAAACCAAAACCACCAAGAATTGCACTGATTCGAATCAATTGCTTTACCGTTAATTCTTTTTCACCAACTTCCATAAAACTGGAAACCAACATGGAGTTCATAAAAATGGCCACAAATAAAGAGGAACCAAGAACTACGGATAGTGTGATTGGGAAAAATATCATGAACTGCCCCATTAAACCTGGCCACAGACCAAGAGGTACGAAGGCAGCAACCGTTGTTGCCGTAGAAATAATAATGGGAACAGCGATTTCCCCAATTCCTTTTTTGGCCGCTTCAATCCGGGACATACCTTCTTTGTCCATCAAACGGTAAACGTTTTCCACAACCACAACTCCATTATCAACTAGCATTCCAAGTCCCATAATCAATCCAAATAGGATCATGGTATTTAGGGTGTAGCCTACAGCAGATAGGATCATAAAGGACATGAACATTGACATTGGAATTGCAAAACCAACAAACAGTGCATTTCTAAACCCTAAAAAGAACATGAGTACCGTAACCACCAGAATGATTCCAAAAATGATGTTGTTGACCAAGTCATCAACCTGGTTCAATGTTTTAGCACTGGAATCGTTGGCAATGGTAATGTGTAGGTCTTTTGGAAAGTAATTTTCCTCTGCATCTTTAACAATTTCACGAATTAAATCTGCAGCCTCAATAGCATTTTCCCCTGAGCGCTTTTTAATATCGAGCATTACCACACTCTCTCCTTTTTCCCTAGCGTAAGTAGTCTTGTCTTCTTCTTTAAAGGAAACTTCGGCAATATCCTTAAGATAAACTGCACCATTTTCAGATTTGACCACAAAATTATAAAGCTCTGTAGGCTTTTCAATTTCTCCAAGGATTCGAATAGTTCTTCGTTGTCCACTGGTAACCAAATTCCCTGCGGACATTGTCATATTTCCATTACTGATGGCATTTTTAACGTCGGTAAAATTTACCTTGGCTGCCATCATTTTGTAAACATCAACGGCTATTTCAACTTCTTTTTCCTGAGCACCTCTAATGTCTACTTCCTTAATCTGCGATAGATCTTCAATTTCATCTTCAAGATATTCCGCATATTCCTTTAACTTCTCAACAGGATAGTCTCCAGTCAGGTTCACATTCATGATTGGGAATGACTCTGCCAAGTTTAGGTCAAAAACATTGGGTTCGACCTTGGCACCGTTAAAAATAGGCCAATCTTCCCCAGCCTTCTCACTATCCACCTCATCCTTTACTTTTTGCTTTGCGGATTCTACCGTGATATTCTCATCAAACTCTACAACAAGCATGGAATAATCCTCTTGTGAAGTTGAGGTAAGCTCTACCAAATTGCTTACGTTTTTGAGTCGGTCTTCCAAGGGATCCGTAATCAAACGTTCCATATCTTCAGCAGTATTGCCAGGATATGGTGTGCTAATGTAGATTTTGGTTTCTTTTACCTCGGGAAAGTCTTCACGAGGCATTGAAAAGTAGGAGGATAATCCTATAAAAAGGAACAACCCGATCATCACGTAAATCACAGACGGATTGTCTATGGCCCAAGATGAAAGCTTGAATTCCTTATTAATATTCTTCTGTACTTTGCTCATTATTCTTAGTTTTTGGCAGTTGAGGTTGAGTCTAGAATCTGTACTTTTTGACCATCTCTTACGCTTCGTGCACCTTCAGAGATAATTCGGTTTCCATTGGTTAAACCTCCAAGGACTTCAACAAAATCTCCTTGGGTCTTACCTGTTGATATAATCGCTTTTTTTACTGTTGGATTCTCACCATTAGAAGCTTCATCAACAACATAGACATATTCTTCACCTTCAGAATTTTCCGAAATAATACTCTGTGGAATAAGGATGGCCTCCTCATTGGTATAGTCATTAATTTTAACCTGTGCCGTTAGATTGGGCTTTATACTTCCATTTTTGTTGGGAACAGGAATCTCAGCTTTAAACGAACGATTCCCTGGATTTATAAAGTTACCAGTTTGTCTAACTTTGGTTTCCACATTGTCCCCTAAAACTGGGAAGTATACCTCTACAGACTTACCTGGGGTAACATTTGGTAAATGACTTTCAGGAACTTCGACCTCTACATACATATCATTAAGGTTTACAATTCTGAAAACCTCTGACCCAGGACCGGGACTTACCACGGTACCCTGATCTTTGATAACATCATCAATTATTCCAGAAAATGGAGCTCTTAGAGAGGATTTTGATAACTGACTCTGCATTTGCTTCACTGCACTTTCTTGTGCTTCATAGTCTGTTTTTGCCTGTAAATACTGAATCTCAGAACCTATATTTTGGTCCCATAGTCTTTTTTGACGTTCAAAAGTTGTTTTTGCCAGTGCAGCACTCGTTTTCATTTGGGCCAGGGAACTGGACAATCCACCATCATCTATATAACCTAACAATTGTCCTTTTGAAACTTTTTGTCCTTCCTTAACATATACTTTGTGCAAAGTACCTGCCATTTCTGGGTAAATAAGTACATTCTGCTTGGTCATTACATCTCCCTGCAATTCCAAATAATGATTAAACTTTTCTGCCTTTGCCGTAATGGTTGTGACCAAGGGTAATTTGGCATTATCATCTAATTGGGCAATAGCAGAGTCCAACAATTTTATTTCAGCTTCCAAAGCTTTTTGTTGGTTGGTAATTTCCGTTCGTTTTGCTCGAATGGTCTCCAAATTGTTACCTGCGATAACACTTTCTACGGAACCTTCGCTACCTCCTCTGCAAGAAGCGAAGACTAATACTGCGAGTACTGGATATAGTATTGTTTTCATGATGATATGGTTTTATTTTTTGACTATTGATTTATGATTGTTTCCAATTCTGTTTTGCTGTTGATGACATCAACCATGGACTGTAAATATTCTTGTTGAGTGGCGTATAATTGTGTCTGTGCCTGTCTAAGCTCGAAACTTGTTGCCAATCCTTCAGAGTATTTAATTTGATTTTTGTTTTCAATGCGTTCTGCAAGCTTTAAATTCTGCTTTGAGGTGTCATATTCTTCAATTGCCAGGATATAATCACTTTTTGAACTTTCCAGTTGAAGACGAATTTGTTCTTGGGCTTCAGTTAGTTGAGTTTTTGCCTTATCCAAAGCTATTTTGGCACGCTGGGTTGTGGCACTCCTCCCCAAAGAACTAAAAATGGGAATGTTTAGGTCGAACCCTAAAATAGATTGCCCAAACCATTGCTGTCCGCTACTTAAGAAGTTAAAACTATCGCTAAAGGAAGAACCTCCATAGTTTACAAAGGCATTCAAAGAGGGTAGTGCCCTACTCTTTGCCAATTTCAACTCATAGAATCGTTGCTCATTTAAGTTGTTGGCCAATTTATAGTCAACATTATTTTCCATTTTAAACTCTGTATCCAATAATCCTAAATTGATTTGCTTTTGAGCTAAATCATCCAGGTTTTCAGTTAAAATGGTTGGATTTTGAATAGGAAGACCCATCATTAGATTCAACATTTGTAATGTTATCTTCTCCAAGCGCTTTGCATTTTTCAGTTGGTTGTTTACTGAAGACAATGTAATCTGTAATTGATCAACGCTTTCTTCATCACCAAGACCATTCTCATAGATTCGTTTTGTTTCATACAAATTCTTTTCCAAGGTGGCTTTGTTGTTCTCTGAAATCAATACACTTTCTTGCGCTAGAAGGACATTTCCATATGCTTCAACAACGGCTTGCCTAACATCTAAATCTGTTTTTTCCTTGTTATTTCTGCTATAGCTCAAAAAAGCCTTGGTAGCTTGAACTCCCACTATATAAGATCCATCAAAAATCTGTTGTGTCAAGGTTGCCGTTGCTGTAGCAGTTTGGGGCTGTCCAAAGACCACTTCCTGGAAGGTTCCTGGTTCACCATCCGGAAAGAATTCGCCCGGGATTTGGTTTACTGGTTGCTTGAGCTGGTTTTGATAACTAATGGCACCAGATATTTGGGGAAGTCCTGTTGCAATGGTTTCCCATTTTTGTTTTTGGGCATCTACAAGATCTCTACTTGCATTAATTGCACTATAGTTGTTTTGCTGGGCATGAGCAATAGCCTCGTCCAGACTAAAACTATTGTTGCTCTCTTGACCTTGGCTTAACCAAGGTGATACTAATAGTAAACAAATGATTAGTGTTCGCATTTATTCAAGGTTTGAATTGATGATTGAGTTTAATATTTTTCTTCCTTTTGGGGTTACAATCCCTCTTAGGTGGTATTCCAGATAATCCTCCATGAGTTGGGTAACGGAAAAGACTTGTAGTGGGAAAAGACCGTTGTCCTTAATACTTGTGACTCCTGAAAAATAAATTCGGGAAACAAAGTCAACATTCAAGTTGTCCCTATAAATTCCCATTTCAATCCCTCTGGTCACATTATCTACTACACAATCTTGCATGGTCTCAAACTGTTTGTTTTTGAGTGAAGTATGAACTTTTGGATAATATTTCTGCAATTGATATTGAGGAGAGGATTTTTCATCCTTAAGATGGAGCATTACAAATCTTTTTATTTCATATAGTTCTTCAATGGGATTTTTTTTCAGGGCAACAATTTCATCTATACCATTTGAGATGTACCAGAAAAGATCCATAGTACTCTCCTCCACCAATTTGGTCTTATTCTCAAAATGGGAATAAATGGTTTTTTTTGAAATCCCCATTTCGTTGGCAAGATCATCCATTGTCACACTCTTAAATCCAAGATTTAAAAATAGTTCGGTCGCCTTGTGTAAAATCTTTTCTCTCATAATCGGCGACAAAAATATGTTCGGAAACTTTAAAAACAAAAAAAGTTTCCAAGGTTTTGCATTTTTTTAACGAATTCTTAAAACTTCTGTTTTTTTTTATAATCATTTTACATGATGAAGACGAAAATGCGAATTGATTTTGGACTGGATTGTTGTTTTTCTTTCTGAGTAGAAAAAAAGATACCTTGTACTGGCGTTTAGCCGCTCCCTCACCGTCAAAGTTTTATTTTTAGATGTCATCCTCTTTGTTTTTGTGTTTATCAACATAATCTTTAAAGGCTTTTTCACCTTCTTCCTTCCAGAAGTCATCATAAAGCTCCCAATCTGAAAAATCCCTTCGCATAGGACGACATTTGTCAAACGATTTAAAGTGTTTTTTGGATTTTTTACCACTTTTTGAACTATTGCTGTGTCCGCCACCACCAAATCCAAATATGATTTTGGCCAATACAAGTATTCCCAAGGCCTTCCAATACCCTATTGTGGGTAGACCAAAAAGATCGGGCATTAGCCAATTCCATAATCGCATTAACACATAATTTGCAAGTAGAAATAGTAAAATGCCCAGCACTATCATGGCAAATACTTTAAATGCCTTAGTTACGTAGTGTATGGTTTTCTGTTCCATATGTTCTTCCATATCTTTTTTATAATCCATAATCGAATTTTTTTATACTATTTTAAGTTTTAAGTCCCTAAATAAAATTGATATTGCCCTATGTCTTCTTGACATTAAGGTTCCTGGTGAAATATTGGTCTGTTCCGAAATCTCTCGATACGTATATCCTTCAAAATCAACAGCGATAATAATATCCCTATAAGATGGTTTTAATTTCATAATTGCCATCTGCAACTGGTTTTTCATCTCCTCGGAATAAGTGTTATCGGCATTTCCGTAGAACAATTCTGCAAATTCTGCCCATTTCGTATCAATACCTTCGCTGTCGTATTTTGTTTCTTTTTTGGTACGCATGATATCTATAATCCTATTTTTAATGGCGCTATAAACAAATCCTCCTATATTGGTTATAGGGATGGCATCCTGGGGTCTGGAAAATATTCGCAACGCCACATCCTGTACAATGTCTTCTGCATCCCTTTCTGTTGTGTTGTTGATTTTTGATTGTACATATCCTTTAAGGGAATGGTATTCCTCGTCAAAAAAATCAGAAAGGTTGTTATAGTTTTCTTTATTGGAAACCATTCAAAAAAAGGGCTGTTTGCTGTCTTCAATTATAAAGACGTGGGTTTTCAAATCCATTGCATTTTTTTGAAAAAAAAATTGCACACTATCAATTTGACGCGCAATTACACTATTTGTAACAATGGCTGTATTTTTGGAAAAAATTGAAGCAATGCGTTCAACAGCGTTTTACCGTAACGAGTTTATAATACACCTTGAAAAGAAAATTGAGGTCAAGGAGCCCAAAAACCTATATGAGCCAATCAATTATATTTTAGGTTTGGGGGGAAAGCGATTGCGCCCTGTGCTAACCTTAATGACCACTGATCTGTTTGGTGGAATTCTCCAGGATGCCTTGGATGCAGCTTTGGCGATTGAAATGTTCCATAATTTTTCCTTGGTCCATGATGATATTATGGATGATGCCCCCTTGCGTAGGGGTAAGACCACGGTGCATGAAAAATGGGATGTGAATACAGGTATTTTATCCGGTGATGCCATGCTGATAAATTCCTATCAGTTTTTTGAAAGTTATGATTCAGAGGTTTTTAAAAAGTTGACCATTCTTTTTAGCAAAACTGCGATTGAAGTATGTGAAGGACAACAATATGATGTTGATTTTGAATTGAGGGATGATGTTACAATTCCCGAATATCTAAAAATGATTGAGTACAAAACGGCAGTTTTGGTAGCTGCAGCCATGAAAATGGGAGCCATTATTGCCAAAGCTTCCCAAAATGATACCGATTATATTTATGAATTTGGCAAAAACCTTGGAATAGCCTTTCAGCTACAAGATGATTATCTGGACGCTTTTGGCGACCCCGAAACCTTTGGAAAACAGGTTGGGGGGGACATCATGGAGAACAAAAAGACGTTTCTCTACCTAAAATCATTGGAGTTTGCCCCAAAAGAACAACAAGAAAGTCTAAAGCATTTATATTCCCTACAACCTGAGGACCCTACAACCAAGATCGAGACCGTGAAATCCATTTTTATGGAAAGTGGGGCAGTGGAAGAAGCGAAAAAGGAAATTAGTGACTATACCCAAAAAGCTTTTGATGCGTTGGTTTCGATAAAGATGTCAGAGAAGAACAAATCAGTGCTAAAGGAATTTGGAGAAAATCTTATGAAAAGAACGGTCTAAAAACTCTCTTTAACAATGCTTTCATAAAAGGGAACGCTTTAGGAGCTGCCATTATTTGTATGTCTTCATAAACACTGGTTTCATTATCAAGAAACTTTAAGATTAACGAAGCTTTTCTTTTTTTGAACAATGATTCAAATATAGATTGGCCCAAATGGTTTTGACTATGAAGGATATCCAAAAGCAACAAGTCGTAGAACCAAAATTTATCCCTTTTGTAAAATTTGGATAGTGTTTTTCCTTTCTTTAGATGATCAGTCAGTGCCTTTACTTTTTTGCTGGTATTATAAAATGTGAATCCCGTACTGGGTTTTGCCCATCCACCGGCTATACCAATATTCAAAATACTATTCGTATTGTGCTTATGAAATTTATAACAGGTCATGGGAATGTTACCTACTTCTTTTTCCATTATTTCATAATCAGAGCAATTCAATACATTGGTTAGGTAATCTTCAATGGCATCTTCATATTCCTGTTTTTCCAAGGTTTTTTCTGAAAACAAGGTATATTCCAAAAGCGCTTCGGTTTCGGAGAATGGAAGCACATACATAAAACGGGTATTCCCTTTTTGAGGTATGGAAAAGTCCATAAAAGTAGCTTCATCTACCTTAAAAATAGGATGTTTGGTTTTTACAAACCAGCCTAAGAAATGCTGTTGAAGTACCGGATATTTCTTTTGATTTATGACGCTTTGATAATCAAAGGTGCTATTGAAAACTTGCGTTCCAGAAAATTTTTGCGTGTTGGTTGATACCATGGCTCCATTTTCATTTTCCTCAATAGCAACAACATTGCCTTTTAGCCATGAAATGTTGGAATAGCCTTTTATTCTCGTTAAAAAATGGCTATAAAAGTCAATGCCTCGAAGCATTTTATATGTATAGGGTCTAATTGTTGTGGAAAGTTTTAAATCTTTTCCCGCAAAATATACCTTGGACCAGCTTTTATGGAGAATATCATCAAACGCACCATTTTCTTTTTCCCAAAAACACCAAGTTCGGTCGTTTTTTGATTTATCATCCTTCTCCAGTATCAATATGGATTTGGATGCGAAGAAATCATCTTTTCCCAAAGAATCTGCCAGCATAAGACCAGCTGCACCTGCTCCAATAATGATATAATCGTAATGGGACATGCATCAAAAGTACGGAAAGGAATATATATTTACTTAGGAAAGGTTTAGCTCTAGCATTATTGTACTTTACTGGGGTTCTCAACTTTTTTTAGCCAAGGCTAGAGCGGAAGTACCCTAATGTTACGATACTCCACCGTCATAACGGAACCATCATGAATCTGGAAACCAATGATGCCTTCTTGGGAAGCTTTTGGATCGGTATCGGTATAATCCATTACCTTAAAGCCGTTAATCCAATATTCCAAACGATTTCCATGTGCCCTAAGGGTCATTCGATTCCACTCATCCGTTTTGTAAGCTTTATTGATGATATCCTTATCGGGGAAAATACGCAATGATGGTCGGGCGTACCAATCCCCGAGGGTTCCCCTGAAATTTTTCCCATCGGGATGGTGAAAGGCGGCATCAAATTCGTATCCCGAAGGGGCCATATACGATTTCTTACCATTCTGACTTTTGAAAAGAAACGGATGTACCCGATAGTAGATACCCGTATTGCGACGTCGATCTCCGCTAAGTCGCATCTCGCAAGTGAACTCAAAATCCCTAAACCGCTGTTTGGTATAAAGCCATTCCGGGATTTCAAGTTTCTCCTCTCCGGTAGATCCAATAATACTTTCGTTCTGTATCTTCCAGTTTGTGGAGGGAACCTTCCAAGCATCCAGGGTACCCCCTTCAAGCAAATCTATCACTCTGTTCCCAGCAACTTCGGGCTCAATGACTTCATTGGTGTTTTGGGAAAAGGACAGCTGGGAAATCATAAAACAACAGCCTATACATGTAAACAACAAGAGCTTCATTGGATTGGATATTTTAGGTTCAATGATAACGGCCATAGGATTTAAATACATTTTCCTTCCAAGATACAAAAAGGCAGTGTCCTAAAAAACCGTATACCGTAATCCAAAGAACCCACGGATACCTTGGTTGGGGCCGTACACATAGCTGGGATCAAAAGTAAGGGCATATGGATTGTCCGCTGTTACCACAACATTACCTTGGGGGTCAAATTGTACGTTTTGATCAAAGGGATCATTGGCACGAGCTATTATAAAAGGATTTCCCCGGTTGGGCGTCCAATCCAAGAGGTTTTTAATACCACCGTAGAATTCAAACTTGTCTAACCCTTTGTAGGTAAACTGAATGTTCTGAATGCTCCAAGTAGGTGAGAACTCCTGTCGGGGATCTAACTCCCCTAAAGTTGGTAAGCGCATTGGCCCGTACAAATTACCTGTATAATCTACAGTAAGATTTAAACTTCTAAAAGTATAGGAGACATTCCATGTTCCAGTAATGCTTTCGGTAAGTATTTGACGTTCCGTAACTCCATTTTCAGTATTGCTTACATCTTGCCAAGTGGCCCCCACCAAAAACTTAAGTCCATTGGGCAGCACTAAATCGATATTGGCACTTACCCCTTTGGAAACTGATTTTCCATCTAAGTTATCATAGATAATTTGATTAGGGTCGGTATCGTAATCTGGTAAAATAACATTGGAGAAATGGGTATAAAAAGCGGAAGCATCAATACCTACGAAGGTGCCATTGTCCATATATATTTTTTTCAAATAGTTGAGGTTTATGTTTACAGAACGTTCAGGTTTTAGTTCTTCGGAAATAATTACGTCCCGTGCTCCAGTCAGTGCGGCATGATCTTCAGTAAACAGGTTCACCACTCGAAACCCTGTTCCTGCATTGATTCTGAAAATATCATTATCGGAAATTCTCCACTTATATGCGGCTCTTGGGGTAAGAATATTACCATGCCTATTGTCATAATCATAGCGGATGCCCCCTAAAAGGGAATGTTTTTCAGCAAGTTTTAATTCATCTTGAACAAAAAGACTGGGAATCCAGACTTCGTCAGCACTTTCTGTAGCTGGGGTATTATCATCATAAAAGTTATAGCGAATGGCACTTCCAAAGAGCAAATCATGGTTGCCAATGGATTTGTCCCAAGTCATTTGTCCAAACCCGATTCGCTGATTTGCCAAATAGGAAACATTCCCGTAAACAGAGTTTTGATCATGGTCATTATAGGACACAGAAAGCATTACTTTTTCATCAATGGGTAATTGATATTTTCCCAAAACTTCCCATCTGCGGGTATAGATACTTTCTCCATAAATATCGTCGCCACCTCTAAACTCTGGTGTCCATTGGAGTTCCCCTCCCCATCGGTCTTCATAAAAGAATCGGCCTGCAAGAGAAAATACCTTGGCATTATCCCGCTTAAAGTTCCATTTTTGGAAAATAGAGATACGATCTTGTAATGTCAGATCTGTAAAATTATCGTCGTTGTTGTCAATGATTTCATCAAAATTAAAATAATTGATGCCCAACAATACATCTGTTTTTTTACCCACCTCAAATTTTGAACCAATATCTAGGTTGTATTCCCCCCAACCGGTCAAATACCCATCCGCAAAAAACTCGGGGGCATTGGGTGCATGTTTGGTAATGATGTTGATTAAACCGCCAACAGCTTCACTGCCATAAAGTGTGGAGGCAGGCCCTTTTACAATTTCAATTTGTTCAATTAGGGAGTTTGGTATTCCGGATAATCCGTAGACCGTACCCAGACCGCTTACAATGGGCATGCCGTCTATCAACACTAAAGTGTAAGGCCCTTCCAATCCATTTATATGGATGTCGCCCGTATTGCAAACGTTGCAATTGATCTGCGGACGAACCCCATTTACATTCTGAAGGGCTTCAAAAATACTTGGGGTTGGGTTTTGTTTTAGAAAGGTTGGCTTATAAACTTCAACAGGAACAGCACTTTCCAATCTACTTACTGCTTTTAAGGTACCGGTAACCACCATTTCATCCAATGCTTCGGCGGATGGTGTCAACTCAATATTGAGTGTTATTGATTCATCTCTTCCAATTAAAAACGACTTTCTATAGGGTTCATATCCAATAGCTGAGGCAATCAGCACATAGTTTCCTGGGGCCAGGCTAGCAATAGAATAGTTTCCATTTTTATCGGTAGAGGTACCGTTTTGGGTTCCTTTTAAGTAGATGTTGATAAAAGGTAGGTTTTGTCCATTTTCGGAGACCTTACCTTGGATTGTTCCGGTTTGGGACCATCCCGAAATGAAACTTAGTAAAATTAGTGCCAATGAGATTGATTTCATTTTTTACTCATTTAAATTAAAATTTAGACAAATCTAAAAATTTGTTTTTATAAATAAAAATGTATTTTTGAAAAATTAAACTAATTGCTATTTTCAGTGCAGTTGGGTGGTAACATCAAAAGAACATATGACCAGGTCCGAAGAAAACTATATCAAGACCATATTTCATTTAGGAGGTAATACGGCTACGCCAATTGCTACCAACGCCATAGCGGAGCAAATGCAAACAAAACCGTCTTCAGTTACGGATATGGCCAGAAAATTAGCTGATAAGGGTCTGGTCCACTACAAAAAATATCAAGGGGTCTCTTTGACCGATTTCGGAATTAAAACAGCGCTTTCCATTATTCGAAAACATAGGTTATGGGAGGTTTTTTTGGTAGAAAAATTAGATTTTTCATGGGATGAGGTTCACGAAGTAGCAGAGCAATTGGAACATATAAAAAGCGAAAAGTTAATTGACAAATTGGATGAGCTTTTGGGTCATCCCAAATATGATCCGCATGGAGACCCAATTCCCACAAAAGACGGCAAGTTTATGGTGAGGGACAAACAGTTGTTGAGTGAGATGCCTTTAAAAAGTATTGGTGTTTGTGTTGGAGTTAAAGATACTTCTGCTATGTTTTTAAAATTTTTGGACAAGAACAATATTGCTTTGGGAAATACAATCCAAGTTTTGGAAAAAGAAGATTTTGATATGTCGCTCCATATAAAAGTCGAGGATAAAAAATTGAATATATCGCATCAAATAGCATCGAATCTTTACGTTAAAAAGAATGACTAATGGAACAAGTAATCAACTATTTTGAATCTATAAACCCTATTTTGGCCGCTTTTTATGCCACTTTGTTTACTTGGGGACTGACAGCCCTGGGAGCTGGATTGGTTTTTTTCTTTAAAAACCCAAACCGAGCCGTAATGGACGGAATGCTTGGGTTTACTGGTGGGGTGATGGTAGCCGCCAGTTTTTGGAGCTTGCTTGCCCCTGGAATTGAAATGAGTCCGGGTGAAGGTTTTGTTAAGGTAATTCCTGCCGCAGTAGGGTTTTTACTGGGGGCGTTTTTTCTTTTTGGATTGGATAAGGTACTACCGCATTTGCATATAAATTTTAAAGAAAGTGAGGCGGAGGGTATGAAAACACCTTGGCACAGAACCACTTTGCTCACCTTGGCGATAACATTGCACAACATCCCTGAAGGGTTGGCCGTAGGGGTACTTTTTGGAGGTGTCGCTGCTGGCTTTGATGGGGCAACCATTGGAGGCGCAGTTGCCTTGGCCCTGGGGATTGGATTACAGAATTTCCCTGAAGGTTTTGCCGTGGCCATGCCCTTGCGAAGGCAAGGTCTTACCCGAAGAAAAAGTTTTATGTATGGGCAAGCATCGGCATTAGTGGAGCCCATAGCTGCGGTTATAGGGGCTTGGGCCGTGCTTACCTTTGAACCCATTTTGCCCTATGCACTGGCCTTTGCGGCGGGCGCGATGATTTTTGTTGTTGTTGAAGAGGTGATTCCGGAAACCCAACAAGACAAACATTCGGATATTGCTGTAATGGGCTTTATTGGGGGTTTTATTGTGATGATGACCTTGGATGTAGGGCTGGGGTAGTTTGAAATTATTGATTTTAGGACTTATCTAATCAAAGAAAAGTGTCCCGATTCAGAACTTCCGTTTTCAAAGACTATGCTGAACCAATAATCTGATGAAGGCAATCTTTTACCGTTGAAATTTCCATCCCAACGGGAATTGTTGTTATCTAATTGCTTTAACAATTTTCCAAATCTGTCGAAAATTGTAAGTGTAAAATTTTGGTTTATTTCTCCAGAAATTTCCCAATAATCATTAAAACTATCCATATTTGGGGAAAAGAATTTTGGGATGAACAACAATGAAACTTCCTTCTGAAAAAACCCACAACCATTTATTTCCCTTCCAAAAACAGTATAACTTCCTCCTTCCAATACAGGTAAAACATTATTTTGGGTGTAATTAATACCATCCAAAGAGAATTCAAATTGATTATCATAATCTACCATTACAGTAATGAGTCCTTCTTTTGAAGATGTTTTGATGTCTATTAAATCCGATGGAATTTCAAAACCTCCTGAAATTGAAATAGTAGCTTCGGCAGTATCTTGTCCACAGTCAAAGGTAACGGTGTAGCTATAAATTCCTGCTACATCAATTGTAGGATTGAAAATATTAGACCCGCTTGACAAAGAAGGACTCCAGGTACCCCCTTGTGCGGCATTTTCACCTAAACGCTCCAACAAATCAAAGGGTTCATTATTTATACAGGCTTCCAGCACAATATCATCTCCTGCGCTGGTTTGCGGATCTATGTCCACTTGAACTTGAAAAGAGGTACTACAGCCACAATCTGATTCGGGTAGCATGTATGTATAAATTCCAGAGGAATCTACACTAGGATTCAAAATGTTACTTGTTGAGTTTAGTTCGGGACTCCAACTACCGCCAAGTTCAATTGAATTAGGGAGAAGACTGGTTAGATCAATTGGAGTATCTGAAGAACATAACTCTACCGTTTCTGTAATATTTGAGCTTCCTTCTTCTGGGGGGAAGATGCTATTGCTTAAATCATAGTTCCAGACACTGGAGGATAAAGTTCCTCCAAAAAGAAGGTCATCTGTTAACACAAGTTCATTTACAGTCCGTTTTCCTATACCCGCACACAACTCAAACCAAGGTGAGCCATCAAGAGAGGCGACAAAAACCCCTTGATCTGACCCGGCATAAACCAAATCATCTACAATTTCCGCATCAAATAATGGAATGGATTCATCATTAAATGCATTCCAGCTCCCTCCAAAATTATCACTTACCCAAAAACCTCGAGCTGTTGCCGCATATAATTTATCTTCATGTAGAATTAGTTTATAAACCAAAGTAAAACCGTTCGTAATTGAAACCTCGCCCCAGTTTAATCCAAAATCTATGGATTCAAAAACTTTACCATTTCTTGCACTGATCAATATGGTGGCGCTTTGGATAACAATGGATTCATAGTCTGAATTTATACCAAGACCTGACCCACTTGTAAGGCTCCAAGATACTCCATCATCCAATGAAATATAGAGGCCAACTCCATTTACTCCTGCCAATATAACCCGATCTCTTGTGGCAAGAGTTGCTACATTACCTCCTGGGCCTGGGTCAAGAATTTTTGTCCAAGAATTTCCATCATCCGTGGATTCGTAAACACCATCATCGGTTGCAATGAGCAAGTTGTCCTGATAAGTAATTATATCGGAAACATGGGAAGACTCAATGGTATTCAACCCATTTCTAAGTCTTGTCCAAGATTGGCCATTATCACCTGAGCGAAATACATGTTGATTTTTGGTGCCAGCATAAATAAAAGAATCATTGGTATGAAGTGATTCGATGCTTGTTGCCAATATTCCGTTATTGCTTTCATTCCAGTTTAGACCGCTATCACCAGAAGAGAACAGTCCTTCTGATGTAGTCATCAATATTCTACCATTGGTAAAAAGGGCATCTTCAGCAGGTCTATCCGTATTGTTATTTTGGATAAGATTCCAGTTTACCCCTTCATTATCGCTAAAAAATATCCTGCCATCAGAAGTTGTTATAAAAACTCGATTTCCAGAAGTTTGAATACTTGTTATTGGGGCATTTGGACTAACGGTAGCCGCTGTCCATGTCGTCAAAGCTCCATTGGAGAAAAACACCGCATTACTATCAGTAATAAACAAAGTATTTGCTGTGGCGGCAATTGATTTTATTGCCCC